>NZ_JAHAHT010000075.1 GCF_018373095.1 Haemophilus parahaemolyticus
ATGAAGAACGAATCCAATTAAAATTAAAAGGACTGAGTCCGATACAATATCGAAAACAGTCCTTTAAATAACAGTCTAACTTTTTGGGGTCAGATCAAACTTGTATTTTTTTTTTTTTTTTTTTACAATGGCACGATTTCAACTTGATTTTTCAGGCTGAAACAAAGGTTTTGTGCAATTGCACAATTTTTTACTTATTCTTTTCTTTTATTTAAAAGGAATACACGATGAAAAAAACAATCTTAGCATTACTTGCTTTAGGTGCATTCGGTATGGCTAATGCTGCTCCTGTAACTCCAATTGGTACAGCAATTCCAACTCAAGCTGCGGGCGTAGTAGCTCCAGCAACTACAGGAAAAACCCACGCTAAAATCACTGTAATGGGTCAGGTGCTTGATAACACCTGTGAAATTAAAACAGAAGATAGAGAAAAAACAGTTACACTTAGAACTGTAGGTAAAAACCAATTAGTTAACCATGGTGATGTAGCGGCAGACCAATTAATCGAACTTCATGTAGAAAACTGTAAATATGGTAATACAAACCAGCCAGGTAGTAACGGTAAGCTAGTAAGTGTTGCATTCCGTTCAACCAACAATGTTGACCACCTTAATAATGGCACATTGAAAAACTTAGACGCTAATCTACCAACAGGAGCTAAAAACGTAAACATCCAGTTCTCTAACTTAGATGGTACATCTATTCGTCTTGGTGCAAATGATTCAGCTAACAAATTAAAAGGTATCTCTGCATCAACGGATGGTACAGGTCTTATTCAATTTAACGCTCGTTACTATGCAACGGCTCAATCTGAACCAGGTACAGTGAGATCAGAAGCTGAATTAGACTTAGCTTACGACTAATCTATATAGATTGCTATCTAGCTTAAGCCCGTCTTTCGGCGGGCTTTTTACTCTTATAGAGAGTATTTATCACTTTTTAAATAATTTTTATTCGGGAGAATAATCTATGCTATCCATTTTTAAAAAATCGGCTCTTGTTTCAGCAACATCGCTTATGCTTTCCTTTGCAGTCTCTTCTGCTCAAGCGAGTGTAATTATTCTTGGTACGCGTCTGATTTACCCGTCTAACCAAAAAAGCCTTAATGTTCAAGTTAACAACCAAAATGGCACACCCGCTTTAGTGCAAAGTTGGATTGAAGACAAACAAGGCAACCAAGCTAATATTCCTTTTATTATTACCCCCCCAGTAACACGTGTGGAGGGTAACCAAGGGCAAACTTTACGTATTACTTATACGGGTACGCAAGCACTCCCAGAAGATCGTGAATCACTCTATTATTTTAATTTATTGGATATTCCACCCAAACCCAGCAAGAAAGAGCTTAAAGATAAGCCAAACTATCTGCAATTTTCGGTGCGTAGCCGTTTAAAAATGTTTTATCGCCCAAGCGGCTTACCTTATCCACCAGCAGAAGCCTATAAAAAAGTAACTTGGCAAGCCAAAGGCGGCAAACTATGGGCAGATAACCCAACACCTTACTATTTAACCTTTACCCAAGCACAAGTGGGTGCAAAAGATACCCCTGCAGCGGTGATGGTGGAACCATTTAGCCAAGGCGAATTTGATGTAAAAGGCGTGAGTAGCGGTCAAAAAGTAAAATGGTCATTAATTAATGATTACGGTGGTGATGTGGCTGGAGAATCACCAATTAAATAACCCCTAAAACCAATTTACTTATGAAAAAATTAACTTTGAACACAGGCTTAAGTCAACTCTCTATTGCATTAGGGCTGGCGTTTGCAGGTTTTGCAGAAACAACTTGGGCAGAAGAATCCCTACCCATTTCACAAGAAGAGAAGGCACCATTAGAAAGCAACGATGAAGATGTTGAGTTCAGTGCCACCTTTTTACAAATGGGGGGGAATGGCTCTACTGTCGATGTTGCACGTTTCCAACAAAAAAACAGCGTTCTACCTGGCGAGTATCCTGCAGAAGTTTGGGTAAACAATAAAGCCAAAGGCGAAATGACGTTGCGTTTTCGTGATAGCGAAAATGCCGCTCAACCACACGCACAACTCTGCTTTACCCCAGAATTAAATGATTTACTCGATCTTGAACGTGCTGCTATTAAGCTTGCCCCAAAAGAAGATCAATGTGTCTCTATTCAAGAAGCGATCCCGCAAGGTAAAGCGGTGTTTAATACAGGGTTACAACGCTTAGAATTTACGATTGCGCAAGCCTTAACCATCAATCGCCCACGCGATTATATTGCACCAAGCCGTTGGCAAACGGGTAGCAATGCCGCGTTTGTGAATTATGATTTAAACCACAGCCGTTATACCAGCCAACTTAATACGCACTCTTCGCAGGCATATTTAAATTTACGTACTGGTATTAACTTAGGCGATTGGGCATTTCGTCACTCTGGCTCAAAATTATGGAGTGAATATGAGGGAAAATCCTCGAATATACCATACCAAACCTACGAAACCTATTTGCAAAAAGATTTTGCCCCGATTCGTGGGTTAATGACCATAGGTGATTTTTATACTTCAGGTCAATTTGTGGAGGGTTTTGCTCTTCGTGGAGTCGGTCTTTCTTCCGATGACCGTATGCTCTCTCCTTCCCAGATGGGGTTTGCTCCACGCGTACAAGGTATAGCCAATAGCAATGCGGTGGTTACTATTCGCCAAAATGGTAATATTGTTTATCAAACCAATGTAACCCCAGGGCCTTTTATTATTGAAGACCTCTACTCTACGGGTTATAACGGTGATTTAACGGTAGAAATTAAAGAAGCTAACGGTCAAGTACGCACCTTTATTGTGCCTTTTTCTAACATTGCCCCCCTTATTCGTATGGGGCAATTCCGCTATCAAGTTGCCGCAGGGCGATATCGTAGCGGACAACGAATTTTTGATGTCAACGTTGGGCAAGCAACGTTACAATATGGTTTACTTAACAATTTTACCCTCAATACAGGGGTTACACTCACCCGAAATTATTGGGCAGGCGCTGTAGGGATTGGTTTAAACACGCCAATTGGTGCATTTTCATTTGATAACACTTGGACAAGAAGTATCTTCTTGCCTAACACAGCATTAGTTGCTCAAGAGACATTAAACCCATACCGTGAAGCACGTGAAGGCTACAGCCTACACGGCAGTTATAGTATTAACTTTAACCGCACGGGTACCAACGTAACCCTTGCAGCTTATCGTTACTCTTCTCGCGATTTTTATAATTTGAGTGATGTAGTAAATGCAAAACAATTTGGTAGCGAAAGTGGATTTTCATTAACAGGCGTGCGACCAAAAAACCAATATCAGATCTCGTTAATTCAAGATCTAAAAGGTTTAGGTAGCCTCTATTTAGTTGGTTCAACCTTTAATTATTGGAATAGAACAGGAACTTATAGTCAATATCAAGTTTCCTACGCAAACAACTTTAAGCTGTTAAGCTACCAGCTTGGTTTTTCGCAAACGATTCATCGTGAAAGTGGTCAACGTGATAACCAAATTTATCTTGGTTTTAGCATTCCATTAGGTCGCAACCATTCGTTATCAACAAACCAAACTCGTGGTTCAGGGCTGAAAAATACTCAGGTTGGTTTAAATGGTAGCTTCGGCGATTATAACCAATGGAGTTATGGTTTGCATGCAAACTCAGGTCAAACTGGTTATCGTAATATTTCGGGCAATATGGATTACCGCAATACACACTTTAACTTTAACTCTTCTATCTCAAAAGATAGCTACGGTTCGCGACAATTTAGCAATGCGTTATCTGGCGTGATCGTCGCACACCGTCATGGCGTAACCTTTGGTGAATCTGTTGGCGACAGTTTTGCAGTGGTGCATGCAGATGGTGCAGCGGGTGCAGAAGTGAATAGCGGACAAGGGCAAGTGTTAGATTGGTTCGGTAATGCCATTATGCCTTACACCCAGCCTTATCGCGTTAATGAAATTGGTATCGATCCACAAAATTTACCGCTAAATGTTGAATTTGATGGTACGGAGAAAAAATTTATTCCGCGAGCCAATAGTATTCACGTGATTGATTTTGAAACTAAACGTAATCGCCTCATACTGTTTAACTTAACCCGTACGAACGGCGAATTATTGCCAATGGCATCCGAAGCTTATGATGAGAATGGCAATTTTGTCGGCTATGTTGTACAAGGTGGTGTGCTGTTTGCTGGTGGTTTACAACAGCCTAAAGGCACTATCACAGTCAGCTGGGGAAATGGCGAGCAAGCCCAATGCCATTTTGATTACAGCGTGAATTTAGAGAATGCCGCCCAAATACAACAATATGAAAAAGTGTGTCAATAAATGGAGGATAAACTGATGAAAAAAGTGAAAAAACAGCGTTTATTCCGCCCAATGATAGGCTTATTCAGCTTGTTATTTGTGGCACCTTTTGGCTCTGCATATGATGGTCGGGTGAAATTTACTGTGGAAATTAAAGAGGGGGGAGTTTGTAAAGTCAGAGGTGGTGATGTCAATCGAGAGATTGATTTAGGCATTGCTTTAGCAGGAGACTTACAAAATATGGGGCAAACCGCCAAGGAAACTAGCTTTGATATCGCTGTGGAAGAATGTGGAGATTTACTCAATGAACCTAATAAAGTGAAATTTGTGATAATTAGCACAAGAGGAAGCCAAACACAGCTGACACAAGGTATTTTACCTAATATGCTTACCTCTGCTAACCAAAACACGGTAGGCGTACAGTTACTAAAAAGCAATGGTCATCCTGTTCCGATAAAGTCGTTTCCCTTGGAAGCCGCACCGGAGGCATTAGAGACAAAATCAAATGGGGATACATTAGGGGTAGTTGCGACACAAGCACATGCGTTTAAGTTGCCCTTAAAAGCCCGATTCTATTCACTTACCAATGGGCTCCCCAATAAAGAAGGAGCGGTTCAAGCGGAATTCATTTTTTCCGCCTATTATGAATAAAGGAAGAAGTAATTATGAAAAAAACGACCTTATTTACTGGCATGATGTTATGTTTGGGTATGTTACCTAACAGCTATGCCGCCACTCAGGGAAAAGTTATCTTTAAAGGTGAGGTCATTGCTGCGAAGCTTTGTACGGTGAAAGCTGGAACAGAAAATCAAACTGTTGATTTAGGTTATATTTTAAGTAGCCAATTTTCCGCCGCTAATCAAGCTGTAGGTACAGGCAAAGGGTTTACTCTCTCAGTAACAGATTGTGGTAACGCAACAAATCGTCTTAAATATTATTTTGTCTCCTCTTATGCTGAACAGGGTACTGGTATTTTAAAAAACTCAGATACCACATCAGGTAACCGTAATTCAGTGGGCATTCAGCTTTTTAACAAAAACAACACGGCAATTAAAGTATTGTCTCAACCAGCCTTGCCTGAACACAATCGTATAGCTGGCGGCTATACTGGTACTGAATTAAGTGCACGCGTCAATGGCAATGCTGTTGATATTGATCTTACCGCAAGATTTTACGGACGTACCGTAGGTTCAACCGACAAAGCTGGCAAAGTCTCCAGCGAAATGACCTTTGGGGTGTGGTATGAATAAAGGAACAAAAACCTTTCAAAAATTGACCGCTCTTTTTATTACCATTTTTGCAATGCCTAAGGAAACTTTAGCTGACAAGGTGGGAGAATGGCATCGAGATGGTTGTAATACAGGTCTCTATAGTGGCTGTGTTCGATTTCCAGGTAATACATCTATATCTTATTATCCTGACCATAATATTGAAACAAAACGTTATAGTTTCCCACGGGATAACCCTACGTCACCAAAGAATCCCATAGATATGAATGCACTAATTCGCGAGTTGGGAGGAAAAAAAAACATTCGGACAGAAACTTATAAGTTATATCGACAGGCAGGAACTGGGGGGAATGGTTGCTTCCAAATTACAGCACGTTTTGATAACCAACTCTTCACAATAGTAAATCATCAGGGGAAGAAAGTTTTTCAATTGAACTCTTTTCCTTATTTGGGCTTTGAATTGCGGGTCAAAACAGATCTATCGGGTTTTGGGGCAAATATTGGCGGTAACAGTAGTTTTAATGGTAAGTTTCATGATGTAACGAGTTATGACATCTCATTTCCGACTGGTTGTATGTTTACAGGAGAGCTAGGGATTACACCAGTATTAGAAGTGACACCTGTTGATTTGACACCTTATGTTCCCGGAACATTTAATTTTTCTAAGGGGAATATTGATCTTAATTTAGAACACTCTTTTGTTGGCACTTTTGCTATAGAGGGGCGGGAGTCGTCTGCTTTCAGACCTCGTGTAACGAGTGATGGCGGTTCAACTATCAATGGTAAAAATGTGACTATTCGCCTTTATGCGACAACCTGTTGGATTGATGGGCAAGCTAATCACGTACGGGATTTTGGCACGAAAAGAAGTTCAGAAATTACCGCGCCTATTACAACAAGTGATGTAGATATTCTTGTAGACTGCGGTGCAAATGCCTATATTGAGCCGTGGATTGTATTTACCGATAATAATAATACTAGTAACGTTAGCAACACACTCAAAATGGTTTATACCAGTGACAGCACAAAAGTTGCCAATGTTGGCATAAGGCTGAAACAAAAAAATGGTCATTACATCGAATTCGGACCTGATAGCCCTAAAAAAGGCACTACACACCAATTAAAATTAACGAAAAGGTTTGCAGCACAAAATAAGTACATTATTAGTTTTACTCCCGAGTTAATTAAATTGAATGCTTCCCAAAAAATCGATGGCGGAAGCTTAGAAGGCCTTGCGACTTACACCTTGTCGTATCAATAACCCAGTTAAAACAAGTATAAAGTGCGGTGAATTTTCACCGCATTTTTATGATTCTTGATATAAGTCTAGAGCGTTTTGCATTGCTTGATTAGGTTTCGACGGATTATTTAAATGCTCAACTAATAAAGCCTGATCTTTTAATGTTAAACGTAAAACTTGGTTTTCTAAAATGGTTTTCTTTGCTTCTTCGTAAGCTACAGATACTACAAAATCTGTTAAAATTCGTCCGCTAATTGCGGCAGCGTATTTAAGTGATTGGTATACTTCTAAATTAACTTTAGCCTCCAGTCTTACTTTTGTGATTGATGTATTCATATGTTCTAACTCCTTAATTTAAGTTAATTAAAGAGAGGATTGTTGAATATTACCGTATCATTGATTTATAAGGAAAAATCTACGCTTTCGCCTATCTTCGCGTTTACATTCCGCCTGCAAAGTATTATTATCTCTACAATTTTTCATCAGTAATTTTAGAGGATAGAATGCAAAACTTAGAAAGTTTGGTAGCACAAGCAGTTGAAGCGGTGAATGCAGCTTCAGATGTGGCTGCACTTGAAGCATTAAAAGTAGAATATTTCGGCAAAAAAGGTCATTTCACGTCGTTAATGCAAGGCTTGCGTGATGTGCCTGCAGAAGAGCGTCCTGCCGTAGGGCAAAAAATCAATGATGCAAAACAAATTGCACAAAATGCGTTAAATGCGAAAAAAGCAGCGTTAGAAACGGCAGAATTAAACGCAAAATTAGCGAGCGAAAGCATTGATGTTTCATTACCTGGTCGTAAAACCGAGTTGGGCGGTTTACACCCTGTTTCCATTACGATTGAGCGTGTGGTCAAGTTCTTCTCTGAATTAGGTTTTAGCGTGGCGAACGGCCCTGAAGTAGAAAGCGATTACTATAACTTTGATGCGTTAAACATTCCTGCACACCACCCAGCACGTGCTGATCACGATACTTTCTGGTTTGATGCAAACCGTCTATTACGCACCCAAACATCGGGCGTACAAATCCGCACGATGGAAAAAGTGCAACCACCACTTCGCATTGTGGCACCTGGTCGTGTTTATCGTAACGACTACGACCAAACTCATACGCCAATGTTCCACCAAATCGAATTGCTTTATGTGGATAAAAAAGCGAATTTTACCGAGTTAAAAGGTTTAATCCACGATTTCTTAAAAGCATTTTTTGAAGAAGATTTACAAGTGCGTTTCCGTCCGTCATTCTTCCCATTCACAGAGCCTTCAGCCGAAGTGGATGTGATGCGTCAAAATGGTAAATGGTTAGAGGTGTTAGGTTGCGGTATGGTTCATCCAAGCGTGTTACGCAACGTGGGTATCGACCCTGAAGAATACAGCGGTTTCGCCGTTGGTATGGGCGTTGAGCGTTTAACTATGTTACGTTATAACGTAACTGATTTACGTTCATTCTTTGAGAACGATCTGCGTTTTTTAAAACAATTTAAATAATTCGCTTCGCTCAAAATCTCCCCCAGCCCCTCTTTTTCAAAGAGGGGGGCTTGATTACAAAGATGGAATAATCCCCCCTTCTTTAGAAAAGAGGAGGGCTTGATTACAAAGATGGAATAATCCCCCCCCTCTTCAGAAAAGAGGGGGACTTGATTACAAAGATGGAATAATCCCCCTCTTTAGAAAAGAGGGGTTAGGGGAGATTTGATAACGATGCAAAACAGTGTACAAGCGGTCAAATTCCGCAAAGATTTTACAAAATTGGAAAGGATATAAAATGAAATTCAATGAATCTTGGTTGCGTGAGTGGGTAAACCCTGCGATTTCAACGGAACAGCTGTGCGACCAAATTACAATGTTAGGTTTAGAAGTAGATGGTGTAGAGCCTGTGGCGGGTGCGTTCACAGGTGTGGTGATTGGTGAAGTAGTGGAATGTGCACAACATCCTGATGCAGATAAATTACGTGTAACAAAAGTGAACGTGGGCGGTGAACGTTTATTAGATATCGTGTGCGGTGTCCAAATTGCCGTTTAGGCTTAAAAGTAGCGTGTGCGACAGAAGGTGCGGTGCTACCTGGTGATTTCAAAATTAA
>NZ_JAHAHT010000076.1 GCF_018373095.1 Haemophilus parahaemolyticus
CAACAGCTGTTGCAAGCAAATAATCTAAGTGTAACCACTAAAAAACCGAAAGAAAACGAAGTGAAATTAGTAGTAATGTCACCTTCTGATATGGTAACTGCCTTAGCAAATGGCGTGATTGCTGGATTTATTGTTGCTGAACCTTTTAACGCATTGGCAGAAGCCAAAGGCGTTGGAAAAATTTTGCGATTTAGTGCTGATGTTTGGCGAGATCACGCTTGCTGCTTAACGATGATGCACGAACAAGATGTGACAGAACGCCCAGAATGGACACAAAAAGTCGTGAATGCCCTAACCGAATCGCAAGTTTTCTGCGTAAATCAACCGCTTGAGGTAGCAAAAACTCTTGCACGTGGTAATGGCTACACACCGCACAGCCAAGAGGTTTTGGAAAAAGTACTCGCCCCTAGCGAACAGCAATGGGCGGAATATCTGGCTCGTGGTGCGGTAAAACACCCCGAGTGGCACACGCACGGACATCAACAACGCATTGGCTTCCAGCCTTATCCGTTTGATTCTTATATGGAGAAGCTGGTTGAATTTTTACAAACCACGAAATTAGCGGGCAATAACGGTTTTCTTGCTGAACTCAATCCAACGCAAGTTGCACGTGAATTGAATGCCCCTCAATTTGTGAAAAAATCCTTAGAACAAGGTGATTATCTAACCGTTTTTGGATTACAAAATGGTTTTGAGCGTGTTGAAGAAATTGATGTATAAAAGGAACAACAATGAAACAAAAAACATTACTTGGTGCAGGTGGACTACTCTCCCTGCTGATTATCTGGCAACTTAGTTCATATTGGCTTTCACAACGCATCTCGCTTGCCAGCACACTCGCCCCTCTGCCTACACTTGATAGCTTTATCTGGCTTATTAGCTCGGGCGAAATTTTCCCGCATCTGTTCGCTAGCCTACAACGCATTTTCGTCGGATTAAGCTTTTCCCTCATTGTTGGCGTACCTATCGGTTTATTGCTAGGCTTCTCCAAAAAACTAGAAATGTGGTGCACGCCCGCATTTCAACTGCTACGAATGATCTCCCCACTTTCTTGGATGCCAATTATCGTGATGCTACTCGGTGTAGGCGACTTGCCAATCTATTTTCTACTCGCCTTCGCTTCCGTTTGGTCGCTGATCATCTCCACCAGTGCAGGCGTGAAAAGCATCGATCCGCAATGGCTTTTACTTGCCCGCTCACTCTCTGCCTCTAAACAAGAGACACTCTGCAAAATTGTCGTCCCAGCCATTGCGGATACGTTCTCACAGGCTTACGTGTTTCAATGGGGATTGCATGGGTTATTCTCGTACCGTGTGAAATGCTTGGCGTGAATGAAGGGCTAGGCTATTTTATCCTTGATACCCGCGATCGCCTCGCCTACTCCGAATTAATGGCAGTTGTAGTCATTATTGGCTTAATCGGCTGGGGATTAGATAGCTTAATTAGATGGGCATTGGTGAAAGGGGAAAAATAACTTTTCCAGTTAATAAATTCTGCCAAATCTCCCCTCTTTAGCAAAGAGGGGAGTAGATAAACGAAGAAATTACATAATTATTCCTACTTCCTCAACTTCAACTGCACCACTGCTAATGCCGTTAAGAAAACGACCGCTTGGATGAGCACAATGAAAGGTCCTGTTGCGGCATCAAAATGGAAACTGAGGAAAATGCCCCAGAAAACGCTGTTTACTGAAGTTAAAATCGCGATGAGCATCATTCGTTCGAAGCGTTTGGTAAGAATATAGCCTGTAATCCCAGGGGTAATAAGCATAGCAACTACCAAAATTACGCCGACTACTTGCATAGCACTAATGATGACTAACGCTAATAATACTAACAAGCTGTAATGCAAGAATGTAGTGTTTAAACCCACAGTGCGGGCGTGCATTGTATCGAAGCAGTAAAGCAAGAAATCTCGACGTTTGAGCACAATCACGAGGAACACAAAGGCGGAAATCATCAAGCTTTGATAGAACTCGTGGGCTGTGATGCCGAGCAAGTCGCCAAATAAAATATGCATCAAATGTTGATTGCTTTCTACTTTGGTAAACATGACCAAACCGATAGCAAACATCCCTGAGAACACTATGCCCATCACGGTATCTTCTTTAATTCGGCTATTTGTTTTTAAATAGCCTACGGCAATGGTACAGAAAACACCAGAGAAAAACGCACCAATTGCGAGCGGGATAGAGAGCATATAAGCAAGTACAATCCCTGGTAACACCGCGTGGGAAATTGCATCGCCCATCAAAGACCAGCCTTTTAGCACTAAATAGCAAGATAACGTCGCACAGATAATCGCTACAACCAGCCCGATAATCAACGCCTGTTGCATAAAAGGAAACGCAAGCGGTTCAGCAAACCATTGATAAATCGCATTCATCATAGACTGCCCCCTTGACCTGCTTCACAAGCGATAGTTTTTGCGGATTGATTTGCAAATCGTCGTGGAATCAAGCCATATTTTGGCGAGAAGAAAAATGCGATTAAGAAAATCAAAGTTTGCAATGCGACAATACAACCACCTGTTGCACCATCAATGTAATAGCTGACATAAGCCCCAACAACGCTGGTAATACCGCCTAATAGTGATGAGATAATCAACAATTTACCGAAGCGATCAGTTAGAAGATAGGCTGTCGCCCCTGGAGTAACCACCATGGAGATCACTAAAATCGCACCTACGCTTTGCAGTGCAGTAACCACACAAGCACTGAGTAAACTAAAAAAGATGATTTTTAACTTAAGCGGTGAAATCCCAACTGCTTTAGCTTGCACTTCATCGAAAAAAACCAACAAGAGATCTTTCCAGTAAAAGAGCAAAAGTACGATCGTAACGCCCAGAATAATCAATACTTGGTTTACATCTTCATCTGCAATGCCCAAAATATTGCCGAGAATGATCGACTGCACGTTTACCGAAGTTGGATGAATGGAAATAATAAATAAGCCCAAGGCAAAAAAGGTGGTAAAAATAAAGCCGATTACCGCATCTTCTTTGAGTTTAGTCATTGATTTCACAGCAAGAATCGCAAGCGTAGCAAAAAATCCAGAGAAAAAAGCCCCCATCGCATAAGGTAGAGAAAAAGCATACGCCAGAGCAACACCTGGTACAACTGCGTGCGATAAGGCATCGCCAATCAATGACCAACCTTTGAGCATTAAATAGGAAGAAAGAAACGCACACACCGCCCCAATCACACCGCTTAGCACAATAGCTTTAAACATATAGTCGTAACTAAAGGGTTCGAGTAATAATTCCAACATACTCTACTCCGCTTTTTGACTTGGATTTTGATTAAAATATGAAGTTTGGAATTGATAACGCAACACACCACCAAACACTCGTTCTAAATTTTCTGGTATAAAGGTTTGTTCAATAGATCCTGTGGCAAGTACGGTACGGTTAATCATTACTGCTTGATCGCAGAAACTTGGCACAGTGCTTAAATTATGAGTAGAAACTAAAATGAGATGCCCGCTATCACGAAGCTGTTTAAGTAGCTCAATAATCGCATTTTCTGTTTTCACATCCACGCCTGTGAACGGCTCATCTAATAGAATAATTTTGCTCTCTTGAGCAAGCGAGCGAGCCAGAAAAACCCGCTTTTTCTGACCGCCCGAAAGTTCACCAATTTGGCGATCAGCAAGATGAGCAATACTCACTCGCTCCATCGCCTCTTGGACTTTTTGTTTGTCTTTTGCAGAAGGAATACGCAAAAAGTTCATATAACCATAACGCCCCATCATTACCACATCATACACAGAAACGGGAAATTGCCAGTCTACTTCTTCGCTCTGCGGAACGTATGCCACTAAATTTTGCTTAAGTGCTTGTTTCACAGATAAACCACATAATTCAATTGAGCCTTTCGGGTTAATTAACCCCATAATGCTCTTAAATAACGTTGATTTACCACTGCCATTCACACCTAATAAGGCACAAATGGTGCTTTTCTCAAGAGAAAAGGTGACATCGTGTAACGCTATGTGCCCGTTGTTATAACGCACGCTAACATCTTTTACGATGAGTGAAGTCTGGAGAGTATTCATTTTGGTTATTTATTCCTTCTATTTACGGTCAAATCCATCTGCAACGGTACCAACAGTGACTTTTAATAAGTCAATATAAGTTGGAACAGGACCATCTTTGGTTGAAAGTGAGTCAACATAAAGCACGCCGCCGTATTTTGCTCCTGTTTCTTTCGCTACTTGTTTTGCAGGTTTGTCAGAAACAGTACTTTCACTAAATACAACAGGAATATGATGTTTACGAACACCGTCAATCACTTTACGAATTTGTTTTGGTGTGCCTTGTTCATCTGAGTTAATTGCCCAGAGATAAAGCTCTTTGAAGCCATAATCACGAGTTAAATAGCTAAATGCCCCTTCACTGGTTACTAACCAACGTTGACCTTCAGGCACTTTCGCTAAACGTTCGCGTAGCGGTTGGTCTAATGCTAAAATTTGATCAGCATAGGCTTTTGCATTCGCATTGTATTTTTCGGCATTTTCAGGATCGTATTTTACCAAGGCTTTGCGGATATTTTCGATATAAACCAACGCATTCTTTGGCGACATCCAAGCATGTGGATTTGGTTTGTCTTTATACGGACCTTCAAAAATCGACATCGGCTCAATACCTTCTGTTACCACAACGGCAGGCTTATCTTTGATATTAGTAAAGAAACGTTCAAACCACATTTCAAGGTTCATCCCATTCCATAAAATCAAATCAGCAGATTGAGCTTTCACAATATCTTGCGGGGTTGGTTGATATTCGTGAATTTCCGCACCTGGTTTGGTAATTGACTCAACAACAGCAGAGTCCCCTGCTACGTTTTGTGCAATATCTTGAATAACAGTAAATGTCGTTACCACTTTAAGCGGTTTTGCATACACTGAACCCATTGAAAGTGCCACAGCACTTAACACAGCCAAAAACTTTTTCATCTGATTCTCCTTTAAAAAATATGGTTAATTGGCAAGGGTATTCTAATCTAAAATCTTATAAATGCAAATGATTTTTTTATATGATTAGTTTAATTTTTTACATAAACAAATTTTACCATTTTTTTAAAGATATTTAGAGCCTAATATTTAAAGGCTGAAATACAGATTCTTTCCTCGTCCAAATAAAAGCGGTAGAAATTGATAAAAAATTTGCAATTTCTCACTATTTGTCGTATTCTTCGCAAGTCAAATTTATAGCAAGAGGCTATATCTCTCATAATACTATCTTTCATAGTAATATGATATCCAATCTTCTTTATTTTAAACTTATCAAATTCCTATGCATCTTACTCAGTTAAAAAATACCCCCGTTTCGGAGCTTGTCGAAATTGGTGAAAACCTAATGGGTTTAGAAAATTTAGCCCGTTTACGCAAGCAAGATATTGTTTTCGCAATTCTTAAACAACATGCAAAAAGTGGCGAAGATATTTTTGGTCAAGGCGTGTTAGAGATCTTACCTGATGGCTTTGGTTTCTTACGTTCAGCAGATAGTTCTTACTTAGCTGGTCCAGACGATATTTATGTTTCACCAAGCCAAATTCGCCGTTTTAACTTACAAACGGGCGATAAAATCGAAGGTAAAATTCGTCCGCCAAAAGAAGGTGAACGTTATTTTGCACTCCTCAAAGTTGATCTTGTTAATGATGACAAACCTGAAGTTTCTCGCAGTAAAATTCTTTTCGAAAACTTAACGCCGCTTCATGCTAACTCTCGTTTACGTATGGAACGAGGCAACGGCTCAACCGAAGATTTAACCGCACGTATTTTAGATTTAGCCGCACCAATAGGTAAAGGTCAGCGTGCGTTGATCGTAGCACCGCCAAAAGCGGGTAAAACCGTTCTTCTGCAAAATATTGCACAAAGCATCACACACAATTACCCAGAATGTGAGTTAATTGTGTTATTGATTGATGAACGTCCTGAAGAAGTAACAGAAATGCAACGCACCGTGCGAGGTGAAGTAATTGCATCAACCTTTGATGAACCAGCAACCCGCCATGTTCAAGTTGCAGAAATGGTAATTGAGAAAGCGAAACGTGCAGTTGAACACAAAAAAGACGTGGTGATTTTGCTAGACTCTATTACTCGTCTTGCTCGTGCTTACAATACCGTAACGCCCGTTTCAGGGAAAATCTTATCTGGTGGAGTGGATGCCAACGCATTACATCGTCCAAAACGTTTCTTTGGTGCGGCACGTAACGTAGAAGAGGGCGGTAGTTTAACTATTATTGCTACTGCACTTGTAGATACAGGTTCAAAAATGGACGAGGTTATTTTCGAAGAGTTCAAAGGAACTGGTAATATGGAATTGCATCTGTCCCGTAAAATTGCAGAACGCCGTATCTTCCCAGCAATTGAATTTAACCGCTCTGGTACACGTAAAGATGACTTATTAATGAGCCCTGAAGAGCACCAAAAAACCTGGATGTTACGTAAAGTACTTAACCCTATGGGTGAAGTGGAAGCTATGGAATGGTTAATTGATAAACTAGGCGTTGCAAAAACGAACGAAGAGTTTTTCGAAATTATGAAACGTTCATAGTTTGATTGGTATATGAAACGTTCATAGTTTGATTGGTAAAAGAAAGGCGGAATAAAGATTGAATTTCATTCCGCTTTTTCACAAATAGACAGATATAATAGACGGTATATCAGACAGAATGTCGCTAATCTACTTTTCTATTCAGCTAATCTCTCTTGCGTAAATATTTCTTTATCTTCCCATCTCACCATCGTAAGATGATGTCCCCACGCACAGCCTGTATCTAACGCATAAATATTTGGACGAGCACATTTTCCCATTAGACTTGCCCAATGCCCAAAGATAATATTTTGCTGTTTAAATAAAGGATTATCCAGTTCAAACCACGCTTTTAATTCGACTGGGGCATCTTCGATTGGCAATTTGCAAGTAAAATCTAACCGCTTGTCGAGGTAACAAAAGCGCATTCTGGTAAATACATTCACGATATAACGCCAACGGTCGATGCCTTGAAGGTTTTTATCCCAATGGTCAGGGTCATTCTCGTACATTTGAGCGATGTAATTAGCATAATTTTCGCTCTTTAACAAAGCTTCCGCTTCTCTTGCACACTGAGTTGCCGTAGATAAGTCCCATTCTGGGCTAATGCCTGCATGCACAAGTAGAAAGCCATACTTTGGGTGTTGCACCATAAGCGGTTGATTTCTGAGCCAGTTTTGCAATTCATCACGATCTGATGCCTTAAAAATCGGTTCAACTTTATCCGAAGGCTTAACCCGTTTTATGCCTAACAAGGTAGAAAGAAGATGCAAATCGTGGTTACCTAGCACAGTTTGGGCTTTTTCGCCTAAATCTTTTACGAAACGTAAACAAGCTAACGAATCATCTCCACGAGCTACTAAATCACCCGTGAGCCAAATTTCATCTTGTTTTTCATCAAACTGGGCTTTTTCTAACAGCATTTGAAACTCTTTGAAACAGCCATGCAAATCACCCACGATATAAGTTGCCATATTATTCTTCCTTCTTCGTTTCTTTTGCTTGCTTCTGCTCTAACCGTCTTTTTTTGAAAAATGCACTCATTTTCTGGCTGCATTTTTCTCGAAGTAATCCACCTCGAATTTCAAGCAAGTGGTTCATTTTGAAATCTTCAAACAGATGAAAACGTGATCCGATAGCACCTGTTTTGTAGTCATTTGCACCAAAGACTAATCGCCCAATACGGCTATGCAGAATCGCACCTGCACACATCGTACACGGCTCAAGTGTAACATAAAGTGTACAATCAAGCAGACGGTAATTTTGTAAAGATTGCCCTGCTTCACGAATCGCTAACATTTCTGCGTGAGCAGTGGGATCATTAAGCAAAATAGATTGATTCCAGCCTTCACCAATTTTATTGCCCTCTTTATCAACGAGCACTGCACCGACAGGAATTTCACCTATGGCTTCGGCTTTGTCGGCAAGCGTAAGGGCGTATTCAAGCCAATATAGATCTTGTTCGGAATAGTCTAGTGTGCAATGGGTTTGAATGGATTGGATGAACATAATCTAAAATAAATTATTGTTCTTGGTGTAGGGACGTGTTGCACAGACCCTACACTAAGAGCAACACAGTTACTAAATTAAAACAGCCCCAAAGGGGCTGATTTATGCGTAACCTATGGCAAGAGCCATAGGTACAAGGCTTAATTAACGACGACCACGGTCGTTAAAACGCTTCTCTTTAAAACCACCTTTTTTGCGGTCATTAAAACCACGATCACGACGTCGATCGTTACGTTCACCACGACCTCTACTTTCAAATGGTTGGCTGTTTGCACCCTCAACAGGACCTAACAGAGACATCTGCATTTGTTTGTTCAACACGCGTGCTTTTTGGGCAAAGTGTTGCACTAGATGGTTTGGCATACCTTGCGGTAACTCAATGGTTGAATAGGTGTCGTGCAATTTAATGTGCCCAATGAAACGGCTACTAATATCCCCTTCGTTGGCAATTGCCCCCACGATATGACGCACTTCTACGCCATCCTCACGCCCTAATTCAATGCGATATAAATCCATCGCAACGCCTGTACCTTCGCGTTGTTCGCGTCCGCTTCGGCGATCATCACGGCGATCACCACGTTCATTGCGGTCACGGCGACCACGTTCGCGGCTTGGTTTAACTACTGGATCTGGCGGAAGAATCAGTTTTTGTTTTTCTTGAAGTAACATCATCATTGCAGCAGCAAGTTCTTCGTGATCTTGATCTCCAGTAAATAAATCTTCCAATAATGCACGATATTTTTCTAAATCATGGTGCTCTAATTGTGCTTCAAT
>NZ_JAHAHT010000077.1 GCF_018373095.1 Haemophilus parahaemolyticus
TAATCGAGAAGAAGATATCACTTCAGTAATCTCTGTTGGTGATGCAATCGAAGCAAAATTTACTGGTGTTGATCGTAAAGCTCGCGTAATCAACTTATCTGTTCGAGCTAAAGCGGAAGCTGAAGAATCAGCAGCAATTGCTCAAGTGAACAAACAAGAAGTTGAAGTACCAAACGCAATGGCAGCAGCATTTGCTCAAGCTAAAGGCGAATAATTCACACTTCTAGTGTAATCAAGGCGGATATGTGTTTAAGCATATCCGCTTAGTTACAATAGAATATTGCAGCGACTGATTATATTTAAGTAAAGAGGGATATTTAAATCTAATTAGTTCATAGGATAGAAAATATGACTAAGTCAGAATTAGTGGCTAACTTAACAACGTTGAATCCATTACTTCCTTCCCATGCAATTGAAGAGGGTACTAATGAAATTTTAGAAAAAATTGTTTCTGCATTAGCAATGGGTGAACGTATTGAAATTCGAGGATTTGGTAGTTTCTCCATACGTGATAGAGACGTGCGTGTTGCTCGTAATCCTAAAAATGGAGAGCACGTTAAACTTGAAGCCAAAACAGTCGCACATTTCAAAGCAGGAAAAAAACTCAAAGAGTGTGTTGATTTAGTCTAGTTTTTTATGAAGGTAGATATGATTAAATATATTTTAGGTTTTGTAATTGTATTAACGGTAATTTTAGTTAGTATTACTATTGGAGCAAATAACGATCAGCTCATTACGTTCAATTATGTTATTGCACAAAGCGAATTACGTTTATCTACCCTTGTTGCCATCTTATTTGGATTTGGATTAATTCTAGGTTGGTTGATTACAGGTATTTTCTACCTTAAAGTGAAATTGCAAAATATGGCATTAAATCGCCGTGTTAAACGCCAATCACAACAAATTACCGAACTGACCTCGCCTAAGGCTGAATAATGCTTGAATTATTGTTCCTTTTACTTCCAGTTGCTGCCCTTTATGGTTGGTATATGGGGCGAAGAAATGCTAAAAAGGATCAAGAAACTGTTCAAAATCAATTTTCCCGCGACTATATGACGGGATTAAACTTTCTCTTATCTAATCAGCAAGAAAAAGCGGTTGATCTTTTTCTTTCTATGTTGCAAAAGCAAGAGTCCGAAAATCAGATTTCTCAAGAATCACAATTTGAGGCAGAACTTACATTAGGCAATTTATTCCGCTCTCGTGGTGAAGTTGATCGTGCTTTACGCATCCACCAAGCAATAGACGCCAGTCCTGATTATTCTATTGAGCAAAAACTACTCGCCAAACAGCAGCTAGCTAAAGATTTCTTGGTAGCGGGCTTCTATGATAGAGCAGAAAATTACTATATTTTATTGCTTGATGAACCTGATTTTGCTGTTAATTCCCTCACACAATTGATGACCATTTATCAAAAAACTAAAGAGTGGAAAAAAGCAATAAATGTCTCGGAAAAACTGCTGCAAATTTCTTCTAAGACGGACAAAACACCACTAGCTCATTATTATTGTGAATATGCACAAGCGGTTAAAAATGATGATCAAAAAGCTTTCTTAGATGCATTGAATAAAGCATTGTCTCATTTGCCAAATTGTTGTAGAGCTTCTATGTTACTGGGGGATTTTTACTTAACGAATAAGCAATTTCGCTTGGCAGCAGATTATTACGAGGCCGTGCTCGGTCAGAATGTTGATTATATTGGCGAAGTATTAGATAAAATTAAGAATTGCTATTTAGCCTTAAACGATCTTGCAGGCTATGAACTCTTTTTGATTAAGGCAAATCAAGTAAAACAAAATCCAAATGTTGATTTAGCTTTAACACGGTTAATTGATGAAAAAGATGGTAAAATCGCTGCACAATCTAAATTGTATCAGCAGTTATGCCAATTCCCCAATATGCTTACGTTCCACCGTTTTATCTATTACCAAATTAACGAAGCAGAAGAGGGAAATGGTAAAGAAAGCCTGATTTTGATACATAATATGGTGGGCGAACAAATTAAAAAGAGTTTTAAATATCGTTGCTCAAATTGTGGCTACCAAAGCTACCGTTTAAGCTGGTATTGCCCATCTTGCCGTCACTGGGAAACGATTAAAACTACACACAGTATTGAACCACAATCTCACTAATTGGAGTTTTTATGAATAATAAAGTTATCGTTGCACTTGACTATGAAACAGAGTATGAAGCACTGAATTTTGTTGATCAGGTTGATCCTTCACTTTGTCGCTTAAAAGTAGGCAAAGAAATGTTTACAACGCTCGGTACAAATTTTGTGAAACAACTCCACGAACGTAAGTTTGATGTGTTCTTAGATTTAAAATATCACGATATTCCAAACACCGTAGCTCGTGCTGTGCGTTCGGCAGCAGATTTAGGTGTATGGATGGTTGATCTTCATGCTTCTGGCGGTTTAGCGATGATGGAACAGGCTCGTAAAATTCTTGAGCCATACGGTAAAGATGCCCCATTATTGATTGCAGTAACTGTATTAACCAGTATGGAAGATTTAGACTTGTTACAAATCGGTATTAACGCTTCGCCAATGGAGCAAGTAATTCGCTTAGCTCATTTGGCTCAACGTGCGGGCTGTGATGGCGTAGTTTGCTCACCAAAAGAAGTGGAAGTATTGCGTACTCACTGTGGTAAAGATTTCAAACTTGTGACCCCGGGTATTCGTCCTGAAGGAAGTGATTTTGGTGACCAACGCCGTGTAATGACTCCAAAACAAGCAATTGAAACAGGTTCAGATTTCCTTGTTATCGGCCGCCCCATTACTCAAGCTGAAGACCCGCTTGCGGTACTTAAAAGCATTAACGCAAGTATTGCGTAATTGTGCATAATTAAAAAAACTTACTTATCCCCTCGCTTGAGGGGATTTTTATCTGGACTATTTATAGGAATTATTATGACATTAGTCTATTCAACAGAAATCGGCAGAATTAAGCTAGAAAAAATAAAAGAAGAACGTCCAAAAGGTGACGGTATCGTTCGTATTCAACGCCAAACAAGCGGTCGAAAAGGAAAAGGCGTTTGCATTATCACAGGTTTAGATTTAGAAGATACCGAATTAAAATTCCTTGCTACAGAACTAAAAAAACGCAGTGGCGTAGGAGGTTCAGTCAAAAATGGCACGATTGAAATCCAAGGTGATAACCGAGAATTGCTTAAACAAGTTTTAGAACAGAAAGGTTTTAAGGTGAAATTAGCTGGGGGCTGATTTCAGCCTGAAAATATTAAAAAACTAAATGTAAAATTTAGGTGAAATTTAACCGCTTGTAGTGAAAGCTACAAGCGGTTTTTTAGATATAAAAGTCGATTTTAATTTTTGAAAATCACATCTTCTTTCGGATCATAATCTGTTGCTTTTAACACTTTGTTTTCTTCAAAGTATTTTTTTAACATTTCCGCATCAATAAAGCCTGTATTGACGTAAGTAGGGTGATTTTTCATCACTGGATAGCCATCACCACCGCCTGTTAAATAATCAGGAATAGAGATTTTATAAGTTTTGTTCATATCTAAAGGCTGACCACCAACTTTTACATCTGAGATGTTTTTTGCACTGCGATCAACAACCATTGAAATACCTGCAAGTTGTGGATAGCCACCAGTGTCCGTCTGTTTTAATGCTACTGTTGTTAAGAAATCCACTAATTCTTGACCTTTCAAATCAAGCGTAGAAATCATATTACCGAATGGTTGAACGGTTAAAATATCTTTATAGCTTACATCGCCTTCAGGTAATGAAGCACGAACACCACCACTATTCATAATACCAATATCCGCTTTCACACGTTCCATTTGTGATTGGGCGATTAAACGACCTAAATTGGTTTGTTCAAAACGAACTGCCTCACGTTTACCATTGAAGATACCATCAGTTTTACCGACGATAACGCCTAATGTTTTATCGCCTTCATCTTGGTATTTTTTCAATTTAGCGTGTAATACTGCATCAGGTTGAATCTCTTCGGCATAAAGTTTGTATTCACGCGTGCCATCTTCTTTTTTGATAGTTTCTTTTAAGTTAATTGGAATTAGCTTGTAATCTACTAAAGTGGCTTTACCATTTTCAAATTCGAAATCAGTACGCTCTAAATATTCACCCCATTCGCCTAATTGCATAATCCAAGAACTTTTTTGGTAATCTGGTTTACATGCTATTGTTGGTTTGTATTTTCGATAAATTGACCTTTTTCATTGAAATAAACGGTATCGTATGTATGACTGTATAATATTAGAACAAAAGGATTAAGCCCCAAGTAATAGCAAAGAGCACCATTGCTACGAAAACAGCAGCAGAGCCAATATCTTTGGCACGACCTGAAAGTTCGTGATATTCCGAGCCGATGCGGTCGACAACCGATTCCACTGCGCTATTGAGTAATTCAGCAATCAAGACAATAAAAATGCTACCAAGAAGTAAAATTTTCTCGATAGCATCATTGCCGAGCCAAAACGCCAGCGGAATTAAAATAATTGCTAACCAAACTTCTTGGCGAAAAGCCGCTTCATTGATATATGCTGATTTCAAGCCTTTCATTGAATAGCCTGCTGCTCGAATAACTCGTGTAAAATTTGCTTTATTTTCAGGTTTCATAACTTAATCCAAAAAAAGAAAAACGGGCGATATTTTATCTAAAGAAATCGTTTGTAACAAAGATAAAATCACTTTTTAAACAAAAATTAACCAGTTATAACGTAAATAGGCATAATTTTTTATCTGAATTGAACTTTTCCCTATTCCATTAAAAGAAATTTTCGGCTAATCTGAGAACTCATCATTTATCGATGAATAATTGGTCTTTTATTTTTTCAGAAGTGAAACATTATGAGTAATTCTTTATCTTCAAAACTACTAGGCGGTAATCTTGTATTACGTATCGCAGTAGGTCTAATCTTAGGGATAGGCTTAGCCCTTGTAAATCCTGAATGGGCAAAAGATGTTGGCGTTTTAGGTCAATTCTTTGTGAAATCTTTACGTGCTATCGCGCCGATCTTAATTTTTGTCTTGGTTATGTCGACCATCGCAAATAAAGAAGTGGGCTCAGATAGTAAAATCAAGCCGATTCTTGTACTCTACGTACTAGGTACATTTGTGGCTGCATTAACAGCTGTAGTATTAAGCTTCCTATTTCCAACGACTTTAGAATTAGTCGCAAGCCCTGATGGCTTAGCACCGCCAGATGGTATCGGTCAAATTATTAAAACCGTGGTATTTAACCTTGTTGATAATCCTCTTCAAGCCCTTGCAAATGCAAATTTCATCGGTATTTTAGCGTGGTCTATCGGTTTAGGTATTGCATTACGCCACTCTTCACCAAGCACTAAAACATTCTTAAGTGACTTTGCTGATGCGGTTTCAGCTGTTGTTAAAGTTGTTATTGCCTTAGCACCAATTGGTATTTTCGGTTTAGTCGCAGATACATTTGCGACTAACGGTTTAGATGCTTTCATTGGCTATGGTCGTTTATTATTAGTATTACTCGGTGCAATGGTGATTGTTGCATTCATCTTAAACCCACTTATCGTGTGGTGGAAAATACGTCGCAATCCATACCCACTTACTTTCATCTGCTTACGTGAAAGTGGCGTGATGGCATTCTTTACCCGTAGTTCTGCAGCGAATATTCCTGTAAATATGGGGTTATCAAAACGCTTAGGTTTACGTGAAGAGATTTATTCACTTTCTATCCCACTTGGTGCAAACATTAATATGGCGGGGGCTGCAATTACCGTTACTGTATTAACACTTGCAGCGGCTTACACACAAGGTATTGTGCCTGATTTCTGGTCTGCGTTATTATTAAGTATTGTGGCTTCAATTTGTGCTTGTGGTGCATCTGGTGTAGCAGGAGGTTCACTCTTATTAATTCCATTAGCATGTAGCTTATTTAACATCCCGAACGATATTGCCGCACAAGTAATAGGTGTAGGCTTTATCATTGGGGTTATACAAGATTCAGCTGAAACAGCGTTGAACTCATCAACAGACGTATTATTTACCGCTGCGGTAAGTATGGCTGAAGATCACAAAGAAAATTCATAAGGAGAACAAAATGGGTACATTTGGTTACGCAATGATGACAGTTGTTGCATCACTTGCCATGATCTGTTTTTTAGCATTTAGTATTTTCTAATTGTGTTATAAAGAGAGTGGCATCCTATCTTGATCTGCACCTTAGTTAGTTGGACTAAACAACCAACTAACTAAGGTGCAGATTTTTTATGACCAAATACAATTTTCTTTTCAAACAATAAGTCATTGAGTTTTATCTCCAAAATAGTAAAAATTATTCACTTACCCGAATGATGAAACAAGCTGTAGCAAGAGTTCGATGGAAAGCTTCTTTGGACGATTAAAAACGAAATGTTATTACGGTAAATGATTTGAGACCGTTCGAACAACTGGAAAAACGATCTATGAGTACATTCATTATTACAATCCTAAACGCATTCAGAGGAGACTAAAAGGACTCAGCCCTGTGAATGACAGAACTCAGTCCTTGAAATAAATAAGTCTAACTTTTTTGGGGGCAGATTAAAACTATGCTTTTATTATTAGTGATAGAAATTAAAGTTTCGCTTTAATTGCTTCTGCAACTAATTCCGCTTCTGGGCCTAAAATCACTTGCAATCCATCATTGCCGATTTTAACGTTGCCTTTTGAACCTAGGGTTTTGAGTTTGACTTCGTTAATGTTGTTGTGATCAACGAGGGTTAAACGTAAGCGAGTGATACAAGCATCTACAGTTTTGAAGTTTCCTGCTCCACCGAGTGCATCAATAAATTGAACTGCTCTTTCTTCTCGTGATTGATTTGTTTGTCCTTGAGGAACTACTTCGGTTTCCTCTTTTTCTTCTTCACGACCTAATGTTTTGAGGTTGAATGTTTTAATCGCAAAACGGAATACGAAGTAGTAAATTATAAAGAAAACTAAGCCTTGTAGGATAAGCATATACCAGTTCACGGCAAGAGGGTTACCTGATGAAAGCACCATATCCACTAAACCCGCACTAAAGCCAAAGCCTGCGATCCATTGCATGGTTGCTGCAATGAAAACGGAGATACCTGTTAAGATTGCATGGATTAAATATAGCACAGGTGCAACGAACATAAAGGAAAATTCAAGCGGTTCGGTGATACCTGTAAAGAAAGAAGCTAATGCACCAGCTAACATAATAGAGGCAACTTTTGCTTTTTGGCTTGGTTTCGCACAGTGGTAAATAGCAAGGGCTGCACCTGGCAAGCCGAACATCATCATTGGGAAGAAACCAGCTTGGTACATACCTGTCACACCGACAGTCGCAGTACCTTCTGCTAAAGATTTTGCACCACCTAAGAAGTTTGGAATATCGTTAATGCCTGCCACATCAAACCAGAATACAGAGTTTAATGCATGGTGTAAGCCAACAGGGATTAACAGGCGGTTGAAAAAGCCGTAGATTGCTGCACCGAATGCACCTAAATCTTTGATGGATTCACCAAATGCAACGAGAGCGTTGAAAATGTGAGGCCATACGTAAAGTAAGATGAAAGAGACAAGCATCATTACGAAAGAAACAATGATCGGCACTAAACGTTTGCCGCTAAAGAAGGATAGTGCTTTTGGTAATTCTACTTGATAGAAGCGGTTGTAAAGTTCAGCAGAAATTACCCCGATTAAAATCCCGATAAATTGGTTGTTAATTTTACCAAATGCAGCGGGCACCTGGCTGGCATCAATATGTTGTAATTGAGCCACGCTTGCAGGGGAGAGTAGAGTAGTCACTACATAGTAACCGACTAAACCTGAAAGTGCTGCGGAGCCGTGTTTGTCTTTAGAAAGCCCAAATGCCACCCCAACAGCAAATAATAAGCCCATATTATCAATAATTGCCCCGCCTGATTTTATCAGTAAGGCTGCAAGTTGGCTATTTGCCCCCCAACCATCTGGGTCTGCCCAATAACCAATCCCCATCAATACCGCAGCGGCTGGTAAAGCTGCTACAGGCACCATTAAGGCTTGCCCAATTTTTTGTGCATAGCTGAGAATACTCATAAGAAACTCCTTTTGTTTTGAATGTATATAAAGAATACTGGTTTTGTATTAAAAATAGCAAGATGAATGATATAAATTTGTGAAGTTGATCACTATATTTAATTTATTAAAATGGCGTAATACTCTAAAAGTATTTTATTTGCATATTGTAAAAATTCCTAAAAGGGTAGAAATAAAAAGAGTGTGACATTGATCACAGAATGGAAATTTAACCGTTTTGCTTTATTGACAGAGATCCCGTAAGAAAATATGATTTAACCAAATCATTTTATTTTAAAAAGTGATTGCTTCACTTCATTTTAAAAGAATGAGTTTACTGGTTGTGTTTTTAGTTTTTTATTGAGAAAACGATAGGAACATAATGAGTTTTTCATCACACACAAGGAGTCTAATATGACTAAATATTGTTCTTCCCTCAATAATGAGTCTCGTCGTCATTTCCTTAAAGTTGCAGCGGGTGTTACTGCAGGTTTTGCATTTAGTGGTTCATTAGGTACATTCGTGCCAAATGCAATGGCAAGTGGTATTAAAGGTAAAACCATTGAAGCAGGGATCGCATACCCGCTTTCA
>NZ_JAHAHT010000078.1 GCF_018373095.1 Haemophilus parahaemolyticus
TAGCTCAGTCGGTTAGAGCAGGCGACTCATAATCGCTTGGTCACTGGTTCAAGTCCGGTAGGGGGGACCATTTCAAGTTTTCTCATCTTTCTTTTATTGTCTAAACCCATTGATATTATTAGGCTTTTCTCCGTTTTTAATTTTTCTTTTCTTACGTGTTGTTGCCTTTTCTTTCATTTACAGTAGCATTTTTTAGTTATAGTCTTAGTTATACGATGTGATATAACTAAAAATTCGTATAACTAAAATTTAAGGAAAAGGCCTTTATTTGTTAGTTCAGCAGGTGGTTCAAAACTGTGGCGGTAGATATAAAAGACCGCTTACAGGTAAAGAGAATGATTTAAGCACTGGCAGCTATCCTGAAATCAGATTAGCACAAGCGAGAGCAATTCGAGAAGAATAGTCCAACGTTTAGGGTGTAGATTACTAGAATTCAGCCTTTAATTTTGTAAAATGCTCAGTATTTTTGACCGCTTGTTTTAGACAGGTCCTCCTCCACTTTGGACAATATATGCCGACGACAATTGCCAAGTATATTGCCAACAAAATAGGGGTAAAATAGATTTGGAATGAATAGGGTGAAAGATAGAAAGAAAAGGTAATTGGTAAATTTATTTGGAAATTTGACTGCTTTTTCTCCCTCTTTGAAAAATTGCTGAATACAATTTTTTCTGTCTCTCTCCCATAAGGAGAGAGAGTTTTCATAAGAGGGAGATTATTTAGATTTTAGGAATTTCCGCTCCGGATAAAAGCAAATCTTGAATATCCGATTTCAATACATCAGCTTTTGGTCCGTAGATGGCTTGGATGCCTGTGCCTTTGGCGATAAAGCCCATTGCACCAACTTGTTTCCATTCTGCTTCTTTGCCCACTAATTCTGGGTTATGAACGGTGATACGTAAGCGGGTCATACAAGCATCGACATTCGAGATGTTATCTTTGCCACCCAGTAAGTTGATGATTTTCACCACTTGTTCACTAGCGTTTGCCACTTTTTTCTCGTCTGCTGGCGTTTCGTCCGAGGTTTTTGCATCATAGTTGCCATTACGACCTGCGGTAGCAAGATTAAATTTCTTAATCATAAAATTGGCGATAAAGAACATCACTACGGCGAATAGGATTGAAACCCAGATAAAGTTCACTAAATCCATTCCGATGCCCGCTTTAATTGCCATTGGCGTACGGGTTAAGAACTCGATGTTACCGAATGAATGCATGCGTAAGTCCACAATATCTGCCATCGCGAACGCTGCACCTTGTATTACTGCATACACAAGGTAAAGCGGAAGTGCCACAAACATAAACATATATTCGATTGGCTCGGTTACGCCAGTTAAGAACACCGCAAGAGCAGAAGAGAGGAAGATTCCTTTGTAAACTTTTTTCTTGTCGGCATCCACGTTGATATACATCGCAAGGGTTAAGCCCATTAAGATACCGCTTGAGCCAATCATTTGACCCACTTTAAAGCGAGCTGGAGTCACATTATTAAGTAATTCGTTGTATTGTACAATATCGCCTGAATCTTTTAAGTTGATGAGGTCAGAAATCCATGCGAGCCATAATGGGTCTTGACCGAATACTTGTTTGCCCGCTTGTGCACCAGTTAAGAACTCATAAGTGCCACCTAATGAAGTGTAGTTCATCGGAATGGTAAGCATATGGTGCAAGCCGAATGGCAATAAGAGACGCTCTAAGGTACCGTATACAAATGGTGCAAGAATTGGTGCAGAACTTTGTGAGTTGGCGATCCATTCACCGAAATGATTGATTCCTGTTTGTACAATTGGCCAGAATAAGGCTAAGAAAATCGCTACAATCACAGAGCGGAAAATTACCACGAAAGGCACGAAGCGTTTACCGTTGAAGAAAGTGAGCACTTCTGGCAATTTACGGAAGTTGTAGTAGCTGTTAAACGTGGTTGCGCCCACAAAACCCGCAATAATTCCGACGAACACGCCCATATTTAAAGCGGGTTGTCCGAGAATATTTACGAAGTAGTGTGCAACTGGAATCTCGCCAGCGAATACAGTGCTAACGTGTGCAGCTGGATCGCCTAACATTTCCAATTTCACACCAAAGAAATTACCCGTGATTAAGTTAATCAAGATAAACGCTAAGCCAGCCGCAAAAGCACCGCCTGCTCGTTCATTCGCCCAGCTACCACCAATGGCTAACGCAAAGAGCAAGTGAAGGTTACCAATAATCCCCCAACCAATTTGGGCAATAATGTTTCCCACCATCGCGAGCCAATGGGCATCGCTAATTAACGGCAATGAGTTACCGATACTGACCATTAAACCTGCAGCAGGCATAACGGCAATCACCACCATTAGGCACTTGCCGAATTTTTGCCAAAATTCAAAACTGAGCAGTTTTTTCATTTATATCTCCTACAATAAAAGCTCAACTTCTACACCAAAATGGTCGGATACAATCGGTTTATTTTTGTTATTAAAAATCACCTGACTGGATAAAACCCTTTGGGCTTGATTTAAAAAAATATAATCTAATCGTTTCTCTTGGCTATGTCCTTGCCAGCCGTCAATCGCTTTTTCTACTGTAACGCCACGGTCTTTTTGCTCGGCAAGTTCAAAGGTATCAAGCAAACCAAGCGATTGAATTTGTTGGTAAGATTGCAAATCACCAATAGCATCGGTGTTGAAATCACCCATCAAAATTTTAAGATTACCGCTTTGACTACGCTCAACAATGTTGCGAATGTTGTCGAGTTGATTTTCGCCTTCGCAGTTTGGCAAATTGATGTGGCAAGAGTAGCAATCAATTCGCTTGCCTTGATATTCCACGGTTAAGCCGAGAATTTTGCGGGAAAGGATGGAATCAAGGCGTTGATGCTGGCTGCAATAAAACGGATCAACTTCGCACACAGGCAAGCGGGTTAAAAAGGCGATGCCTTCGTCATATTTGTCGTAACCGATGTGCGAGTTGCTCCAAAAAAGTGAGTATTTTTGCTCTGCACTTTGGTTGATTTTATTGAGTAAAATGACACCGTAGTTATCCGCTTTCAATTCCCGAGAAATGGCAGGAGATGCCATCAATTGATTTACCTCCTGCAATGCAATTACATCGTAGCCTTTTTCCACAATGGTGTCGGCAAGAATGTCGATTTTTTCCGCTTGGTTATCTTCTAACCAAGCGTGTACGTTGAGGGTCAGTAATTTCATACCTTCCTCTTAGCCCTCACAGTGCCAGATGTCAGCGTTGTATTGCGCAATGGTTCGGTCGGATGAGAAGAAACCTGCTTTGGCAATGTTTTGTACCACTTTTTCGTTCCATCTATCTTGGTCTTCATAATCGGCAAGAATTTGCTCTTTCGCTTTTATATAAGCATCGAAGTCGATTAAGGTCATAAACCAGTCTTTATTCAACAATTCGTTGTAAAGACGAGTTAAGCGCGTTTCGTTGCCTAATTTCACAATTGCAGGATTCAGAATAAAATCAACCGCTTGTTGAATGTTTTTGTCTGCTTCGTAGTAATCTTTTGACACATAGCCTGCAGTTTCATAAAGCTTGATGATGCTTTCTGAATCTTTACCGAAGGTGTAAATGTTTTCCGCCCCCGCTAATTCCGCGATTTCCACGTTCGCACCGTCCATTGTGCCAAGGGTTAATGCACCGTTTAGCATAAATTTCATATTGCCCGTACCAGATGCTTCTTTTGAGGCAAGGGAAATTTGCTCTGAGATATCGGTGGCAGGAATTAATTTTTCTGCCACGCTCACGTTATAGTTTTCCACTAAGAATACGTTTAAATATTGATTTACCTCAGGATCGTTATTAATCAATTCTGATAAGCAAAGAATTAAGTGAATAATATCTTGGGCAATAATATAAGCAGGCGCTGCTTTACCGCCAAAAATCACTGTGATTTTACGTTTTGGTAATTTACCCGCTTTAATTTCAAGATATTTATGAATTACATAAAGTGCATTCATTTGCTGACGTTTATATTCGTGGAAGCGTTTAATTTGCGTATCAATAATAGAATGTTCGTCTAATTCAATACCTTTATTTTCTTTCAGATATTTTTTCAATGCGAGTTTATTATTGAATTTAATTTCCGCTAATTTTTGATGCACGGCTTTATCATCTTTAAACGCTAATAATTTTTCTAATTCTGTGGCATCATGTAAATAACCTTCACCAATTAATACTTTAATATAAGCGGCTAATTCTTGGTTTGAAAATTCTAACCAACGACGGAATGTAATCCCGTTAGTTTTATTATTGAATTTTTCAGGATAAATCGCATAGAATGCTTTTAATTCTGAATTTTTTAAAATTTCTGTATGCAATGCTGCTACGCCATTCACCGAATTAGAGAAGTGAATATCCATATGTGCCATATGCACACGTTTGTGTTCATCAATAATTTGCACCGCAGGGTCTTTATAGGCTTTGCGAATTAATTGATCTAATTTTTTAATAATTACCACAAGGTGCGGTACCACTTCATTTAAATAAGCTAACGGCCATTTTTCTAAGGCTTCTGCAAGAATTGTGTGGTTGGTATAACCCACCATATTACGGACAATTTCTACCGCTTCATCAAATTTCAAATGATGTTTTTTGGTTAATAAACGAATTAATTCAGGAATCACCATTGAAGGGTGCGTATCATTAATTTGCACATAAGCATAATCTGCTAAATCGTGTAAATTACTGCCACGTTCAATCGCTTCATCAATTAATAATTGCGCCGCGTTAGATACCATAAAGTATTGCTGATAAATGCGTAATAATTCACCATTTTTATCAGAATCATCTGGGTAAAGGAATAACGTTAAGTTTTCTTTAATTTTAGTTTTATCAAATTCGATGCCAGTTTCAATAAGATTATAATTTAAGGCTTGAATATCGAATAAATTCAGATAGTTTTTGCTCTCTTTTTTATAGCCTAAAATATCTACACGATCTAATTTAGAGGTTAAAGTAAAGTGTTTGAACGGTACTTCATAGCTGATTTCTGTTGGAATTAACCAAGAATTCTCTTCAATCCAATTATTTGGCTCTGCGTGCTGTTCATTCTTTTTAAATACTTGTTTAAATAAACCGCAGTGATAATTTAAGCCCACGCCTTCTGCATTCAAACCTAAAGTGGACATCGAATCAATAAAGCAAGAGGCTAAACGACCTAAACCACCATTCCCTAAAGACGGCTCGGGTTCAATATCTTCAATGTGGCTTAATGATTTCCCTGCTTCAGCTAATTCGGCTTTGATCTCTTGATAAATTCCAAGGTTAATTAAGTTATTTGATAATAATTTACCAATTAAAAACTCCGCTGAAATGTAGTAAACCTTGCGTTTTGCGGTATTTTTGGGCTTATTCGCAGAAATTTCTTTTACGTAATTTAATAATTGAACGTAAATTTCACGATCACTAAGTTGTTCTAATGTTTTATGAGTAGTGGTTTGTACGAAGGTACTAAATTGGGTCATTGTAATGCTCCTTTTAAAATTAAGAATTGTGGTGCATTTTACTCTAAACTGATTCTCAATCAATTACTTTTACGTAAAAGTCAGTTTTTTTATATGAAATTGTGATGTGGATCACGTTTTTACGTATAACTTATCTGGTTTTATGGTATGCTATAAAACATATAAAGGAATAACGAATAGAGTAAGCATAAAAGAAAGGGTAAAAATGAGTAAATATAAGCAAGTTTATAGTGAAATTAAAACCCAGATTAGCCAAGGACTTTTAGCACCCAATCAAGAATTACCAAGCGAAAATGAGCTGATGCAAAGCTATGGTTTTTCTAAGGATACCATTCGCAAAGCCTTGTCTTTGCTTGAAATGGATGGTTATATTCAGAAACAGCAGGGCAGAAATTCCATTGTTTTAGCGCGTGATTTATTAAAATTACAACCGCTCTCTGAACTTAAAACGATGAGTGAGCTAAACCATAAATTTACCCATCAAGTGAAAACGCTCCTTTCTAGTTTATATATTGTGCAAGGCGAAGAGACACTTATGCGGATCTTTAATGTAAATGATCAAATAGACTTTTACCGTATAAGTCGCCATCGTGAAATAGATGGTGAAGCTGTGGAATATGAGATTTCTTATTTTGATCGACGGATTGTGCCTTTTATTAGCCGTGAAATTGCTGAACAGTCTATCTATCGCTATTTAGAACATGAACTCGGCTTGAAAATTAGCTATTCTCAGCGGGAAATTAGCTTCCGTTATGCTAATGATGAAGAAAAAGAGAAAATGGATTTAGGTGAATATGAGATGGTAGTGAGTGTTACCAGCACAACTTATTTAGCTGATGGTCGTCCATTCCAATATGGTAGTATCAGTTATCGCCCAGATAAAATTACCTTTGCTTCAACGGCGAAGCGTTCAGCGTGATGATATAAAAAATTGGTAGCTATACCAAAGGCATCGCTACCAATAACTAGATTTTTATAATTACTCTTCTTCGTTAAAACGTTTCGCTTTATAAGTCGGTTTCATTAAGTTCTCAACAGAAAGAATATCATCTAATTCAGCCTCTGTAAGCAACCCTCTTTCTAACACGACTTCACGTACGCCTTTGCCTGTTTGAGCACAGATTTTACCCACAATATCACCGTTGTGATGACCAATAAACGGATTGAGGTAAGTGACGAGCCCGATTGAATTGAATACATAATTTTGGCAAATTTCACGGTTAACAGTAATACCATCAATACATTTATCACGTAAATAACGCATGCATTTGAAAGAAGCGAAGTGGTTTCAAACATTGCTTGACCAATCACAGGTTCCATAACGTTAAGTTGTAATTGCCCTGCTTCTGCAGCAAATGTAATGGTGCTATCGTTGCCAATAACTTTAAAGCAAACTTGGTTGACTACTTCTGGTACAACAGGGTTGACTTTTGCTGGCATAATTGAAGAGCCTGCTTGTAACTCAGGCAAGTTGATTTCGTTTAAGCCCGCCCGAGGACCTGATGAAAGCAGACGCAAGTCATTACATACTTTAGAAAGTTTTACCGCTGTGCGTTTTAATGCACCGTGGACCATCACATAAGCCCCGCAGTCTGAAGTTGCTTCAATTAAGTTATCAGAAAGTACGCAAGGTAAATGGGTTACTTTTGCTAAGTTTTTAACTGCGAGCTCTGGGTAACCTTCTGGCGTGTTTAACCCTGTTCCGATTGCCGTTGCGCCTAAATTGACTTCAAGCAATAATTTAGCGGTGCGTTTGAGGTTTCTAACCTCTTCTTCTAGCAATACAGCAAAAGCTTTGAATTCTTGCCCTACTGTCATTGGTACCGCATCTTGCAACTGGGTGCGCCCCATTTTCAAAACATCAGAAAATTCGACCGCTTTTGCCTCAAAACCTTGTTGCAAGTAGTGAACTTGGTCGATGAGTTTTAACACACTGTTATAAACTGCTACGCGGAAGCCTGTAGGGTAAGCATCGTTAGTTGATTGGCTGGCATTCACATGGTCCATTGGGTTTACGATGTTATAACTTCCCTTTGGATGCCCTAAAATTTCCAACGCGAGGTTCGCTACCACTTCGTTGGTGTTCATATTTACCGATGTGCCCGCACCGCCTTGATAAACATCAGATGGGAATTGATCCATACAGCGTCCGTTTTCTAAAATCTCATCGCAGGCTTGCACAATGGCATTCGCAATTTTCTTCGGAATAACGCCCAACTCTGCATTGGTTAATGCCGTTGCTTTTTTTACCATTACCATACCGCGAACAAATTCAGGTACATCTGAAATTGTATTATTAGAAATGTTAAAATTTTCAATTGCTCTGAGTGTGTGGATTCCCCAATAAGCCTCATTTGGAACTTCTCTTTCACCAAGTAAATCTACTTCAATACGTACATCTTTCATATTAAATCCCTCTTGTGTATTTATGATTAAAATCATAACAAGCAATCCGACTTTAAAATGTGATCTATGTCATATTTTTCAAAGCGAGCTGTAGATATAAACTAGGGCAATAGATTAGATTTTTTTATCTATTCTATCGCCCTGTTCTACATAATCTCTTTGAATTCAATTAATTAGCCATCTATTTCTTCGCCAGTTTCATCCCATTTAAAATTAAGTGCAACGGAATTTAAGCAGAAACGTAAACCTGTTGGTGCAGGTCCATCATTAAATACGTGCCCTAAATGCGAATCGCACGTACCACAACGAATTTCTGTACGATGACGACCAAGGCTGTAATCGTCTAAATAACGCAGAGCATTATCTGATACTGCTTCATAAAAACTTGGCCAACCACAACCAGCATCAAATTTGGTATCGGAACGGAAAAGGGCATTATGACATCTTACACAACGATATGTTCCTATCCGATCCTCATTTAAAAATTTTCCTGTAAAAGGCAACTCTGTACCCGCATTAATCAATACATCTATTTGCTCATCAGAAAGCTCGTCTATATCTTTAATCATTGGTTATCTCCTCAAAAACTTGTTTCGGATTCTACAATTTTTTATCTAAAAAGTGTGAGAAATCTGAAAATTTTGACATAGATCATAGAAAAAGAATCTGATATATTGAGAACTGTTCTTTTTTATTGTCAA
>NZ_JAHAHT010000079.1 GCF_018373095.1 Haemophilus parahaemolyticus
AGCTCGCATTAACTGGCGTAAAGAAAATGCCTTGATGTTCAATGAGCAAGGCGATTATTCATTTGAGCTAAATGAAGATGGTTCTGTGCGTGAAATTCACTTAGAATTCCGCCGCATTGCTAACCAAATCATCGAAGAGTGTATGATTATTGCCAATATTTGTGCGGCACAATTCTTGGCAAATCACGCCAAAACGGGCGTATTTAACACCCATGCAGGGTTTGAACCGAAAAATATGGAAGCCGTTAGAACCTTCTTGTTAAATACTTTAACCGATGAAACCACAGCAGAAGATCAACTTGCTGAGCTTAATGATCGTTATTCTGCAGAAAAATTAGCAACATTAGAAGGATACTGTGCAATGCAACGTGATGTGCGTGAGTTTCCAGAAAACTTCTTGGAGCTACGTTTACGCCGTTATCTCACTTTCGCAGAATTTAAAGCAGAAGTTGCTCCGCACTTTGGTTTGGGGATCAGCCATTATGCGACTTGGACCTCGCCCATCCGTAAATATAGTGATATGGTGAACCATCGTTTAATCAAACAAGTGTTAGCAGACAAAGCGACAACTTGTGTTGAACAGAGCATTTTAGACCGCTTGCAGGAAGCACGTAAGCAAAACCGAATGGTTGAGCGTGATATTACAGACTGGTTATATGCTCGCTACTTACACCCGATGGTGGAACAAGCGGTCGAATTTGAATGCGAACTTGCAGATGTTTCACGTGGCGGCTTACGTGCAAGAGTAATTGACAACGGGGCTTCTATTTTCGTGCCATTCTCAACACTTCACGATGAGAAAACTGAAATAGATTTTCGTCCAGAAGCGTTAGCAATTTACATCAAAGGTGAAAAAGCCTACCAAATCGGACAAAAAGTGAAGGTAAAACTTACGGAAGTACGATTAGATACCCGCTCGATTGTAGGGCAGTTAGTCGAAGAGTAGTAAGAAAATCCCTAGTTGGTTAAAACCACTAGGGATTTTTGTATTATGTCTATTAGAACAACCCAGCGTGTAATGCACGGACAACGTCATCAGCTTCACTGTTTTTGATAAGTGTACAAACGTTGTTAGTGCTTGCACCATAGCTGATTAAACGTACGTTAAAGCGTTCTAAATGGTGGAATAACTGTTTTGCTACGCCTGCTTGGGTGTGTAAGTTATTACCAATAATCGCGACTAAAGCGAGGTCATTTTCTACTTGAACGTGACAAAGTTCTCTTAATTCATCTAATAAATCTTGGGAAAGCATTTCTGCCCCTGTTGAGGCTGATCCTGTTTTATCTAGCGTTAATGCGATGCTTACTTCTGAAGTGGTGATGACATCTACAGAAATATTATGTTTTGCTAAAATAGCGAAAACATTTGCTAAGAAACCTTTGGCATGGAGCATTGAAAGGCTTGAAAGCGTGAGTAAGGTTTGATTGCGACGTAAAGCAATTGCACGGAAAGTTGGGCGAGGTTGAGGATCGCGAGTTACCCAAGTACCGCCTTGTTCTGGAGCTTTGCTTGAACCAACGAATACTGGGATATTACTACGCACCGCAGGTAATAAGGTTGCAGGGTGAAGCACTTTTGCCCCGAAAGTTGCCATTTCAGCCGCTTCGTTAAATGCCATCGTGTCGATACGTTTTGCATTTGGCTCAACACGTGGATCTGTAGTGTAGATACCTGGTACGTCAGTCCAGATCAACACATCATCTGCGTTTAATACTTCTGCTAAAAGTGCAGCAGAGTAGTCTGAACCGCCACGACCTAATGTCGTGGTTTTACCTTCATCATCACGACCGATAAAACCTTGTGTAATCGCCACTTTGCCTTCTGTGATAAGTGGTTTTAAAATCGCATCAGATTGTAATTTGGTTTTTTCATCGTTTGGTGCTGCTTTACCATAGTGGTTGTTCGTTGCCACGATTTCACGCACATCTACCCAAACGGCAGGATAGTTACGTTCTACACATAATTGAGTGAAGATTTTGGTAGACATCATCTCGCCGTGAGAGATGAGTTCATCCGCAAGTGCGGTTGAAGTGGCAAGGCTTGCTGATTCGGCAAGTGCTTCAATGTGAGCTAATAATTTATCAATTTGAGCTGAAATTTCTGCTTGATGTTGTAATTTTTCGATAATGTTATATTGAATTGAGCGAACAGCTGCGATGATTTCATCGCGACGTGCTTTTTCACAACCGTTTGCGAGCTCAACTAAATAGTTGGTTACTCCTGCAGATGCAGATAATACCACAACGCGAGTGTTTGGATCTTGAGTTACGATATTTGCACATAATGACATCGCTTCGAAATTAGCGACACTTGTACCACCAAATTTAGCCACAGAAAGTTTAGACATAATAAAAATTTCCTATTAAGGGACGATGTTGTGATTTTAGTGATTCGAAAGGAAATTGAGTAGATTTGTGGGCGAGCCATTCCATCAGAGCACTCCATTGAAATCGCGTTAAACACAATTTCAATGACAGCTAGTAGGATTCAACCTGACCTAGCCGATGTTCATTCCAGTCTAGTGAATTCACACCTCGGCAAGCACTCCCATCAATTAATCGTCAAACGGCCCTAGTTGCCTAGAATTAATCTGCCTGAGTGTTGCGCCTCTCTGTTTCGCAAACGTTTGTCTAGCGAAAACTTAGCCCTAAAATACGTGATTTTAAGTAAGTGTCAAGGGAAAATTTTTAAAACATAAAGAGATGATGAAGAATTAAACAAACTAAACGTATTATGCTAAATCCGTAAAAATTTGCGACCACATTTTCCCTACAAAATCCCGCTCTGCTTCAAATTCACTCATCGGTACGCAACTTGGTTGGCGTAATAAATTCAAGTGATGAATACGGTTTCGCATTGCCGTGTAACAATGTTTAAGCTGTTCACCTGCTGGTTCGGTTAAAATGCAGCACGCCATTGCCGTATCTAAAATGCGGACATTATCCGACCAAACCGCCATCTCTGGCGAGGTTTCGGCATTTGCTAACACCAAATATTGGGCGATAAATTCAATATCAGTAATGCCACCTTTGTCGGTTTTTAAGTTAAATTCGACCGCTTGCGGTTGGGTTAAATGCTGATACATTTTGGCTCTCATTCCTGTAATTTCTGCTTTAAGCGTCACCACATCACGTTTTTTTGCTAAAGTTGATTGACGAATTTGATCAAATTCAGCTTTTAGACTTTCTGTACCATACACGCATCTTGCTCGCACAAGTGCTTGGCTTTCCCACGTCCACGCCTCGTTTTTCTGGTAGAAATCGTAGGCATTGAAAGTACTGACTAAAAGACCTGCTTCGCCTGATGGTCGCAACCGCATATCCACTTCATATAACACGCCTGCACTGGTGTTGAGGTTAAAAATAGAGTTAATTTTTTGAGCTAATTTCAAGTAAAACTGATGGCTAGAGACAGATTTCCGTCCGCCAACTGTTTCGCTATTTTCAGGGGCATTGTGTAGGAAAACCAAGTCTAAATCGGAATTGTAGCCCAACTCAATACCGCCCAATTTTCCGTAGCCAATCACCGCAAAACCTTTTTCATTTTCGCCCAAATGCTCTGGTACGCCAAACCGTTGGCTCACTGCTTTCCACGCCATATTTACTACCGCTCCGATAATCGCTTCAGCAAGGTAAGTGAGATGGTCACTAATTTTCATCACAGGCAACACGCCCATAATATCAGCTGAGGCGATGCGTAAAATCTGGCTCTGTTTGAATTGTCGCAATGCATCAATTAATGCTTCTTCGTCCTCTTCAGGAATACGAACCAAATAGTCGTTCAATGCAGGCTCGTAATCACGGAAATCAATCACTTGCGTGAGCCCTTTATTGCTCATTAATTCATCCAATAACATTGGATAACGGGCAATCTGCTCGGCAATCATAATCGACTGACCACAAAGTGTAATCAGCTGTGGCAAGATCTGCTCTTTTTCCGTAAGGAGCTCCAAATAGGTGGTTCGGGTCGTGATTTTATCTAAAATATTGAGCAATCGAGGCAGTAAAATTAGGTAATTCGGTTGGCTGAAAATTTTATCAAGCATTTTCGGCAACAAGGTTCTCAGCACTTCACGCCCACGCACGCCAATCGGTTTACGGCTCCAATCTTGTAGCGTTGTGGTAAGCCAGCGGAAAATCTCCGCATAATCCGCATTTTGCACAGCATACTCTTTCAGCACGCTTGCCAAATCTTCTTCGCTCATCTCCAGATGCAAAATATCTCGCCACAAGGTAATTTGCTCGTTTACAAGCGGTGGATTTTCTTCTTCATCTTTCCCAATCAGTGCATTAAACACCGCCCGCACTTTTTTCTGATATTGCCCCAAGACCTGCAAGAAATCCGCCCAATTTTGGATCGCGTGCTCTAGCCACGTTTCTCCTTGTTCAGTTTCAATCAAATATTTCTGCGTAGCTAATATCAGGCATTGCTGAGCTTGTTCATCCGTTGGCAAGGTTTGGGTTTGCTTATCATCAAGTGCCTGTAACACATTCTCTACTTGGCGGAAGAATAGGTATGCGGTGCGTAAATCTGTTACTTGTTCTATAGTCAGTAAATTTAGCTCTGCCAAGCGAGGTAACACAGTCAATAGACTGCGTTCTTGTAAGATTTTATCGCGACCACCTCGCATCATTTGGAAAGTTTGCACAATAAATTCGATTTCACGAATGCCACCTGCACCCAGCTTGATGTTATCTATCAGATTACGACGTACCACCTCGCGGCTGATTTTCTCTTTCATTTCTCGCAGTGATTGGATCGCACTAAAATCCAAGTAGCGGCGATAAACGAACGGACGCAACATCTGCTTTAAATAGCGATGGTTGAGATTGCTCAAATCTTCGCCCAAGATTTTCGCTTTAATCATCGCGTAACGTTCCCAATCTCGCCCTTGCTCTTGGTAATAGTCTTCCATTGAGGCAAAACTAAGCACTAATGCTCCGCTATCGCCAAACGGGCGCAAGCGTATATCGGTGCGATATGCAAAGCCCTCGGCAGTTACTTCATCTAATGCCCGAATTAAACGCTGCCCCAGTCTGGTAAAAAACTTGCTATTTTCGACCGCTTTCCGCCCACCCACGGTTTCGCCTGCATCAGGGTAGACAAAAATCAGGTCAATATCTGACGAGAAATTTAGCTCCCGCCCGCCCAATTTTCCCATTCCTAAAATCAGCAATTCTTGCGGTTCATTCAGACTATTCATTGGCACGCCATATTCCGCACAGCAACGCTGATAGAGCCAATCACGCGCCTGTAAAATAATCGCCTCCGCCAAATCAGAAAGGGCTTGAAAAACAAACTCAACGCTGGCTAATTTGTTCGATTGAATAAAGCTAAGTGTTGCCATTTCATGATGGCGAAACAAACGAAGTTCTTTGCCTAATTGCTCTTCATCTTGCACATTTTGCAACGCTTGAGCTAAACGCTCCGTATAATGTGTGCAATCTTGCGGACTAGGCGAATGCTCAAACCATTGATTTAATAATTCAGGCTGAGATAAAAGCGTGCGTTTTACAAAACTAGACATTGAAATCGCATTCATAAGCGGTGGATTTTTTGCGATTTTTTGCGAAAGTGCTGGGGGGAATAGGGATAGTGGCATAAAAGCTCCGCGTATTATTTTAGATATTGCCTATAAAGAATCGTTGGATAATGCTTCAATTGCATTTAAACAGCGCATTTTGCGAAATTCTGTCTCTTGAAGCTGGTGCTGATAAACTGTTTTTTCTTGTTCATTCTCCGCTTGAAATTGTTTCTCTAATAGCCAACTAATTTTTTCATTCAATGCTCGTAATGCTTTACGGTATTCCGTCAAACGCTTTTCAGTTGGTAAACTGTGTACATTTCGTGGAAAGCGATAAGAAGAGTAGAACAGCTCCTGCTTTTGAGATTGTTTTAGCGGCTTAATCGCGGTTAATAAGGCATCTATTTGATCTAGTAGTTTTTTTGAGTAGATCTCTGCGTGGTCTAATTGGCTTTGAGCTTGTAATAGTTGTGCGGTTTGGCGGATCTCTTCCATAAAAAAAATGATCTTAGCTTCTTTTTGAGTAAAAAAATGTCCAGAAATGACCGCTTGTTTCGATGCGAAAGGAGAAAATTGGTTTAAAATTTGTTCAATTTTATCGGTAAATTGCTGCATGATGAAAGAAATAATGAGGTATTTTGGGCATTATACCTTGCTTTATTGAGGATTCAATGGCTAAAAATTGGTAAAAAAACAAGCAAATTTGTAAATAAATGTCAAAAGTGTGAAGTAGTTCACAAAATATTTTTAATTTGTGCTTGAACTTTTATTTAATGCATTAAAACAAATAAAGTCATTATTTTTCAATTAGTTACATATTTAATTATTCTGAAATGGAATGCTAAAAATTTTGATAGAAAACTCCATTTTTATTGTAACTATTTGATTTTTAAGGTATTTTAAAGAAAAGAGTGTAAGGGCTTAAAATTATTGACACTGAATCTGCTTTTTGCCATTATGCACTTGCATTAACATTTAGTCCAATCAAGGCATTAAATGTGCGCAAGCTTTTAAGATAGTTCTTTAGTGAATAAAGAACGTATTACTAAAACAAACCTTATAGATAGATAGGTGGTCATTATGAAAAAAACATTAGTAGCATTAACAGTAGCAGCATTAGCAGCAACTTCAGCTCAAGCGGTAACCGTATTAGATCAAGATGGTTCAAAAGTAGTTTTTGATGGTTCTTTGCGTTTAATTGGTGAAAAACAATCTAACCAAGATACTGCATTGAGAAACGCAGGCACACGTTTTCGTGTAACTACTAAACATCAAATTGATCAAGATTTCTATGCATTAGGCCGTGTAGAATTCCGCTTTGATAAAAATGCTGGTCGTGATGGATTTGGAGATTTAAATACTAAACGTGCTTATGTGGGTTTAGGTAGCCAACAAGCAGGTGAATTAACTTTTGGTCGTCAATTAACTATTGCTGATGATTTAAGTCAAGCAGATGACTATGAATATGGTTTAATTAATAAAGGTAATTACATCGCTACTTCTGGTAATAGCGTAATCCGTTATGACTATAAAGGCGTAGAAGGTTTACAAGTAGGAGCAAATTATAACTTTGGTCAAGGTAAAACTAAAAATGCGGCTGGCTTAGGTGTATTATATGCTCAAGATAGTTATGATGTCCGCTTTGGATATGGTCACACAAATTATACTGCTGTAGGTAATGCAAAAGCAAAAACATTAGATGGTTACTTATTATCTACAGGCTACTCATTCGGTGATTTTGCATTAACTGGTGACTTTGGTTATGCAAATGAAAAAGATAAAGCTAAAGATGCAAAAACTGATAGATTCTATGTATCTCCAGGCTTCAAATATCAAGTAATTCCAGCTTCTAAAGTGTATGGTAACTACTTATATGAAGAATCTAAAACGGACAATAAAGCATCAACAGCAGATACCAAAGCTAAAAAACAAGGCGTATTGTTAGGTGTTGACTATAAATTCCACAAACAAGTCGTTGTATTCTTAGAGGGTGCATACACTCAAACTAAAGAATACACAGCAAATGTAGCTAATGGCTATAAATTAGATAGCAAAACCAACGAAAAAGCTGTGGGTGTAGGTATGCGTGTATTCTGGTAATCTTTGATTGCTAGTGTAAATTAAAAGAACCCTCAATCAGAAATGGTTGAGGGTTTATTTTATATGCGAGAAAAGGCTATAAAAATAGACAATTTATTTTGCTTTTTATTAAAAAATCAGTAAAATATGCTCCGACTTTTTGTCAATTATTCACGAAAATAGCTGGGTCGCCTGCTATTTTTTATTTTTAACGGAATAAACATTCCATTTATCAAAGAGAATTACACTATGTCATTCAAATTCGAAGCTGAAGTTCGTACAGCGCAAGGTAAGGGTGCGAGCCGCCGCCTGCGTCATGCTGGTCAAGTTCCTGCAATCATCTATGGTGGTAACGCAGAGCCTGTATCAATCGTTTTAAACCACGATAACGTAAACAACGCACAAGTTCACGATGCGTTCTATAACGAAGTTTTAACTATCGTTGTGGCTGGTAAAGAAGAAAAAGTGAAAGTACAAGCAATTCAGCGACACCCAACTAAACCAAAATTAGTCCACTTAGACTTCAAACGTGCGTAATCTAGGTATACCAACGCTTTAATACACTTTTCTGTTCCGAAACTATTAGTAATTTCTCTGATTTTTTACCTAATAAAATCAATATCTTATGAAATAGTTTCGGAACGTTTTTATGTTATATCCCCCTATTTTTAATTTGCTCGCACGAGTTTGCGATATTATCCTGTTAACTCCTTTCAAAACACAGATTCTTTTGCTGGTTTTCTGTTTATTAACGAAATAATTATGGCTTTTAAATATGAACTTATATAAAAATACACAAGCTAATACCCCTTGGGAAAAATTAAAAGTGAATATTATGATGATTATTCAGATAGCAATATTTTTAATATTAATTTTCTCAGT
>NZ_JAHAHT010000080.1 GCF_018373095.1 Haemophilus parahaemolyticus
CCTGTTCTACCTTTAGCATCTTGAAGATTCGGGATAAACTCGCTTGCTGCTGCTTGTTCAACGGCTTTAAGCATCTCTTCTTCTGTCGCATTTGGTCTGCCATACATCAAATTTTCACGCACAGAACGGTGCAATAATGAAGTATCTTGAGTTACCAAGCCAATTTGTGAACGCAAACTTTCTTGCGTAATATCACGAACGTTCTGACCATCAATGGTAATTGAGCCGTTTTGAATATCGTAGAAACGGAGCAATAAGTTCGTCAGTGTTGATTTTCCTGCCCCACTGCGCCCAACTAAACCGACTTTTTCACCTGGTTTAATCGTTAAATCAAATTTTTTAAGCAATGGTTTACGTGGATCGTAAGCAAAATCAACGTGATCAAACTTGATTTCGCCTTTGGTTACCGCAAGTGGTTTGGCATCGGTTTTATCCACCACACTATGTGGTTTCGAGAGTGTTCCCATTCCATCTTGTACTGTGCCAAGATTTTCAAATAAACGAGCGAATTCCCACATAATCCATTGTGATAAACCTTTGATGCGTAATGCTAAAGCAGTTGAAGTTGCTATCGCACCCGCACTCACAAGCTCTTGTGACCAAAGCCACAAGCCAATGCCTGCCGTAGAAACGATTAAACTGATGCTCGTGAAGTTAGTCAATGTTTCAATCACTGTCACCAAACGCATCTGTTTATGCACCGTGACCATAAACTCTTCCATTGACTCTTTCGCATAAGCTGATTCACGATTGCCGTGTGAGAAGAGTTTGACTGTAGCGATGTTAGAATAAGCATCGGTAATTCGTCCTGTCATGAGGCTTCGTGCATCTGACTGTTCTTGGGCGGCAAAAGCAAGTTTCGGCACGAAAATTTTAATGGTTAAACCAAGTGAAATAACCCATAAAATAAAGGGCAAAAACAGCCAACTATCAAACTGCAGCAAGATCACACTTGAAGTTGCAAGATAAACGGCAACATAAATCAGCATATCTGCACAGGTCATCACCACATCGCGCACTGCAAGGGCTGTTTGCATCACTTTTGCTGATACACGCCCTGCAAATTCGTCTTGATAGAAGCCCATACTTTGTCCAAGCATCAAGCGGTGGAAATTCCAACGTAAACGCATAGGGAATACACCTTGCAAACTTTGGAAGCGGATACTGCTTGATAAAAAGACAAGCAGCACGCCTAAGATTGCGATGCAAAACATTGTGATAATTGAACCGCTTTTCTCTGCCCAAAGTTCAGACGGGCTGAAGTGATTGACCCAATCGACCAATTCGCCCATAAATTGAAACAGAACCGCCTCAATAATCCCCACACTTGCTACTAAGATGGTAAGCAAAATCAAGTAAAAGCGCATTCCTTTTGTTGCATCATAAATGAAAGGAAGCAAACCAGCTTTTGGGGTTTGAGGCTGTTCGTTTGGATAGGTTTCGATTCGATTTTCGAACCAAGTGAATAATTTATTGAACATATTTTTCCTAAAAGATATTAAACAAAACAGCCCCAAAGGGGCTGATTTATGCGGAATCTAACACAAAATTCCTAGATTTAAGGATTCAACAACTTCTCATCTAATGCTAAATCTTCGTTGCGATTTATACCAATGCCTTTTGCTAACACATCACGTGCAATTTGGTGAGCTTCTTCTAAAGAGTGCTCTTTATATGAACCGCATTGGTATTCGTTTAGCTCTGGAATTTTTGATACATCTGGCACTTTGTTTAACGCATCTTTCATTGAAGCTGTCCATGCTTGTACTACATCTTGCTCACTTGGTGCACCAATTAAGGACATATAAAACCCAGTGCGGCAACCCATTGGCGAAATATCAATAATTTCTACGTTTTCGCTATTTAAGTGATCGCGCATAAAGCCTGCGAAAAGGTGTTCCATGGTATGAATACCACGCACTGGTAGAATATCAATATTTGGGCGGCAGAAGCGTAAGTCAAACACGGTAATAGTATCGCCTTTTGGCGTTGTCATTGTTTTTGCTATGCGAACTGCTGGAGCATTCATTCTAGTATGGTCTACTTTAAAACTATCTAATAAAGGCATAATTTTCTCCTAATAATAAATCTTTCTATTCCGCAATTCCTTGATCCCACTCTGGGGCTTCTTGCGGAATTTTACGTTGTAATAAGAAATGGCGGTTTGGTTTCGCCTGTGGTTGCACAACTCGGCTTGATGGGGTTGAGAACGCGATACCACCGTTTAACAATTGCGACATTGTTCCTGAGTTCATACTTACGCCTTGTAAGCTAATATCCATCGTGTAACCTGAAGCCGCCCAGAATTCGGTGTTATTACGTACCAAATGCTGATATTTATTTTCAATTGCTAAGTGAATAAAAACCCGATCGCCTAGCTCACTTAAGTTCATTTTTTTGACAATACCTACCTGCATTCCGCGATATAAAACGGGTGCTTCAACTTGAATGCCTTGTGCATTACTGGTTTCCACAATCACAGGAAAACCGCTGTCGTAAGTGGTTTTGAGGGTATCCGTGTCCTCAAGAGTAAACTGAGTTTCAGCTTTACCACTCCCCGCTTCCACGCTAATATAATTTTGCAATGCCGCATCAATGTTTTTCACCCCTGAAGTAGAAATTTCAGGCGAGATCACATTAAATTTGCTGCCTACTTTAGCAAGCAATGGATAATATTGCCCTTCGACATAAGCGGTCGCTTTTATCTGTTTTCTTGCATTTTGCAATTCAAGTTTTTCGACCTTACCCACGGTCAAACCCATATATTTGATGTCCATTCCTTCTGATAACTTGGAAGCATCTTTAGCAATTAACGTGAGGTAAGTATTACTCGAAAGAGCTTTATCTTTGCTTGCAAAAAGGGTTTTGCTGCCACTTCCCGCTTGATTATCAAAGCCAATTGCCCCTTTAAGCGTTCGCATAATTGGTGCAGCTTGAATATTTACCCCTTTAAGCGACACATCAGCAGAAACAGCAGGTTCAACCCAATAACGACTTTTTTCGCTGATTAAGTGGCGATAAGCAGGTTCAATAAAGAGATCAACCTCAAACTGTTTTTGCGTTGGGCTCACTTTCAGCACTTCCCCAACTTGGAAGTCACGATAAAGCACAACCGATCCTTGGCTTATGCCAGAAAGCTCTTTTGCAGAAAGCGTCAGTGTTGCTCGTTTTTCACTAGATGCTACACCAAGCTCGGCGTGATCCGTGTCTTTGTAAAGCGGGTATTCACTTTTTGCCTCGCCCGTTGGCTTATCTGAAATTAAACGCACACCTCCTTTCACCCAATCACTTGGCGAGCCTGCTTTAATGCGTAAACCATCTAGCCCGATATTTACATCTAAGTTAGAAATCGCCATAAATTTACTATTTTGCCCAACCAAATGACGATATGGGGGATAAATCACCCCTTGGAACTCAACGTTATTCAATGTGAGTTTTCGTTTTAAAATTTCACCAATTTGCACATCGTTGTAATAAATGCCTTGCCCTTCATCTACGCCATAAGATTCACTTGCATGGAATGTTAGAGTTAACATATTCGGCAGATTTAATAGAAAATCTTCTTCTCTTTCTACATTGAATTGAAGTTGTTCTTTTCCAGATCCACTTATTACATCAAAATAAGCACCACGAAACAGATCGCTGATCTTACTAATTTGATCGGCGTTTAAACTAAATTTAGGCTCTCTTAATAAAATTTTCGTCTCTGTTTTAAATAAATGAATATAATTTGGATCAATTAATAAAGTACCTTTCAAAATACCCTGTTGTGTTTTTTGCATTTTATCAGTAATGCCGTTAATATCTTTTGGTTGCATTAAGTCCGTTAAAATGCCGATTTGAACATTTTTATGAAAAACGCCAGTCTTTTGCAATTTAAGACTTTCGTTCATTGGAACTAAAATTTGAACATCAATACCACGTTTAGCAGATTTAAAATCGTGATAGAGTGAATAAGTTTGTCCTTGTTCAGCTGCTTCAGCATTATCTGGAGAGTCAAAAGCTACACCACCAATGACCATTGAAGCAAGGCTGTCCATAGAGACATCAACCCCAGACAGATTTGCTTTCACATTCACTCCACTAATATTCCAGAAACGGCTATTTTTTTTCACTAATCCCGCATCTTTTTTATTAATGAGTAAATCAATTTCAACTTTTTTACGATCGGCACTAAAACGGTAATCGGCAACTTGTCCTACTGGTGCTTTACGGTAATATACGGGAGAACCTGAAGATAACGAGCCAAGATCATCAGAAATTAATTTCACTAATAAGGCATCATCACTCGCAATTGCAAGAGGTGCTTCATCTTCAGCAATAAATTCATCTTCTCTTTTGGCGTTAGGATCATTATTGGGCTTTAATGTGATGTAGTTACCTGAAACAAGCGTATCTAAACCAGAAATCCCAGCAAGAGAAGCGGTGGCTTTTACTAGCCAGAATTGTGTGCCTTCTTTGAGTACAGAACGAGCTTCTGGATTGATTTCCGCTTGTACTTCAACTTCTTTTAAATTATCTACAAAGTAAACTTTTTTCACGATACCGATTTGTAAACCTTGATAACGCACGGCGGTCTTGCCTGCTGTAATACCGTTACCTTCGTGAAAACGGATCGTAATTATCTCTCCTCGTTCTTGTAAAATTTGGAAAAACAGCAAACAACCAATAATAAATGCCACGATTGGCAACAACCAGAAAGGAGATATTCTGCGAGGTTTTTTGATTTTTGCAGGCTTAGCATCTAATTGATCAGTCATAAATTCCTCTTAGATAAAAATTTTATTTATAAATATCTTGCCCATCACGACGCGTTTTTAATAAACGTAAAATCCAGACATATTGCTCTGGCGATTTGGTGACGAAATATTCAATTACTTTATTCATTTCACGAGCGGATTGCTCAGGCGTGCCCGAAAATTCAAGCGGTGGTAAAAATTCCATTTGATACACACCTTTATCGGCTAGGTAAGATGGAAACATTGGGATAACAACAGCATTCGCTAATTTTGCCATTTTTGTTAATCCTGGCAAGGTAGCTTTTTCTGTGGCGAAAAAATCGGTATATACGCTTAGCTCTTCACCAAAATCTTCATCTGGTAAAAAATAACCCATTTTGCCTTTTCTAACATCAGCTAAAAAAGGTTTAATCCCATTTTGGCGTGTGTGCATTCGCCCACCAAAGCGCTCGCGAGTTGCATTCCATAACCAATCCACGAGTGCATTTCGGTGTGGATTATACATTGAAACCATCGGCATTCCGTGTGTATGCAGAATAATCCCGGACGCATCAATTGCCCAAGTGTGTGGCACAAGCAGAATAATATTTTTGCCTTCCGCTTTGGCTTGATAAATGTGCTCAAGCCCGATAAATTCACTCCGTTTTTGCAGATGTTTCACCGAGCGCACTGCAATTTCGCCAATGCCCAACATGGTTTGAGCTACAGTAATAAACATTTTTTCAATGATTTCCGACCGTTTCTCTTCACTCCAATCGGGGAAGCAGTAACGTAGGTTCACATCAGAACGATGAAATTGCTTGTTGCCTGTTTTTTTCAAATATCGACAAATGATTTTACCAACTAAAGCAGCCAATTTATCGCGTAATCGATAGGGAATAAAACCTAATATGAGCAATGTAAATACGCCTAGCCAAACGCCCCAATACTTTGGTAATAAAAATTGCCATAAAAATTTATGTGTGTAGCCTTTTTGCTCTGTAATTTCAGTCATCTTCATCTATTTTTTATCAATCAAGTTTTTAATGGCTAACATTACCCCTAAACCTATAAAGGCACCAGGGGGTAAAATGGCTAATAATAAACCAGAATCTAAGTGTAACACATCTAGGCGTAATGATTTCGCCCAATCGCCTAATAATAAGTCTAACCCATCAAAAAGCGTGCCTTGCCCAAGTAATTCACGCAATGCCCCCAATACAACAAGACTTAATGTTGCCCCTAAACCCATCGCAAAGCCATCAAAGGCAGATTGTGCCACATTGTTCTTTGAAGCGTAAGCTTCTGCTCGTCCGATCACAATACAGTTGGTTACAATCAATGGAATAAAAATCCCTAGTGATTGATAAACCGAATAAGCAAATGCATTCATTAATAATTGCACTGCGGTTACTACAGTGGCGATAATCATCACATAAATCGGAATACGAATATCATTAGGGATCACTTTGCGAAACAGCGAGATCGTAGTATTTGTGGCAATCAGTACAAACATTGTTGCCAAGCCAAGTCCTAACGCATTCGTCACGCTGTTTGATACCGCTAAAAGCGGACAAAGCCCAAGCAATTGCACCAACGCACTGTTATTTTTCCAAACACCATCCATAAATAGCGTTTTCCAGACACTTGGTGTTGGGCTGTTTTCCGTTTCGATTTGAGTAACAGGAATTTGATTTTCAATTTCTGTTGACATAATTCCTCCTATTTGCACGATCTCAGCTGCTCAACAAGTTCAGGATGCTGTACCAATTCGGTCATTACCCATTTCGCATTTTCACGCACATTATTGACGACTGCTCGCGGGGTAATCGTCGCTCCCGTGAATTGATCAAACTGACCACCATCTTTTTTCACTGCCCAAGCGGCTTCATTCTCAAGTGAAAACACCTTACCTGCGAAAGATAAAATCCAATCTGAAATGCGAGTTTCGATTTTATCGCCTAGACCTGGTGTTTCGGCGTGTTGCAAGGTTCTCACACCTAACACCTTGCCATCTGGTTCAATTCCCATCAGCAATACAATATTGCCTGAATAGCCGTCAGGTGCAGTGCCTTGTATTGCGTAAGCAGTTGTTTTATCTGCTTTTTTTGCAATATAGATGCGGTTTAAATGTGGTGCATCAGGTAAATTTGCCACTTTACAAGTTGCCAGTAAATCATTATCGAAATAATTTCGTGGGACAACCTCGTGTAATAAAGCTCGTTGCTGATTAGCCGTTACTTCATCAATTCGCCCTTTAGTAAGCAGATAAACGCCCGTAGAAACCGCAGTACAAACCAAGGCAATCATTCCCAATAACAGGGCGTATTTTAAGGTAATTTTTGAGGTATTCATTATTTTCTCGTCCCGTACAATCTTGGTTGCGTATAGTGGTCAATCAGCGGTACGCAAATATTGGCTAGCAACACTGAGAATGCCACTGCATCGGGGTAATTTCCATAATAACGAATCAGGTAAACCAACAAGCCAATTAAGCCACCGAAAATTAGTTTTCCACGTGGCGTAATGGAGGCGGAAACGGGATCAGTCGCAATAAAGAACGCTCCAAACATCATCGCCCCACTAAAAAGATGTTGCCACGTTTCCCACAATGCACTGCTCGAATCGGCAAAAGCGAGTTGTTTCACCGCATTGTCCGTGTAGCTACACAACACAAACACCGCCAACATCGCTACTGGAATTTGCCAGTGAATGATACGTTTCGCAATCAGGAAAATCCCACCAATCAAAAACGCCAAATTGATTTGAAACCAGCCGTTAAAGCCCAATTTATCGCTGATATTTTGTGCAAGTTCTGGTGCAATAAAACCTTGTGCCTTCATCGCTAATTTCGCACTATCAAGCGGTGTTGCTTGAGTAATACCATCTACGCTATCAACTAATTGACGCAAACTAAATCCATCACTAGTTACGCCAGTAAAAACCAAATGAAAGGCGTCGTTCATCGTTGGCGGCTCGCTTAATAGCTGGCTTGGTACGCTCCATGAGGTCATTTGCACAGGGAACGAAATCAATAGCAACGCATATGCTACCATAGCAGGGTTAAACAAATTCTGCCCTAATCCACCGTAAATATGTTTTGCCAGCAGTAAAGCAACAATCATCCCGATCATCACGATCCAATAAGGGGAATAAGGCGGAATAGACATTGCTAAAATCAGTGCGGTTAAAATGCCAGAGAGATCCGCCAAATAGAAAGCAGTCGGTTTTCGGCGAAGTTTTGCCACAGTAAGTTCAATAACCACGGCAAAGCTAACTGCAATAATAACCTGCACCAACACGCCAACGCCGAAGTAATAGCATTGCACAACAAGGGCGGGCAACATAGCAACCATCACCCATAACATAAATTTGGCGGTTAAATTACTCCCATGTGTATGTGGGGAGCTGACCATTTTAAACATTGATGCTTCCTTTTCTTTCCATTATTCGGTTATTGTTCACTCTGTTGTTGAGCTGCTTTTTTTGCTTTTGCACGAGCAATCGCCGCAGCAACAGCGGCTTTGCGAGGATCAAGCTCTTCCGTTGGTTTTGCAACCTCTTCGGTTTTTTCGACCGCTTGCTGTGCCTCTTTCTTCGCTTTTGCACGAGCAATCGCCGCAGCGACAGCGGCTTTGCGAGGATCAAGCTCTTCGGTAGGTTTTGCAACCTCTTCGGTTTTTTCGACCGCTTGCTGTGCCTCTTTCTTCGCTTTTGCACG
>NZ_JAHAHT010000081.1 GCF_018373095.1 Haemophilus parahaemolyticus
TTTTCAACGGAGGAATGGTCGAGTGGTTGAAGGCACCGGTCTTGAAAACCGGCGAGGGTTTACGCCCTCCGTGAGTTCGAATCTCACTTCCTCCGCCATTAAATTCTAACCGCTTGTTTTATAACAAGCGGTTTTTTTATACCTAAAACTTACCAAGTAACTTTTCTATATTATTCATTTTGTAGGGTTGGGTTATTATCCGACCTAATTTCGGGATGGAAAAAGTCTCATCCTCTACAAGGGAATAAAGAATAAAAAAGGATCAACATGAATATCACAGTCTATTGCGGCGCAAGCCTTGGCAATAATGAAATCTACCAACAAGCAACCCAAAAACTTGGCCAATGGATTGCAGAAAAACAGCATCAGCTAGTTTATGGTGGCGGGGCTTCGGGTTTGATGGGGCTGATTGCAAATAGCGTATTAGCTCAAGGTGGCAAAGTGATTGGCATTATTCCTGAATTTTTAAAAGAACGCGAACTTGCCCACCCGAATTTAACCAAGTTGGTTATCGTAGAAAGTATGACTGAACGTAAAAAACGAATGTTTGATCTTGCCAACGCCTTTATCGCCTTACCAGGTGGGCCTGGCACGTTAGAAGAGATTTCCGAAGTGATTTCTTGGGCAAGAATTGGGCAAAATCCAAACCCGTGCATTCTTTTTAATGAAAATGGCTATTTTGACAGTTTACGTGATTTTTACAACAGAATGGTACAAGATGGATTCTTAACGCAGCCAGATCGAGATAAGATTTTGTTTAGCAATGATTTGGTGGAGATTGAAGCTTTTATTGAAGCCTATGAACCAGCAAATATAAGGACATACTAAAAAAGCCTCTCTCTTTCACCAAGAGAGAGGCTTTTTTATAGGATTTTACAACCATCCTTTCCGTTTAAAATACAAATATGGAGAAGCTGCGGCAACAATCATCAAACAAATTGCCATCGGATAACCATATTTGAAATGAAGCTCTGGCATAAACTCAAAGTTCATTCCGTAAGTAGATGCCACCAGTGTTGCAGGGAGGAACATCACAGAAACTACCGAAAAGAATTTCATAATACGGTTCTGTTCAATATTGATGAAACCCATTGCCGCCTGCATTAAGAAGTTCACTTTTTGGAACAACGATTCATTGTGCGGCTGCAAAGATTCAATATCTCGCATAATATCGCGTGCTTGTTCGAGCTGGTTGTTTGGCAAACGGGTTTTGCGTAGTAAGAAACTCAACGCACGTTGCGTATCCATCAAGCACAAACGCACTTTTGAGCTCACATCTTCCAATTCGGTAAGGTCTGAAAGTGCTTCATTCAGGCTGTCGCCCTCTTGTTTGCCGTCCAAAATCACGTGGCTCATATTTTCTAAATCAGCATAAACCGTTTCGATTACATCCGCCAACTGTTCGATTTTGGTCTCGAACAGGTCGAGTAATAATTCATAAGCGTTGCTATCAAGCAATTTCATTCGACGAGAACGCATACGATATAAGCGGAATGCAGGCAAATCGCGTTCGCGAAGAGTGAACAAACGCCCATCGCGAATGGTAAATGCGACCGTTGAAATATCGGCGTAATCATCGTCATCTAAGCAGTAAAAGAAGGAATGAAGGTGTAAACCATCTTCATCTTCGAAAAAGCGAGCAGAAGCTTCTAAGTCTTCTAACTCGTGCTCTTCTGCGAGTGTTTGGTCTAAGCCGAGTTTTAATACGCTACGTTCATCATCGCTTGGATCGATTAAGTCAATCCAAATCGCATCGTTTAATTGATCGCGAGAGGTTTCGTCAAGGCTGACGAGGCGAGCATGGTCTAATGCAAAAGCACGAATCATTTTTCATTTCTCCGAGTTAGGAGGTGATGAACAAAATGAACAAGGGGAAAGATACTAAACGAAAGTTACCGACCATATCGGCAACCTGAGGTTGGACAAGGCGGGTAATCAATAAAAATCTGAAAAGTATCGACTATGACTGTCCAAAATGTAATCCTCAAGTAAAAATAGCGGTGCGAATACTACCTATCTTGTACGAAAGAGTCAAGTTTTGTGGCGTTTTATTCAACAAAATTTGAGGATTGTCATACTTCCCATTTATTCATTTTGAGGGAGATTTCTTTTTTATGATTTCAGCGTATAATGAACTCTCACTATTTCAACACTTTATTAACAAAAGAGGATTTTAATATGGGTGGAATTAGCATTTGGCAATTACTGATCGTGGTCGCAATCATTGTGTTACTTTTCGGTACGAAAAAATTACGCACTTTAGGTCAAGACTTGGGCGAATCCGTGAAAGGCTTCAAAAAAGCAATGGCAGATGAAAAGCCTCAAGATGCAGCTTTCGATAAAGTCGAAGCAAAATCAAGCAACGCTGAACAGCAAAAAACAACCGAAAAAGAGCAGGCATAACCCGTGTTTGATATTGGTTTTTCCGAACTATTACTCGTGTTAATTGTGGGCTTAGTCGTGCTAGGCCCACAACGTTTGCCAATTGCGATCCGCACCGTGATGGGGTGGGTACGAACTATTCGTGGCTTGGCGGCAAACGTGCAAAACGAACTGGCTCAAGAACTTAAGCTACAAGAACTCAAAGACAGCATTAAAAAAGCAGAGGAATTAAATTTAAGTTCGCTTTCACCAGAATTAAGCAAAACCGTTGAAGAACTTAAACAATCTGCCGATAAAATGCAGCAGGATTTGAACACCGCCAAAGGTGAAATTACTAAATTAACCGATGAACAAGTGGCAGAAATTCAAGCGAAAATCGAAACCGAGAGTAAGCTCAAAGACGTAGAACAAGCGGTCGAAAATGTGCAAGAAAACTCAAAAGCGCAAAACGCTGAAGAAAATCCACCGCTTGCCACCAAAGAAAAAACGGTGATAACCGCAGAAGATGCGGAACAAGCAGAGTTAGACGAAGCCCTACTTGCTGAAAAACTCTCGATTTATTATCCACCAGATGATGACGAGCCTGCACCGCAAGTACTTCAAAAAGACAAGGAGAAAGAGAATGCAAGAAGCTGATCAATCTCAACCGCTTATCGCTCATCTGATTGAACTACGCAACCGCTTACTACGTAGTTTGGTGTTTGTATTAGTAGTTTTCTGTGCGTTAGTGTATTGGGCGAATGACATCTACACCTTGTTGGCAACACCGCTGACCAGCAACTTACCAGCTGGGGCAACGATGATCGCTACTAACGTGGCAACGCCATTCTTTACCCCAATTAAACTTACAATTGTCACGGCGATTTTCCTTTCTGTGCCTTATATTTTGTACCAAATTTGGGCATTCGTTGCCCCCGCATTATATAAGCACGAAAAACGCCTAATCTACCCACTCTTAGTCTCAAGCACTTTGTTATTCTACTGTGGCGTGGCATTTGCTTACTATGTTGTTTTCCCAATCGTATTCGGTTTCTTAACCAGCACTACGCCTGAAGGCGTACAGATGGCAACAGATATCAGCAGTTACTTGGATTTCGTACTCACAATTTTCTTGGCGTTTGGTCTCTGCTTTGAAGTGCCTGTAGCGATTATTTTGCTCTGTTGGGCAGGCGTTACTACTCCTAAAGATTTGCGGGGAAAACGCCCATATATCATCGTTGCATCATTCATCATCGGGATGTTACTTACCCCGCCCGATATTTTCTCGCAAACACTCTTGGCTGTGCCAATGTGCTTGTTGTTTGAAATTGGCGTGATTTGTGCCAGATTCTACAAACCACGAGAAGAAGAAACCACGAGCGAAGAAAACGCTTAATCTTAGCCCGCGAAAGCGGGTTAATTTTTACGACAAACTATCTCTTCACTCCCTGCACTTGAGGAGGGAGGGAAAAAATCAGAAAAGGACAAAAAATGACCAAATACCTCAACACCGTATTCCCGCAACGTCGTATGCGTCGCTTACGTAAACACAATTTCAGTCGTCGTTTAGTGGCAGAAAACCAACTTACCACCAATGATTTAATCTATCCTGTTTTCGTCATTGAAGGCAAAAATCATCGTGAAGCAGTACCTTCAATGCCAGGTGTGGAACGCTTAACCATCGACCAACTTTTAATTGAAGCGGGCCTACTCGTGAAATATGGCGTACCAATGATTGCCTTATTCCCAGTAGTAGGCGAAGCGAAAAAATCACTAATGGCTGAAGAGGCTTACAATCCTGAGGGCTTGGCACAACGTACCGTACGTGCGTTAAAAGCAGCGTACCCAGAGCTAGGCGTGATGACGGATGTGGCTCTCGACCCATTCACCACGCACGGACAAGATGGCATCATTGATGAAGAAAACTATGTTTTAAATGACATCACAACAGAAATTCTTGTCAAACAAGCCCTCTCACACGCAGCAGCGGGAGCTGATGTGGTTGCACCAAGCGATATGATGGATGGCCGTATTGGTGCTATTCGTGAAGCATTAGAGGCGAATGGCTTTATCAATACCCAAATTATGGCGTACTCCGCAAAATATGCCTCAAACTACTACGGACCGTTCCGCGATGCTGTAGGGTCAGCGGGCAACCTCAAAGGCGGAAATAAATTTACCTACCAAGTTGATCCTGCAAATGCCAACGAAGGCTTGCACGAAGTGGCAATGGATATTCAAGAAGGCGCAGATATGGTGATGGTCAAACCTGGAATGCCTTATTTGGATATGGTGTGGCGAGTAAAAGAAACTTTCGGCGTGCCAACTTTTGCTTACCAAGTTTCGGGCGAATATGCGATGCATATGGCAGCAATTCAAAACGGCTGGTTGAAAGAACGCGAATGTATTATGGAAGGATTGCTCTGCTTTAAACGTGCAGGTGCAGACGGGATTTTGACCTACTTTGCTAAACAGGTAGCGGAGTGGTTGTATTACGATAGCCGTAAATAGCTTAGCAAAAAACTTGGCAAAAATGACCGCTTGGAACATCCACTTTGAGGAAGACAACAAGCGGTCATTTTTCAAAAATTATTTCGTTTTTATTTCTACGCAATACGAATAGATTAATCATCTTTGGGAGCCAGTCCCACACCATCTTTTTTCGTTCTCTGATAATCAGTAGATACCAATTTATTCGCATCATTCCAATATAAAGTCAAAGTCACTTCGCCTTCAGCAAAAGGGGCTAAAGCATAAACAGGATAGACAAAATTGATCCCTTCGCTACTAAAATAGAAGTTATCCACTAAATCAAAATCCGCTTCAGTGATAAATGGCTCAGCTTTAGCGTCTTGCGCCTCCATTCGTGTTTTTTCTAAATAGCAATTCCACAAAATGGCCTTAGCTTGTTCTTGATGTGCTTTTGACATCAAACTATCTAACGAAATCATTGTTTTTTTATTTAAATCTACATTAAGGTAATTCGTGCTATAAAGATCGTGAGCACCACCTGTATAGCTATCCCAATACTGAATAAATGTTGCAATGTTGTCACGTTGCCCCACGTATGTAATTTGTGAACTATCACGAATTGCAATATCGCCATACTCTTGCAATGTGGCTTTTGAATCTTGATAATTTTTCTCGATTAATTTTAATGCCTCTTCTCTTTCCATACCAGTTACTTGGTTATTTACCTTTCCATCATTGCTAAGTAATGTATTACGAATAAGTAAGTTATCCAGCCAATCTAAACCTGTTTTTGCTATGCTAGTGAAATAATAAAGCTCACTTTCTGTTCGCCCAAAATCATTCCCTACGGGTAATTTTATCTGCTCTAATTTTGAAAAAAGCGGTTCAATTTCCACATTTAAAGCAGGTATTTGTGTTTGTAAAGCGGTTAAATCTTGCTGTGATTTTGCAAGATCTTGATTAAGTTGGGTGATCGTTTGTTCGGCTTGTTTTAATTTTTCACGAAGGGCTTGAGTATCTTTTTCATTACAAGACGACAGAAGAAAAGCACAAGAAATCAGCAATGAGAGAAGAGATTTTTTCATAAGATTTCCTTAGAAAAGAGAGTAAAAAATACCCTAATATCATAGCACTAGGCTAGGCTATTTTCATTGGTTTTTCACTCAATTTATCTAAAAACACTCTTTTTATCCCTTTCCATTGTGCGGCTTCTTGTAGCCAATCACAGACCAGTAATTTGTGGTAAACCCAAAAGTACGGTGATTACTTTTCAATATCATCACATAATCTGCTTTTTTGTTGATATTTTTTTCTGTGTATTTTTCAGGGCCAATTAAGATGCCATCAGCACATATTTTTTAGAAAAGCGCGATCTTGCCTTGGTGCTCCTTCCCAATTTTTGCTAGAACTGCTCGACAAGCGGTCTGATTTCGCTCAGAATTAGTAAATTCTTTTCCGGTAAACCACAGGATGGGACAATGGAAAAATGACCACTTATACATTTATAAATAGGTAAATAGGAATTTTTGTGAAAAAACAACCTTCTCTTTTTGGTGGTGCGTGCATCATTACGGGTGTTTGTGTGGGTGCGGGAATGCTAGGCTTGCCCATGGCTGGTGCAGGTGCTTGGACTGGCTGGACGCTCGCGGCTATTACGCTTACGATGATCACGATGACACTCTCTGGCTGGCTATTGCTGGAAGTTTATCAAGACCACCCCATTCGTGCCTCTTTTAACACCGTAACCCAAGCGGTGCTAGGTAAGCGTATTAACATTATCAACAATCTGGCTGTCTATTTTGTCGGTGGTATTTTACTTTACGCTTACATTACGGCTTCAGGTGATATTCTGCAGAATTTAGCCAAGCCTTACCTTGATTTGGGTGATGCAAGCGGTCGAATTTGGTCGGTGATTTTCGTTGCGATTTTCTCCTTTTTCGTTTGGCATTCTACTCGCCTAGTTGATCGTATCTCGGTGGTGCTGATTTCCTTTATGGCGATTTCATTCTGCTTGAGCATTTCGGGACTGATTAGTCATATCGACTTAAATACGCTCTGGGATTTATCAAACGAAAATGGCGAATATGCTAAATACAGTCTTGCGGTGTTGCCAATTGCGCTGACTTCGTTTGGCTATCATCACTCTGTTTCCTCAATGCGTGCCTATTATGGCGAAGAACGCAAGGCAAAGTGGGCGATTGCAGGCGGAACTTTTATCGCTCTCTTACTCTATCTGCTCTGGGTCATCAGCATTTTTGGCGTATTACCGCGTGAGAATTTTGCCCCAATTTTGGCAAGTAATGGTGATTTAGGCGTGCTGTTGCAACACATTGGCGAGCAGATTGAAGTTGGACAAATTTCTCAAACGTTGCACGCCTTTTCAATTGCGGCGATTTTATCTTCTTTTATTGGTGTTGGGCTTGGTACTTTTGATTTCTTGGCGGATTTCTTTGGTTTTGCTAATGATAAAGCGGGAAGAAGCAAATCTTGGGCGGTTACCTTTTTACCACCCTTGATTTTTTCGTTGCTCTCGCCACTTGGCTTTTTAAAAGCGATTGGCTATGCGGGTGCGATTGCAACACTTTGGACTTGTATTATCCCTGCGTGGCTGGCTTACAAAACGAAAAGAGGCAATCAAGCAGTCGTTTTTTTAGTCTTTATTTTCGGTATTTGCACTGCGATTTTCCATTTGTTGGCGATGGCAGAAATGTTACCGATGTTTAAAGGTTAAAAAAACAACAAAGGCTGAAAGGGTGCATTTATATCATTTCAGCCTTTTACGTTTATCTCACCGTCATTTGGAATAACACCACTTCTGCTTGACAGCTAAATTCAATCCACATCTGCATTAAAAAGCCCTCTGCAAGCGGTCTGATTTCCGACTTAATTTGGCAAGCCTCTGTTTCCACCGATTTTGCTTTTTGCGTGAAAAATTCGACCGCTTGTTTTGCTTGTGCTTCGCTATCATAAACAGCCTCAAAGGCAATTTGGCGATCAGCATTATCTAGCATTGAATCACCTTTTAATTTACACATATTGCGGGCTTCATCCGCTTTTTGCTGGAGCGTTTTTGACATTTTATATTCCTCATCAATAAAAACAAATACCATTATAGTACGCTCACATAAGAAATGAGGCAAAAGATTAGAGAACAAATTAAAGAAACAATAATGTAGATAGGAAAATTTTAGACATAAAAAAAGCACCTTATGGTGCTATCATTTATTTTCTATTGTAAGAAATGGAGCGGGAAACGAGGCTCGAACTCGCGACCCCGACCTTGGCAAGGTCGTGCTCTACCAACTGAGCTATTCCCGCATTTAAGTTATTTTAAAATGGTGCCCGAGGCCAGACTTGAACTGGCACGCCCCGAAAGGCGAGGGATTTTAAATCCCTTGCGTCTACCGATTCCGCCACTCGGGCATATTTTAAAATGGAGCGGGAAACGAGGCTCGAACTCGCGACCCCGACCTTGGCAAGGTCGTGCTCTACCAACTGAGCTATTCCCGCATTTAAGTT
>NZ_JAHAHT010000082.1 GCF_018373095.1 Haemophilus parahaemolyticus
TTATCTCCATCGTGATAGTGATTCTGGGTGTGTTAGGCCTGCTGTCGCTGCCTATCTCCCAGTATCCGGATATTGCCCCTCCTACTGTACGTGTCAACATCAAGACGTTTTTCTAGCATATTAGGATTATCTTGAGCAAAAATGACATAATACATGGTTAATTCCTTCTAGTAATAAAATTTGATTAGATGAAAATAAAGGCAGCTATTTTATTCTTTACTTAGTAAAAAATAATCTAGCTCCAAATATAAAAATTAATTAAGCTTTTTCTTTCGTCCTTTAAACCATTTAAAGACAAAATAGATCGCTACTAAACCAAGCACAGCAAAAATCGCATGTTGCCCATGCTCGACTTGCTCTTTTAACCAATCTAATTGTTGAGCGCCATAATCACCTAAATAAACCCAAACAGGCACAGAAATAATTGCAGCACTAAAGTCTACTAATAAAAAGCGAGTAAAGCTCACTCGGCGAGTAATGCCTGAAACTAGATAAACCACTGCGCGTAAACCTGGTAAAAAACGGGCTAAGAATAAGAGGCGGTTGCCTTGTTTTTCAAAGCGATCTTGCACCATTTTATAGCGTTCTTCGGTGATAATGTTGCGAATGAGCGGAAAATGGCGGATTTTTTCGCCGTAGATACGACCAAGCCAATACATTGTACTATCGCCATTCAACACACCAAGCATACTGACGACTAACATCCAATGTACGTTGGTGTATCCTAAACCAGAAATAACCCCGCCTGAAACAAGGGTAATATCTTCAGGGATTGGCACGCCAAATCCGCAGGCGATTAACACAAGGAAAACTGCCCAATAACCGTAACTACTAAAAAAGCTGATTAAAAATTCCATTACCTTCCCTTATTTATTTAAATTTTTGACTGAATGACGTTTCACTAATTCAGGGTGAAACTCAAGCATTTGTGGTAAAGAAGCAGTTTCTTCTTTTTTAATACGCTCTAATAATAAATCTAACGCCTTGGTGCCTAATCGCGATTTAGATTGGTGCACGGTCGTTAATGGAGGAGCATAAAAACGCGAATTGTGGATGTTATCGTAGCCGATAATAGAAATATCATTCGGCACGGAAAGCCCCCGTTCGGTAATAGCTGAGATTGCCCCCAACGCCATCACATCATTAAAACAGAAAATCGCAGTGGGCAATTCTTCCAAGCGGAACAGATTATTCATACATTCGTAACCATCTTCTGGTTCAAAATCGCCTTCGACAATCCATTTGTCTTCAATAGGCAAACTCGCATCATTCATTGCTTTTAAAAAACCTTCAAAGCGGGTTCTAGCGGTCGTTTTTTCTAGATTTCCTGCAATCACACCAATTTTTTTATGGCCGTTTTCAATTAAATGCTGAGTCGCCAAATAACCGCCTTCGAAGCTGTTATCTAAGATTCGGTCACTTTTTCCATCGTGTGTGCCCCAATCCATTACTACCATTGGTACGTTTGTGCCATTAAATAATGCAAGCGATTTTTCGGTATATTCGGAACACATAACCAAAATGCCATCTACGCGTTTTTTGATCAACATATCCAAGTGGTTTTGGATTTTTTCTGGGTTATTCTGCGTGTTGCACAAAAAAAGCGAGTAGCCTTGACGGTAACAATGCTCTTCCACTGCGAGCACAATTTCTGCGAAGAATGGGGCTTCGCTTGTGGTAATAATCATCCCAATTGATTTAGTCGTGTTCACTTTTAAACTACGTGCTACAGCACTTGGAGAGTAATTCAGGGCTTGTACCGCATCCCACACCGCTTTAGTGGTATCCTCCGCCACAAAACGGGTTTTATTGATGACGTGTGAAACGGTGGTGGTTGAAACCCCCGCATATTTCGCTACATCTTTAATTGTTGCCATAATATTTGTCTCTAAAAATAAAATTTAATGCACTATTATAGTATAGAGAAAATTTCCAATTTTAGTGATAGGAAAACGATTTCTTTACATATTACTCAATTTTTAATTTTTTTCCCACAACAATTTTATTATCTTTTATCTCGTTTAATTTACTTAATTTTTCAGGCGTAGTTTTATACTTTCTAGCAATAGAATAAAGCGTCTCATCTTGTTGAATTATGTGATAACCATTAGTTAATTTTTGAATTTTACGCGATGAGTCCCCTTTGTTGCGCTCGCTGGTCTTTTCTTTATCTTTTGAATTATCAGTTTTCGTTGCCATACGTTTTGTAGATTTTTCATTATTTTTTACCGCTTGTTTAGTATCTAACTTATTCAATGATTTTTTATCTTCTTTAGATACTTTTAATTTAGGATCTTTTTCAGCAGTGGCTTTATTATTCAAAGGTTTACCATTTTGTTTACGATACAAAACTAACCCATCATAAATCGCTCTTGCAATCTGTTTACGATAAGTTGCTGTTGAGAGTTTTTGCTCTTCAACAGGGTTAGATAAAAATCCTGTTTCGACTAACACAGAAGTAATATCTGGCGAACGAAGCACACTTAAACTTGCGTGTTGAGGTTGAGATTTTGCTAATGAGGTAATTTTTGCCATTCGTCCAATTACATGAGAACCCAATGCATAGCCCGTACGTTGTGCATGAGAAAATTGCAAATCAAGCACCGTTTGGTTTAGATAACGTTCGTTATTGTGTGCTAAAATTCGTCCTGCTCCCCCCAACAGTTCTGATTTTTTTTCGCTTTCTTCCAGCCACAAACCCATTTCATCGTTAGCACGACGGTTAGAAAGCACCCAAATAGAAGCACCTTTCATATCATCTGAGCGTGGCGAAGAATCTGCGTGAATCGAAACCAAATAATTTGCTTGATTTTTTCGAGCAATTTCGGTTCGCTCTGGCAGCTGCACAAAAGTATCCGTTTTACGCGTCATAATTGTTTTGAAATTGGGATCAGCATCAAGCAAAACTTTTAGTTCTTTCGCAATAGCAAGCGTAATATCTTTCTCTTTAATACCAAGTTTTTTTCCAATGGCCCCAGGATCTTTTCCTCCGTGTCCAGCATCAATTGCCACAACGGTTTTTGCATAACTATTTACACTTAACAGACCGAACAATGCGATCATTAAGAAACGGATAAACTTATTCATATCATTCCTTTCATTACAAAGTACAAGCGATTAAATTTTTGTGATTTTGTGCAAAAATGAGGCGATTTGGATGCCTTTTTCTGATTTTGGATATAAGCGTAGAGTTCTACCTTCTTCAGCGTAATCAATTTGCACTAGAATATCTGCTTCTGGGATCATCCCCTCGCCTTTTAATGCCCATTCTAACAAACACAATGTTTGGGGGCGGAAATAGTCACGAATGCCCATAAATTCGAGCTCCTCAGGCTCGGCTAGGCGATATAAATCAAAGTGGTATACAGAAATTGGCGAGAGTTGATACTCTTCCACTAAAGTGTAAGTCGGGCTTTTCACGTTACCTTGATGACCAAACTGGCGAACGATGCTACGAGTAAGCGTGGTTTTTCCTGCACCTAAATCTCCATTCAAATAAATCACCACACCTTCACTTGGGGTTTGCGTTAAGTAATCTTGGATTGCTGTAGCGAATTGTTGTCCAAATTGCAATAAGGCTTCTTCATGAGGAAGATAAAAAGCATTAGGTTCTGTCATAACAAAAATAGCTTATTCAAAATAAAAACGAAAAGTAAATTGATATGAAGAAATTTGAAGAAAAAATGGAGCGGGAAACGAGGCTCGAACTCGCGACCCCGACCTTGGCAAGGTCGTGCTCTACCAACTGAGCTATTCCCGCATTTGAGGTCATTCAGAATTGAATAGCTGCATTATACAAATTTCTAAGTGCCTCACAAGCAAAATTTTTTAAAAAATGTCGCAAGTGAGGAAAAATATATCAATTCAAAGGAAATTTAATCAAGTTTGATAAAATGCTCGCGATAAAATTTTAGTTCGTTAATCGATTCTTTAATATCATCTAAAGCCAAATGGGTATTTTGTTTTTTAAACTGTTCTAAAATTTCAGGCTTCCAACGGCGAGCTAACTCTTTTAGCGTACTCACATCTAAATAGCGATAGTGGAAATAATCCGCTAAATCAGGCATATATTTGTATAAAAAGCGTTTATCTTGTGCAATGCTGTTACCACAAATTGGCGACACACCTTTTGGTACCCATTTTTTTAGAAACTCAAGCGTTTGCAGCTCCGCAGCACGCTCCGTCAGCTTACTCACTTTCACTCGTTCAATTAAGCCATTTTCGGTATGTGTTTTTACGCACCAATCGCTCATTTTACCAAGTAGTTCATCCGATTGTTTCACGGCAAGAACAGGACCTTCTGCTAAGATATTCAGATCTTTATCAGTCACAATAGTTGCAATTTCAATAATGCGTTCTTTTTCAGGATCTAATCCTGTCATTTCAAGGTCAATCCAGATTAAATTTTGTTTATCTTGGCTCATTTTTATTCCTTTTCTGTTCTATTTTTTAATAAATCCATCACGTACTCAGGCACAAAAGGCTGAATATCACCGTGGTGTTTGTGAATTTCTCTGATCATTGTTGAAGAAAGATAACGCCACTCGACAGAAGGCGGCAGGAAAATCGTTTCTAGTCCGTGAGCTAATTTATCATTTAATTGAGCAAGCTGAATTTCATATTCCAAATCATCGCTACCACGAATACCACGCACTAATACAGTTGCTTTGTGCTGTTTTGCAAAATCTGCAAGCAAGCCTGAAAAACTGACCGCTTGCACATTCCCTAGAGTTTGGCAACTTTGCTCAACTAACGCTGTGCGTTCTTCAAGTGAAAACATTGGCTGTTTACTAGAATTTTTCGCCACTGCCACAATGACTTTATCGAACAAGCTCGCAGCACGGCGAATAATGTCTAAATGCCCATTGGTAATCGGGTCAAACGTGCCCGCATAAATCACAATATTTTTCATCTTTATTTTTCTAAATAAGGGGCTAATAAATATAAGTGGCGAGCCAGCGCACCTTGGTTTTCTTTTAATACTTCAAAGCCATGACGAGCAACTTTTTCTCGGGCATTTGTATTTTCTAGTAAAAATTCAACCGCTTGTGCCAGAGCCTCTTTTGAACTATCTACTTCAACAACACCGTGCACAGAACGTAGCTTCGCAAAAATTTCTGGGAAATTATAAGTATGTACACCAGAAATGACAGGAAGTTCAAACGCAATCGGTTCAAGTGGGTTATGCCCACCATGTTTGACTAAACTACCACCAACAAAAGCAATTTCCGCCATGCCATAAAGTACCATCATTTCGCCCATCGTATTACCCAATAACACTTGGGTTGTTGGTTCAAGCGGTTCAAATTGAGAGCGTTTTCGATAAGATAATCCTGATTTTTGAATCAGCTCTTCAACCTGAGTGAAACGCTCAGGATGACGAGGCACTAGAATCAATAGCAAATCAGGATGTTTTTTAAGCAACTCTTGATGAGCATTTAAAATAATTTTTTCTTCGCCCTCGTGCGTACTACCTGCAATCCATACCAAACGCTTACTAATATTTAATGTTTCTACCGTTTCAAAAACTTTTTCTCTCAGTTGTTCAGTAATCTCAAGATCAAATTTCAAATTACCTGTATTTACTAATCTTTCATGCGGATACCCTAAATTCAAGTAGCGTTGTTCGCTCACTTTATCCTGAGCTAAAATCATATTAATGAGTTGCCATATGCCTTTTAACGTACCTTTAATCCATCCATAACGCTTAGCCGAACGAGGAGAAAGTCGAGCATTCGCTACAATAAAAGGAATATTTCGTTGATGAAAACGAGCAATCAGATTTGGCCAGAGTTCAGTTTCGATTACAATCATCAACTTAGGTTGCACAAAATCAATAAAGCGATCAATTGCATCGGGAAGATCGTAAGGCAGATAAAAATGCGATACGCTCTTGCCAAACGCTCCTTTTACACGTGCCGAACCTGTTGGTGTCACGGTAGTAACCGTTATCGGCAGCTCAGGATAACGAGCTTGAATCGCTTTAATTAACGGCGTTGCCGCAATCACTTCACCCACAGAAGCTGCGTGTACAATAATACCATTTTGTGTTGGCTTTACTAAATTGGAATAAACTCCATAACGTTCGCATAAACGTTTGCGATAATCAGGCTGTTTTAAGCCTTTTTTCCACATAAAAAGCAAAATTAGCGGCTGAATACAATAGCTTAATAAAGTGTAACAAAAACGAAGCATTGATAAAGTTTCTCCAAGCGGTTAATTTTGCTGAATGTTTTACAAGAATCTGGGGATTATTTTAGCATAAAATCGAAGAGGCTGAAGAAAAGAAAAAGGAAAGAAAAGGCTAAGCTCGCTAGCGATCTGACCCCAAAAAGTTAGACTGAAGAAGTAGTTTTATCTTTTGCAATGGATCTACAAAATCGTCAAATGCACTCAGAAAGAAGAAATTGTCAAAAGACAATCTGGTATGTCCGCCAATCCTAAAAAACAAACCCAGTGACTGTAAAAAGTCACTGGGTTTAAGTCTTGATTAAGCGTCAATTTCACCGCTTAAACACACTATTTACTTCTCAAAAAAAACTTTATCTTTTAACACCCGCAACGGTTGCATATCGCTATTACCCATAATCACGCGGCTTGGATCGGAACGTAGGCAAGTTCCGCCATAGTGACCGCCAACGGTGAAGGTGCAAATTTGCAGGTATTGTTCTTCCACTTTTGGCAAGCACCAAAGTTGTTGGTAGATGTTTTCTTGTTTGCCGAATTGACCACTGGTAATGTCAAGAGTCTCGTTATTTTCACCGAAAAGAGTCACATTATCACCGCGGCGCCCTGCAATCGGTTTTTGGGCATAGCCGTTTTTAATCAGATTCGGTGTGAGTTCAAAACTGGCTTCCAGTAAATAACGGTGATTTGGGAAGAGCGACCAAAGCACGGGCAAAATCGCTTTGTTGCTTGGAATCGCTGTCCAAAGTGGCTCATATACCAACACTTCTGGACGTAGTAGCACATCAATTAACCGTACTTTATCTTCTGGGTAACCTGTGCGAATCGGCGGAGCAACTTCCATGCCTGTGGCATCTTCGCGGAGCTGTTCAAGCATCGTTTCCCACGCCCACGTTTTCCAAACGGTTTGCACCAAATTATTGTCATCATCAATCAACTGACCGCGTTTGTCCCAATGTAGCCCTTCTGTGCCGTGAATAATTTTGGCTTGGAAACCAGCTTGCAACAAGGCTTGGCGCATAAACATCGCGTGGTAATCTTCCTCATCATCGTGATCTTGTAGAATGTGCACGAGCGAGCTGGCTTGGCTATGTTGCCAACAATCAGCTAAGGCATTGCGTAAGCCGTCCGCTGGGTTTTCACCTGCAAATTTTCCTGCATTTCCGACCGCTTGTTTAGCCCAACGGCTCATAATATCGCCTGCTTCAGCGTGGCAAGAAGCGGAATCGGCGTTGTATTCATAAACTTTCAGCCCACGTTCGCTCATACAAAAATCCAAACGTCCTGTGATGGTTTGATAACGGCGATTTTGCCAAGAGAGCCGCAAGCGTGGCCAAAGCAATTTTGGGATGTTGAAATATTGCAACAAATTATCATCTTTCAGCACTTTATCGGTGGCGTGCAGGTACATCAAATGCAGTTCGTTGGTGGCGTGAATTAGCTCTTGTTGAGCACTTTCGGACATCACAAAATAGCGATATTGGTCGGAATGACTCACTTTGTGCCCGCCCATTGCTTTGATATAAGCCGCATCAAAAGGAGCATTTTCATTGAGCCATTTGCCGTCAAATTGTCCGTGATTTTCTATGTGGCGAGCTTGAAGGGTAAGTTCGGTCGGTTTTGGGAAAGGTTGCGGCTCAGCAAATTCGGTATCATCGGTTTGAATCATCCAGCCGAGAATGTGAGTGTCATTGAAAGTATCGTGCAGAAGATAACCTTCTTCGGAAACGCTCATCGGCAATTCACGCGTCCATTGCTGACCGCTTGGAAGACGCGAGTGAATCACATTTTGCTCCACAATACGCACCCGATCTTCCAGCACATCGGTAATAATCGCTACGTGTCCTGTGTGCTTGAACTCGCCCCCTTCCTGCCAAATTAAGAGCGCGCCTGCTTGTGGTTTGCGTTTGCAGCCATTAGCGAACGCCTGCAGCGGTAACAAGGCATCGTTAACCACTTGGCGAAGAAAACGCAGTGCGAAAATCTCATACGCCATCCCC
>NZ_JAHAHT010000083.1 GCF_018373095.1 Haemophilus parahaemolyticus
CGGGGGCCGAGACAAGGCCCAACTGATTCTCCTTTACAATCTCCTCGCCCTCGCCGCCTCCGCAAAACAAGATAGGAACGCCTAACGGCAGCAAATCAATAATGAGAATAAGAATGTTGCATTTTCATCCATTATCTCCCATTCATTTTCTTCTTTACCCTGTGTTGCAGCCCTATTCGGCAAAATTCCTTTTGCAACCTGCCAAGTATAAATCGGCACAAGGAAATACTTTCCACTTTTGGTAAAGACATCCACCCTTACCATTGAAGCATTATCTGCCACTCCATTACCATCGCGTACAAGCACACCTGATTTTTGTACTTGCTCCACTCGAACTGCTTTTACCACTGTGCCACCTTTTTTCACAAAAGGTTCCGCAAAGGCTTTTATTGGATCATTATTAAAGTCTTCTAGACGTGCTTTTAATCCTTCATAAAGGGCTTTTTCACGTTCACGATTCACCATTTTCTCTAAGTCTGCTAATTTCAGCTGCGTAAGTGGAACTTTCAATATACTTACGCCTTCTTCTAAACGCTTGGCTGATTTAATCGTCTCCTTATGCCCTTGCCCTGTCATTTTCCTCGTTGGCATACGTGATACAAATAACGGTCGAACAAATTCATGGTTAGCTTCAGGACGATCTGGCAAAGAATTTTCTAACTCTAATTTAGGGTTGTCACTAAAAATTCGAATTTCTACATCTTGTTTAAAGAAAGTCCAAGGTGTTGGGAAATGAAGTGGAATGATTTCCCCCGTTTCATAATCAACACGTTCACCAGTAAACACATTCCCTGCTTCATAACGTACAAATCGAGTGATTTTTTGTTGCATAGCTACTGTTGAACAAGCAACTATTATGGCATCTAACGCATGGTGACGATCATTATCCTCACGCGATTTTGCTAATCCCCAACGGCTGCGTAACAAAGCAGTAATTTGTCCATTGGAAGCAAAAACCTTACGTTTACCTTCTCCAGTTAGATGCATATTTTCTGCAATAAAATTACACAAGAACCGAGCCACATAGCGTGTATCATTCAAATTACGCTCAATAAAACCTTTCTCATCTAACTTTTGTGTCAGAATCCGTTGTTTTTTAGCATAAGGGAATGAACTTGTTTCAACCCGTGCTCTAAATTTTTGCCAACGCTCGCTATTACTTTTCCCCTCTAGCCATTCAAATGGCGTGAGATTACTTTTACTTTGATTTTCATTGGCAAGCACTAACACTTTATTATTGAAGCTATCATCCCAAGTGCGAGAAAATGGCAAGACGTGATCTACTTCCACATAACCTTTCTCCAATAATCGGTGTAACTCAAGCGGCTTACCCGAATACAAACACTTGGCTTGCTGCTGATCATACAAACGCATTTTGAGAATATCTTTCGCTTTTGGTTCACCAACAAAATTCGGGAATAATGCCTTAAATTCCTTTATGGCTTTTTCTCGTTGCTTGCGATTTTCTTCTTGACGGTTTTCAAGATCACGGCGATCTTTATGAGATTTTCCAACCTCTCGCCCTGTTTCAATATGAATACTCACAGGGGAACCATATTCACGCACGATGCCATTAATGACTTTTCTGGCTTGAGTGAGTGTTCGCAACACGACAGGATTACGAATTTCGTCAGCAGGGATTTGTGGCAACAAGCGGTGATTTTCTGCTGGTTTTTTACCATAATGATCGCCATATACTGCCGCACAGGCTTCATCATAGCGTTTCCCTTGTAACATCAGTGGCAAGATCTTGCTGAGTGCTTTAAGAGAAAGCCGAATAAATTTATCGAAATTTAAATTTTCCAACAGTGCATTCAACACAGATGGTGATAATTTCCCACTTAACTGTTTTGTTATATCTTCATCGGTTTTATAGAGAGAAAACGCTATACCAATTTCATCTAATAAATCAGATTGTGTTTTAAGCAAATCCCATTCGGCTTTCAGATTATTGCTTTCCAAAGCTTTTCGAATTTGATGGAAGGCTTTCATTTCCATTAACGTGGTTTTGGTTTCTACCGCTTTTTTATCTTCACCTTTATAACGCAAGCCTTTGAAAATAGCATCATCAGACAAATTAAGTAGAGTGCGAACCTGCGCATAAGTAAGTTTTGCTTTTTCATAAGGTTGTTCAAGCAATGCAAAACGCTCATTATCTATTAATGCTCGTTCCAGCCCATTTTCTTGAATACGCAAATTATTCAGTTTCGTCAACCAAACAAAACGTTCTGCCGAATAAGTATTTTTTGCCGCTTTATATTCTTCAGGCTCAAAGGTACACTTACCTAGCATTTTTAGAATTTGCTCACCTGATAATGCTGGTTTTTGCCACATTAAAAGAGCGATCAGCTTTTCAAGTAAATTTGCATAAGCAAATGGATTACCAAACTGATTTTGTTGCTTAAAAAGCAATTCCATTTCATACAACAAATCTAAGCGGTTAAAGGTATGTGTATAAGCCCCACGCTGATTACGAATATGCCCGTCTTCCGATTCAAATTTTTTCACGGCTAATTCAGCAGGCGTGCGATAAGTTTCCGCTTGCAATAATTTATGGTTTTCTGACACGCCACTTAACAACGCACCAAGTTCTTTATTCTCACTTTTGCTCTCATTCTTACGTTTCGATAAATAACCTCGATGTTTGAGCAAATGCAATAACACAGCAGCCCATTCTTCTCGTTCAAGTTTACGATCTATCCCTTCAACACGCAGTTGCCACACATTATGGGAAAGCAGTCCATCAGAATCGACTAATAGTTTTTCTGCCTTTAACAACCGTTTGACTCTCTTTAATCGAACCGCTCGACGCTGTACTAACCGACGTGCTGAACGCGCCAAACGGCGAGATAATGCCAAACTTTCGCTGGTTTTAGGCACTTCCGCAGCCTCAAAGGTACGAACACCCACATCAATTAAACGAATCGGATTCCCTTTTTCATCAATTTCTACTATCGCCCAACCAACGGAAGCAATACCGAGGTCTAAGCCTAATACATAACGTAGTCTTGTCTCCATAAATTATTCCTTATCGTTTTTACAAAGAGTAAGTGGTTAAATTCTAACAGCTTTTTATTCAAAGAACATAAAAAAATTGACGAGAGAAAAAGAAAGAGATAGAATTCGTACCATTGTAATGGCACTGCGAAATGAAAAACGTTGTTACAATAAGAGATGAATTTCTCGCAAAGCTCTGCCCCTTGAAGCCTTCGTTTCAAGGGGCATCTTTTTGCCTTCTTTAAGCTAATGCATTATCTTTCGTTTCTGAAATAAACCACAACCCGACCAAGCTCAATACAGCGTTTAGGGTTAAATAAATGCCCACGCCTTTTAAACCATAGTTGGCGTTGAGTGGTAAAGCAATCACAGCTGCCACGCTTGCCCCGAATAAGCCTGCAATATTATAGGTTAAAGAGGCTCCTGAATAGCGAGCATGAGTGGGGAAGAGTTCAGGTAAAAAACTCGCTAATGGCCCATAACCCATTCCAATTAAGCCCATACCGATGATTAAAAACCAAAACAGACTAGCAGTTGTACCGTTTTCGAGAAATAACGGTAAGGATAAACCAAAAATCGCAACGCCAACAGTTGTCCAAATTAACCAAGCTCTTCGTCCGATTTTATCGATATATTTACCCGAGACTGCAATAGTTATTGCCAAAGAAACCGCACTTGCCATCAATAAAGCGGTAAAAATTTGCGGGGAAAATCCTAATCCCATTGCATAACCAGCTTCTGATACTGTTGGGGCAGATTTTGCATAAATTTGGCTGAATGCGATCATAATGTAAAACAAGACATAACCAGCAATGCAAACCAACATTCCTAAGAAAAACGGCTTAAAATGAGTAGTGACAACTTCCAACATTGGTAACCGTTTTGGTTGGGGTTTGTTGAGTGCGGCGAGGAAAATCGGGGCTTCAGTTAGTTTTAGGCGAACATATAAGCCAATTGCCACTAAGATAACGGAAGATAAAAACGGAATCCGCCACGCCCATTCCGCCATAGCTTCTTGCCCAAAAATTGCAGTAATGCCTAAGAATACGCCATTTGCCAACAACAAGCCAAGTGGTGCTCCAAGCTGTGGAAATGTGCCATACCAACCACGTTTACCTTCGGGAGCATTTTCGACCGCAACTAACGCTGCACCGCCCCACTCGCCACCTAAACCGATACCCTGCCCAATACGACACAAACAGAGCAAAATTGTCGCCCAAATACCGATGCTGTCATAAGTTGGCAACAAACCGATAACCACAGTGGAAACGCCCATCAACAGTAAGCTCATCACAAAAGTATTTTTCCGCCCGAAACGGTCACCGAAATGCCCGAACAATATTGCTCCCAAAGGACGAGCAATAAAAGTGAGTGCTAAAGTGGAAAGGGCGGCAATTTGCCCTGAAAGTGGATCTGCGGCATGGAAGAATTGATGGTTAAATACCAATACCGCAGCCATTGCGTAAATGTAGTTATCGAAATACTCAATTGCGGTGCCGACCATCGTTGCCGTCGCAACCTGTTTTAAACTATTTTGCGTATTCATCGCTTGCCTCCCGTAATGCTTTTGTTGCGGCTTGTACATTTTCTGCGTGACTGATGGCTGTAATTACTGCCACACCGTCCGCACCAAATTCTCGTAAGGTTTTAACGTGAGCTAACTTCACTCCACCAATTGCCACAAGCGGTTTAGTTATGCCCGCATTTCGCAAAGTTTGAATAAACACCATTCCTAGCGTTGGCTTTGGATTCTCTTTCGATTGCGTTGGGAAAATCGGGCCAATTCCAAAATAATCAATTTCCGCTAAATTTTCCCCAATTTTTGCCTCATCTAAACGGTTCACCGACCAACCAATAATTAGCGGTTTATCCGTTTTAGCTCGAATCTCTTGCACAGGCATATCGCTTTGCCCAACGTGAATACCATCCGCCTCGATTTCCAACGCCAAATCAACGTTGTCGTCCACAATAAACGGTACGCCATATTCACGGCACAAATCACGACAAGTAATCGCCAATGCCTTCTGTGCTGAGGGCGTATGTTCTAACGAAAATTTGCCTTTATCCCGAAATTGAAAGCAGGTAATCCCGCCTTCTAACGTTTGTTTTAGCACGAATAATAAATTTTCTGACAAGTTCTCGCCCAAATGACGGCAATCTTGCGTGCCTGCCACAAAGTAAAGCGGTAAAATTTCTTGAATATTTTTCATCTTTCAATCCTTAAAGGCGACTGTAAGCCCAATGATTTGTCGGCCCGTGTCCTTGTCCAATATTCAACGGGTGAGAAATCGCAGCGGTAATAAAATCTTTCGCTGTTTTTACCGCACTTTGCAATGGTTCGCCTTTCGCCAACTCTGCGGTTAAACAGGCAGAAAAGGTACAGCCTGTACCGTGTGTATGCGGCGTGTTGAAACGGGGGCTTTGCAAAGCGAAATATTCGCCGTTTTGTAAAAGGATCCAATCTTGGCACAGCTCACTTTGCGAATTGAGCGAATGTCCACCCTTAATAATCACATTCTTCGCCCCCTGTTTTTGCAAGGCTTTTGCGGCTTGTTGAATACTGATGTCGTCCACAATCGCAATCCCCGTTAATGCTTCCGCTTCGGGAATGTTCGGTGTAATCACGTCCGCCAACGGCAGCAATTTTTGGCTTAATGCACTCACCGCTTGATGTTGCAATAACGGTGCACCACCTTTGGCGATCATCACTGGGTCTAGCACCAGCGTGCCGAATGGTTTATCAGCAAGAAAATCTGCCACGCATTCAATAATTTCTGCATTGCCCAACATACCGATTTTGCAACTTGCAATTTGGAAGTCATTTTTGACCGCTTGCAGCTGGGCGGTAATGGTGTTGAGCGGAATAGTATGAATATCAAACACGCCAAGGGTATTTTGTGCCGTAACTGCCGTGATTACTGAAGTACCAAACACGCCTTGCATTTGGAAGGTTTTAAGATCCGCCTGAATGCCTGCCCCACCGCCACTATCTGACCCTGCGATAGTTAAAACTTGTTTCACGTTACTCATTAATACGCCCTCTTTGTCTAATGGTTTCAGGGGAAAGGGCAGCAAGTTCGTCCAACAAACGGATTTGGAATTGCCCCACTTGTGTGGTTAAGCTTTGTGCCGCACGCTCGCCAGCAATGGTGTATGCTACACAGGCTTCTAATGTTGCAGAAAAATAATTTCCTTCACTTACCGCTAAAAATGCAGCACACACGGCACTCAATAAACAGCCCGAAGCCGTAACTTTCGGGAACAATGGCGTGCCGTTGTGAATGGTCGCAGTTTGTGTGCCATCGCTGACAATATCCACCGCCCCACTAATCAACACCGTACAGCCATAGCGTTGAGCCACTTTCTTGGCAACGGCTTTTAAATCCACTTCGCCTTGCCCCGCATCTACACCTTTTGCTTGCCACGCCTCTCCTGCAATCGCAGCCAGTTCACCTGCATTACCACGAATAAGTGTGAATTTTACTTCTGCCAGCAATTGGCGAACGGTCTCACGGCGATAGCTCGTTGCCCCCACACCAACAGGATCTAACACTACAGGAATGCCGACCTCATTTGCCGTTTTTCCTGCCTGCAACATCGCCTCCCGATCTTTACCAATCAGCGTACCAATATTAATAACCAACGCTTGACTGATTTTCGGTACTTCCTGCATTTCTTCGATATTCGCCGACATCAAAGGCGAAGCTCCTAATGCCAACAAACCATTGGCACTAAAATTCGCTGCCACAATATTGGTAATGTTATGAATGAGCGGATTCTGCTCACGGATTTTGGATAGATAGATGGATTTCATTTTGTCTCCTGTTGTTATGCCAAATCCAACCCCATTTGCCAAAACGCAATTTCCATTCTGGTTGCAGTGGTAAAAATCTGTTGAATCTCGGCAAGCTGACTTAGGTTTAGCGGTTTGCAAAGTGCGGTAAGAAAATCAACGGTTTCTTGGGCAGCTTGTTGAAATTCCTCACTCGCATAGGTATCAATCCACGTTTGATAAGGATTGCTTGGTAGTTTTGGATAATTTTCTGTGATGTAGCGGGCGACTTGTGCGTAACCTAAAGCACAAGGTGTAACCGCTGCATAAAGTTCTGGTAAACCACCCGTCATTCCACAATCAAGCAGATAACGTGTATAGGAAATACATGCTGCACTTTCTGGTGTTTGGAATATTTCCTCTTCACTGATTTCCCATTGTCGGCAGTAATCCAAATGTAATTGGATTTCTTGGCAAAGAATCTCTAAGGTTTTGCGAGGTGTTTCCATTTCAGCGAAATTTTTTGCTTTATACACACCCAAAGCAAAAGCACGGCTGTAATGGAAAAGATAGATGTAATCTTGTTTTAAATAGTGTTGAAAACAAGCTTTTGGCAAGGTGCCTTTTGCAAGTTGTTGCACAAATTCATGCTCAACATATTGCTTCCAATAAGGTTGCGCTTGCTGAATGAGTTGTTCAATCATCATTTTCCCTTACTGTAATTCGACAGCATAGTCTTTCAATTCAAGTGCTTTTGGAATCAAGCCTTTTTGATGCATAAATTCCGCCATTTGTTGATAACGTTTGGCATCCAATTGACGAGGTTTCGTTGCTAATAAAGGTAGGGTATCTTTCCACGCTAATTGATTTAATTCTGTATTGAGTTCTTTTGACTTATAGCTCACAAATGCTTGCCATGCGTCATTTTGGTTGTTTTGTAGGTAGGTTGTAGCTTGTTCAAGTGCGGTCAAAAAATCGGAAATTTTTTTAGAAGCAAGACTGTTTTTGTTAGCAACTACAATCAATTCATCATAAGCCGGCACACCATATTCTTCAGGGAAAAATGCCACACCTTCTTGTTTTTCTAAATGGATTTGATTGAGTTCAAAATTGCGGAAAGCCCCGATGACCGCATCAACTTGTCCGGTTAAAAGAGAAGGGGAAAGTGACCAATTCACGTTTACTAATTTTACGTCTTGATTGCTGAGTCCAATAGAGCGAAGCATTGTGTCGAGCAACACATCTTCAAAGCCACTAACTGAATAGCCTACTTTTTTGCCTTTC
>NZ_JAHAHT010000169.1 GCF_018373095.1 Haemophilus parahaemolyticus
CCTACTGAGAAACGCAACAAGGTATTCGTAATCCCGCGGGCGATACGCTCGTGTTCTGGAATATCCATATGGGTTTGGGTGGCTGGATAAGTGATGAAACTTTCCGTACCGCCTAAACTTTCAGCAAAGGTAATCAGCTGAATCGCTTTCAAGAATTTCGGCACCCACTCTTCTTTTTGTAAGCGGAAAGAAAGCATACCGCTCTTGCCTGAATATAATACACTCTCAATTTCTGGCTGTTCTGCTAAGAATTTTGCCAGTTCAGTTGCGTTAGATTGATGACGTTCCATACGCAACGCCAACGTTTTCAAACCACGCACCGCAAGGTAAGAATCGAATGGCGAAAGCACTGCACCTGCCCCATTTTGGATATAATACAAACGCTCGCTTAAGTTTTGACCAGCTTCATTTTGGGTTGCTTCGCTATCTTTTGCCACAATTAAACCTGCCAACACATCGTTATGCCCTGAAAGGTATTTGGTTGCACTGTGAATCACGATGTCTGCACCGTGTTCAATGGGGCGGAATAACACAGGGGTTAAGAAGGTGTTATCGACGATCAAAATCAAGTTATGTTTTTTCGCCACTTTTGAGATCGCGTCCACATCACACTCTTCCATCAACGGATTTGATGGGGTTTCGATGAAGATTGCTTTGGTGTTTGGTGTGATCGCCGCTTCAATCGCCACCACGTCTGCGGTGTTCACATACACAGGTTTCACGGTGTGATTGTTTTTATAGCAGAAATCTAACAAACGGTAAGTACCACCGTAAACATCGCTAGAAATAATCCATTCATCTGGCGATTTAAATAGCGACATAATCAGCTGAATCGCCGCCATACCTGAAGCAGTAGCAAAACCTGCATCACCGCCTTCTAAATCAGCAATACCCTGCTCTAACACGGCACGAGTTGGGTTTTTGGTTCGAGTGTAGTCAAAGCCTGTTGATTCGCCCAAGCCATCACGTCCGTAAGCGGTCGATAAAATAATAGGTGTTGCCACTGCACCTGTTCTAGGGTCAGTACGATTGCCCAGTTGCACTAAAGTGGTTTCGATATTGTTGAATTTGGTCATTTTATATTTCC
>NZ_JAHAHT010000084.1 GCF_018373095.1 Haemophilus parahaemolyticus
AGCAAACCAATCCATCCTTTAACCGTCAAGGCTTTGGCAATTACCGCAGCGCTATTTTGCTCTTTTTGCATATTGGCTTTCCATAAGAAATAGCCGATAAATTGAGCAGGAATATAGACATAAAGTGTGGTATTCATTTCGCCTAAAAAATTAGCACCAAGTGAAATATAGAAATAGGTATAGGCAAAAATTAGCCCGAAGAAGTAGTTACTAATTTTCCCTTTACTCACGAATACATTACAGATAATCCCTGCAATGCCTGAAACCATCCCTAAAATTGAATCAGGATTATAGATATAAATTCCAATTTGCATCGCAATAAAGAGAAGCAACCAAGCGGCTTCAAATGGCTTCCAGCCACCAAAAAGTTCTTGTTTAGTTTGAGTAAGCAATTGATTGTAGTTCATAAAACCTCCAAAGGCATCTTATTTAAAACTGTTGAATATCAGATAAAATCTTGTCCAACATCGCATAGCGTTTACGATACATAGAACGCTTTTTACTTGCAATATCGTCTAATGATTTTCTCTCAATCGTCAGTGGCAAAAACCAATAACCATTGTGATAATTAGCTTGATTTTCTTGCCAAAATTCATTGTAATTAAACAGAATTTTACTTCGAGCGGAAAGCCGATATTTACCTTGTGCTTTATGAGGAATACCGACTAATTCACATTGCCATTTTTCCGCTAATATTTTAAACACATTCACAATCATAAACATCGGACGAATGCCGTACATTGCTTTTGTCGCATTTCTTACTATATCTTGAGCATCATCACTAGCTGGTCCTTGAATAGAGGCAATGAGCAACTTATTTCTATCTAAAAAAGTAAAAGAAGCATCATAAATTCGTTTTTGCTCCTGATCTCTAATACTCAGCGAAAAATAGCCTTCAAAAGGATCAATACTATTGATATTGAGATAAAGATTTAATCCTTCTGGCAATCCGCTTAATAAAATCGAATGTTCCTTTAATAATTGTTGGCAAACTGCTGTTCCTAATTTACGCTTTGCAATCTGAAAATGATCAATTATCGCTGTTAATCGTTGTGAAGCTGAAAAACGTTGATCACAATAAGTTTGTAATAACGCATTAAAGCGATAATAGCATTGCGTAAAAAGAGGTTGCCATTGAGGATTTTCATTTAAAAATCGGACTAAACTTTTACATTGCTTCTTATATAAAAAAGAGTATCCATAATAACGTAACTTTTCTCTCACTTGCTTGAGAAAAGGACGATTATTTGATTCTGGATACATTTGCTCATAAGTCGGAAATAATAATTTATTAGTTGAACCCATATGATTTTCTATTAAAAACCCCATACCTAATATCCACAAAAAAGAGATTACTGACATAATCTCCTTTATCCACTTATAAATTATTGATTTTTAGCTCAATAAGCTCACGTTCTTGTCCTGACATTTTAGCTTTAATTTGCTCATAAGCACTTTTCGCTGCTTCTTTATCACCTTTTGCCACAAGTAGATCTGCTATAAATAATTGTTTACGTGCGTCCCACGCTTGATCTTTAATTTGCTCAAGGTTAGCTAAAGCAGAGTCAAATTCTTTTAATTGGAAATCGACCGCTGCTAAACGGAAGCGGATAATCGATTGTAATGAAGGATCTTTCACTTCATTTAAAGCTGCTTGTAATTGACTTTTTGCTACAGCAAAGTCTCCTTTTGCCACTGCATTTTTCGCTTCTTCAAGTTGCATAAAGATCGCATAGTTCGTACCTTTCATTTCTTCTAAGAATTTTGCTACAAGCGGTTGATTTTTCACAGGATCTTGCTCATAAGCTTCCATTGTTGCTTGATAAGAAATCGAAGCTTGAATCGCTGATTCAGCTTGATGACTTTTCCAGAAGTTCCAGCCAAAACTTGCTGTAGCAAAAACAAAAATAGCTAATAAAATAGGTGTGCTATTTTCTTTAAACCAGTTCTTTGCTTCTTCGAACTGCTGTTCTTCGGTTTTATTAAGATATTCGCTACTCATTAAGATTTCCTATTAAAAATATGTTTTTAAGGTATTGATTAAATCTGCCTGACTAATCGTAATTTGCTCTGCACCATTGCGTAAATCTTTCATGACAACAGTCTTCGCTTGTACTTCGCTTTCACCAATCACTAATGCATATTTAGCTTCGATTTTATCAGCACGTTTAAATTGTTTTTGAAATTTACCACCAGAGCAATGTGTCATCACGCGTACTTGCGGTAATTCGGTACGAATTTGTTCAGCAATTTGGAAGGCATTTAATGTTGTGCCTTCGCCTGCATAAACCAGATATAAATCGACCGCCTGTGGAAGAGCAATTTCTTTATTTACCTCTTGCACGAGCAATACTAAACGCTCTAACCCCATTGCAAAGCCCACGCCTTGCGTTGCATGTCCGCCTAATTGCTCCACTAAACCATCATAACGACCGCCGCCACAAACCGTGCCTTGTGCACCTAATGCTGAAGTCACCCATTCAAATACGGTTTTGTTGTAATAATCTAACCCACGTACAAGTTTTGGATTAATTTCATATTTCACGCCCATTGCGTCTAACAAGCTGCACAGTTGTGCGAAATGTTCACGACTTTCATCGTCTAAGTAATCCAATAATTTTGGTGCACCGTTAAGCACTTCTTGCAAAGCTTCGTTTTTAGTATCCAAAATACGCAGTGGATTTTTTACTAAACGCTCTTTTTCTTCATTGCTCATTAAATCTTGATGATTTTCTAAGAATGATACTAAAGCGGAGCGGTAATTTGAACGTGCTTCAAGTGAGCCGATTGAATTTAATTGTAATGAAACATGTTGATCGATGCCTAGCTCTTTCCAAAGTCTTGCAGTTAAAATAATCAATTCCGCATCAATTTCTGGATTCGCAATACCAAACACTTCTACACCCGCTTGATGGAATTGACGATAACGTCCTTTTTGCGGACGCTCATGGCGGAACATTGGTCCCATATACCAAAGGCGTTGTTCGTTGTTGTAAATCCAACCACGTTCAATCGCTGCACGTACGCAACCCGCGGTGCCTTCTGGTCTGAGTGTTAATTGTTCATCATTATCCCAGAACGTATACATTTCTTTTGAAACTACATCGGTTACTTCACCAATTGCACGCGCAAAAAGTGGCGTGCTTTCAACGATAGGCATACGCACTTCAGAATAGCCGTAACTTGCTAACACGTGACGTACTTTAGCCTCTATCCATTGCCATAATGGAGATTCTGTTGGAGAGCAATCGTTCATTCCACGAATTGCCTGAATGGTTTTTGCCACAATATTGTCCTTTTAAATAAAAATAATTTTAAATTACGCAGGCGTAATCATAATTCGCTGCGATTGTTCCGCCACACGAGCACGAATTTTGGCTTCTAACTGGTCAATCAGTTTATCGTTATCGAAACGCTCTTTTTGACGCACACCATCCAAGTAGAAACCGCTCATTTTATTTGAGCCTGTTACGCCTAAATCAGAAACCAATGCTTCGCCTGGCCCATTTACCACACAACCGATAATTGATACATCCATTGGCGTTAAAATATCTTCTAGGCGTTGTTCTAACGCGTTTACGGTCGCAATTACATCAATTTCTTGACGTGAACAAGTTGGGCAAGCAATAAAGTTGATACCGCGTGAACGAATACGGAGCGATTTTAAAATATCAAAGCCGACTTTCACTTCTTCCACAGGATCTGCAGCTAAAGAGATACGCAAGGTATCGCCAATCCCTTCTGATAATAATAAGCCTAAACCAATCGCTGATTTCACCGAACCTGCACGAGCACCGCCTGCTTCAGTAATACCTAAATGCAGAGGTTGCACGATCTGTTTTGCAAGTAAGCGATAAGATTCGACCGCGAGGAACACATCAGAGGCTTTTACGCTTACTTTGAAATTATCGAAATTAAAGCGATCTAAAATATCCACGTGGCGTAACGCACTTTCAAGCAAGGCTTGCGGTGTTGGTTCACCATATTTTTCTTGCAAATCACGCTCTAGTGAGCCCGCATTGACGCCGATACGGATGGGGATATTTTTATCTCTTGCACAATCCACTACCGCACGAATACGCTCTTCATTGCCGATATTACCTGGGTTGATTCGCAAGCAATCTACGCCATATTCCGCCACTTTTAAAGCAATGCGATAATCGAAGTGAATATCTGCGACTAGAGGCACATTCACTTGCTGTTTAATCACTTTGAATGCTTCAGCTGCATCCATGGTTGGCACAGAAACGCGAACAATATCCGCCCCAACTTTTTCTAACGATTTAATCTGAGCAACCGTCGCTTCCACATCGGTAGTGCGAGTATTGGTCATTGATTGCACGGAAATCGGTGCATCGCCCCCCACAGGCACTTTGCCCACCCAGATTTTTTTTGACTCACGACGCTTAATCGGAGAATGTTGTACTGCTGACATATTTAATTTAAACCCTTATTGTGCTAATGGCAGCTTAATACGTGCCACGCGTCCATCAATTTTAAGCGGCACTTCTTGCCCTTTATAATAAATTTTCACATTTGCTGGTGCACCAATGGTCAATCGATATTGCTCATTGCCATTGAAGGTTAGCACTTCGCCATTATTGTATAATTTTTCAGCTAAACTTTTTTTGCTTTGATTACCTTTTACTGTAATCCAGCTCTCTTTGCCCGTAATTTCAATGCGTAAATCATCGTTTCCGATGGCAGCTTCCACTGCTGGAGCTGCACTATTTGGGGCATTTTCAGCAGAAGGTTGAGCCAACACATCTGTTGCAGTGATTGGTGTAGTTTGTGTTGTATTCGTTTCAACGTTTGCTACCGCAGCAAAGGTTTCAGGCTGTGCTTGAGCTGGGGGTTGCTCTACCACAGGTGCAATGTTTTCCGCATTTTCGACCGCTTGTGCCGCAGTTTGAGCTGTTGGTTCAGTTGGTGTCTCCTGTGAGGTAATTTCAATCGCATTATTTGTTGCAGGCGTTGTTTCAACTGGCACAGCATTATTTACAAACTGCTCGCGGTTTTCTTGCTCTTGTTGGTAATCTTGCCACCACCAAAGCAACGTCATACCAATCGCAGCTAATAGCACAAAAATAGTGAGATATTTTACCCATAAATTTTGTGATTTTTGCATCACTTTTCCAGCAGAAGTTTTATGCAGCACTTCTTTAGGAATTTTAACCTCACCATAGTTTACGCTTGAAGCCAGTTCTTCTGGCAACCGTAAAAAACGTAAATAGTTACGCACATAGCCACGAACAAAGGTCGGTGCTACATTTTGCAAAATAAAAATATCGTTTTCGAGCGATTCAATATGCGATTTTTTAAGATTTGTTTTTTGTGCAACATCTTCAATAGATAATTGCAGTGCTTCACGCGATTGCTTGAGTTGCTGTCCTAGCGAGAGTGTATCTGTTGAAAGTGTGATGCGAGATTCGGTCATAACAAAGTTCTTTTAATTAAACACACAAAAATATCCGAAAGTTTAAAGATATCATCCTAATTTTGCAAATTTTAACTGAGGAATTTGCAAAAATTTGAGCAGAAAAAGGGAATTTTTCAGAAATTTTATCAAAATCTGATATATAGCAAAATTTTTTGCAAAAATCAGGCGTAAAATGACCGCTTGTTTTATCCTTTTTACTTCATTTTATGCGAGGACGCTATGCCCCAAACAGCGCACCTAAAAACTTCAAAATCCTCACTGGTTAAACAAAATTTTGCTTCTGGATTGGTGGTTTTTCTGGTCGCCTTGCCACTCTGTTTAGGTATTGCCCTTGCTTCAGGTGCTCCACCGCTTTCGGGTATTATTTCAGGCATTGTTGGCGGTATTATTATCGGCTGGTTGAGCACTTCGCATATCAGTGTGGCAGGGCCAGCAGCGGGCTTGGTAGCGATTGTATTAGGTGCAATTACGCAACTCGGTAGCTTTGAGCTTTTTTTATGTGCAGGCATTATTGCAGGCGTTATCCAGCTCATTTTAGGTATGATTCGAGCAGGTAGCATTACCAACTATATTCCTGTTGCCGTAATTGAAGGAATGCTTGCGGGTATTGGGTTTTTAATTATCGTTAAACAGCTACCTTATGCGATTGGCACGGATAAACAGCTTTTCAAGGGAACGGACTCTTTCATTAACATCCATCTTGGCACCTTGATTATCACGCTGCTTTCAATGTCCATTATGCTTGGTTGGGATCATTCCGCTAAACTCAAAAAGATAAAACTACTTCCTTCCGCGTTAATTGCGGTGATTGTTAGCGTCTTGCTAAACAATCTTTTTATTGCTTTAGATAGCCATTTAGCCGTACCTGAAAATCAGCTAGTACATTTACCTGCTTTCTCTTCTTGGCAAGATTTAAAAGATTTCGTGATTTTTCCTGATTTCAGAGGGTTTACTCATCCATCTATCTGGGTAACAGGGGGGACGATTGCGATTGTTGCATCTATTGAAACCTTACTCTCTATTGAAGCAGCTGATCGATTGGACATAAAACGCCGGCTTACCGATTCCAATCAAGAATTACGGGCTCAAGGCGTGGGCAATATTATTTCCTCTCTACTTGGCGGATTGCCTATTACAGCGGTCATTGTCCGCTCATCGGCAAATGCCAACTCAGGAGCTACACATAAATTTTCCACCATTATTCATGGCGTTTTGTTACTCATTTGTGTGCTTGCTATTCCTGCTTTTCTAAACCAAATCCCGCTTGCCACTCTTGCGGCTGTATTGATTTTAGTTGGCTACAAACTTGCTCGCCCAACAGTTTTCAAACACTTTTGGCATAAAGGCATTTATCAATTTATCCCATTTATCGTTACTATGGTTGCGGTGGTGCTTTTTGATCTACTCAAAGGCGTAGGGCTTGGCTTGGTTATCAGTATCCTATTTATTCTGCACGGCAATATGAAACGTGCTTACTATCTAAGCCGAGAAGAACTTGCTGATGCCTCGCAAATCCGCCTTGATTTAGCCGAAGAGGTTTCATTCCTCAATAAAGCCGCAATCAAGAAAACGCTTAAAAATATTCAACCTAACTCAATGGTGATTATTAATGCAGAACATACCGCTTACATTGCTTGTGATGTACTGGAACTAATTGAAGATTTCGCCACAATTTATGCTAAAGAGAACAATATCCGTGTGATTTTAAAAGGCTTCAAAGCTGATTACGATAGCTACGTGGATCAACACTCTAATATTAAAGTGGAACACCATCGCCGGATTTAATCTAGAAAAGGGTAATAAAAGTTATCTATTTGTAAAAGTTTTATCGTATAAATTTTACTTAAATTTTACTTGTTGATTTAGATCAATAATACCTCTTATGAGTAAGTGAATTTTGGTGCAAATCGTTTGCAGTTGGATAATAATTTCAACAGTTAAAGAATTTTAGATTTTTAATTTTTAGAGGAAACCAAACTATGGCTAAAGCAACTCAAACTGCTCAACCTTATGATGCTCAAGCGGAAGTGAATGCACTTGTCGAAAAAGGCTTGAAAGCCCTTGATGAGTTCCGTCATTTAAACCAAGAGCAAGTGGATTATATTGTCGCAAAAGCGTCTGTAGCGGCATTAGATAAACACGGTGTGTTGGCAATGCACGCATATGAAGAGACGGGTCGCGGCGTATTCGAAGATAAAGCCACCAAAAACTTGTTTGCCTGTGAATATGTTGTGAACAATATGCGTCACTTAAAAACTGCGGGCGTTATCAGTGAAGATGATGTAACAGGTATCACTGAAATTGCTGACCCTGTCGGCGTTATCTGCGGTATTACCCCAACCACCAACCCAACCTCAACTACTATCTTCAAAGCGTTAATCGCCCTTAAAACGCGTAACCCAATCGTTTTTGCTTTCCACCCATCAGCTCAACAATCTTCAGCTCATGCGGCACAAGTTGTACGTGATGCG
>NZ_JAHAHT010000004.1 GCF_018373095.1 Haemophilus parahaemolyticus
TATTAGCGTTGGAGGCGATAAAACGAAAACCTGTTTCAGAGAAATTTCAGCTACGTTTTCAACAGTTTGGAACGCTCTTTGTATTATCGCTGATGGCATTTGCGTTCATCAATGATGTTATTCATTTTTAAACAAGCGGTGTAAATCGCTTACTCTTTTACAAAACTTTCATAGGATAATTTCAATGAAAAAATTATTGCTTTCTTCTCTTTTAATTGCCAATGGTGTGATGGCGGCTCCATTCGTAGTAAAAGATATTCGTGTTGATGGTGTACAACCTGAAACGGGTAAGGCAATCATCTCTTCTTTGCCTGTTCGCATAGGCCAAACTGCGACAGATGAAGATATTTCTAATGTGGTAAGAAGTTTATTCATTCAAAATCGTTACCAAGATATACGTGCAACTCGTGAAGGCAATACACTTGTCATTAATGTTATTGAGCGTCCTCTTATTAATAAAGTTGATCTTGATGGAAACAGTGCAGTACCTAAAGATGCATTAGAGCAAAATTTAAAAGCTAATTTCATTACGAAAGGTGAAGTTTTTGATCCTCAAAAACTAGAAGCTTTTAAGCAAGGTTTAATTGAGCATTATCACTCTATTGGCCGTTATACGACTACTATAGATACGTTAACAACAAAAGATGATAACGGCGGTATGAATATCAAATTAGAGATTAAAGAAAGTGATGTAGCTTATGTTAAGCATATTACTTTTGAAGGTAATCACGCATTTAATACAAAAGAACTGATTAAACAGCTAAATATTCAGCCTGATGTTTCTTGGTTCAACATTTTTGCAAGTAGTAAATTTGAATCCCAAGAATACTCAAAAGATTTAGAGATTATCCGTGATTTCTATATGAATCGTGGATATGCAAAATTTGCTTTAACGGGAACAGATGTGAAATTTACTAATGATAAAAAAGAGGTAGATTTAATTTATCAGGTCTCAGAAGGCGAGCAATATAAAGTTAGTGATGTGCGTATTATTGGTAATACTGCTAACTTAGGAAGCCAATTAAATAGTTTTCTAAAAGATTATCAAACGGGGGAGCTTTTCCGTAAAGATGATTTACAAAAAATTGAAGAGGCTATTAAACAAAAGCTAGGTGAAAATGGTTTTGGTTCTGCTCAGGTAGAGATATATCCAAAATTTGATGAAGAAGCTAAAACCGTTCAAATAAGCTTTGTTGTTGATGCCGGACCTCGGGTTTATGTACGCAAAATTCGTTTTGAAGGTAATAATATTACAGCTGACTCAACATTGCGTCGTGAAATGCGTCAGCAAGAAGGGGCTTGGTTATCTACAAGTGATGCTTCATTAGGTAAAGTTCGCTTAGAAAGAACAGGGTTCTATGAAAGCGTTGATATGCAGATGCCTCCAGTTCCTAACACTACAGATCAGGTTGATTTGGTATACTCTATTAAAGAGCGCAATACAGGAAGCATCAACTTTGGTGTTGGTTATGGTACGGAAAGTGGTATCAGTTACCAAGCTGGTATCAAACAAGATAATTTCTTGGGAATGGGCTCTACGATTAGCTTAAACGGTACGCGTAATGACTATGGCACGAGTGTTGCTTTGGGTTATACCGAACCGTATATAACAAAAGATGGTATAAGCTTAGGAGGAAATGTTTTCTTTGAAGATTATGATAACTCTAAAAATGATAATGTATCCTCTTACAAACGTCGTAGTTATGGTACTAATTTAAACTTGAGTTTTCCCGTTAATGAATATAATTCATACTATATCGGAGCAGGTTATACACATGATAGTTTAAGTAATGTGCAACGTGAGTTTACACGTGAAAAATATGCAACTTCAATGAAATTCCCTATTTCAACCGTCGATCCAACACGCTATGGTAAGATGAAAGCTGATGATTATGACTTCTCATTTGGATGGAACTACAACAGCTTAAACCGTGGTTATTTTCCAACAGATGGCGCCTCAGCTAATTTAGGTGGAAAAATCACGATACCTGGTTCAGATAATAAATACTATCGTTTGAATGTTGATTTTGCGAAATATATTCCATTAAATCGTGAGCATAAATGGGTTATATCAACACGTGCGAATTTAGGTTATGCGAATGGATTTAGTGGTAAAGAAGTACCTTTCTACCAGCTTTATACTGCTGGTGGTATTGGTTCTATTCGAGGATTTTCTTATGGGGCAATAGGTCCAAAAGCATTGTATTATAATCGTAGTAGTGGGGTATTTAACTCTCCGAGTAATGATGTTATTGGCGGAGATGCAATGGCATCAGCAAGCCTTGAGTTAATTACACCAACACCATTTATTGCTGATAAATTTCAGCATAATGTAAGAACATCATTATTTGTAGATGTGGCTACTGTATGGAATACAAAATGGAAGCAAGACACGGTGATTGGTTATAATTCAAGTACTCATACCACCGTTACATTGAAAGATTTAGGTTTAGCTGATGCTAAAGATTGGAAACGTTATCGTGCTTCTGCGGGTCTTTCATTCCAATGGATGTCGCCAATTGGACCTCTTACATTCTCATATGCGAAACCTCTTAAAAAATATGAGAATGATGATGTTGAGCAATTCCAATTTAACATCGGTAGCACGTTCTAATTTTTTAAGCAGTTGATTTTGTAAAAAACTTATAAAAGAAGCTGCTTTAATTTGTTTAATTTAAGGATAAAAAATGAAAAAACTATTTAAAATCAGTGCATTAAGCACTTTACTTGCCACTTCCGCTGTAGCGAATTCAGCAGATACTATCGGTTTTGTTGATCCAAACTACCTAATGCAGAACAATCCTGTAATTATTGATGCTTCACTCAAATTTGAAAATTTTATGAAAGAAAATCAGGTTAAATTTGCAGATGAAGAGAAAAAATTAACAGAAGAAAATAAACAGCTCACTGAAGAACGTAATCAGCTTAATGTTGATACTCAGAATATTCAAAAAGAGCAAGCAACACTTGAGGCTACTTTGAAAAAAGATGTTGCTCAATTAGAGAAAGATGCACCGCGTTTACGTGCTAAAGAGATCCAAGCTCGCCAAGCGAAAATTGAAAGTAAAGCAAAAGCTTTTGAAAATAAAGTGGCTACTATCCAAAAACGCGAACAAGAGTTTTTGAAAAAAGCCGAAGATTTCCAAAAACGCGCCGATGCTTTTCAGAAAAAAATTGAAGAAGCGAATAAAAATAATGGTGGCTTAAATCCTCAAGAAGCACAAAAATTAGCGATTGATGAAGTGAATGCAACCATAAAAGAAGTAGCGAAAGCAAAAGGCTATACCCTAATTCTTCAACCACAAGTTGCACTTTATGCTGAAGATGAAAGCAAAGATATCACTGAAGCTGTGTTAGATGCAATTAAAGCAAAACATCCAGAAATTAAATTGCCAGAAACACCTAAAGCAAATGCAACAAAAACTGAGCAAACTAAACTAGAAGAAGCGAAAAAATAATGGCTACTTTCCGTTTAATTGAATTAGCGGAGCATATTGGTGGTACTGTCAGAGGTAGCACCGATTTGCCTATTCAAAGCATTGGCACTTTAGATAAGGCAAATGGCTCGCAAATTACCTTTATTTCTAATGCAAAATATCGCGAAAATTTAACCGCTTGCCAAGCGGGAGCGATTATTGTAACAGAAGATGATGTTCCGTTTTGTCGAGAAGATCAAAATATTGTGATCGTCGTGAATCCTTATTTAGCTTACGCCTTACTCGCTCAATATATGGATAGCACACCAAAAGCCGCAACCGATATTCATCCAAGTGCAGTTATTTCGCCTGAAGCAAAATTAGGGCAAAATGTGTCGATTGGTGCGAATACGGTCATTGAAGCTGGTGCGGAGCTTGATGATGATGTGGTTATCGGTGCAGGTTGTTTTATTGGTCAAAATAGTCAGATTGGTAAAGGTACACAGCTTTGGGCAAATGTTTCTGTTTATCATCAAGTTAAAATTGGTGAGCATTGCCTAATTCAGTCTTCAGCTGTGATTGGCTCAGATGGTTTCGGTTATGCTAATGATAAAGGGCAATGGATAAAGATCCCACAAACTGGTGGTGTCATTATTGGTAACCGTGTGGAAATAGGGGCTTGTACTTGTATTGACCGTGGTGCTCTCGATCCAACGGTAATTGAAGATAATGTCATTATTGACAATCTCTGCCAAATTGCTCATAACGTTCATATTGGTTATGGCACTGCGGTTGCAGGTGGTGTTATTATGGCAGGAAGTTTGAGGGTTGGGCGTTTCTGCCAAATTGGCGGTGCAAGCGTATTGAATGGGCATATGGAAATCTGTGATGGTGCAATTATCACAGGGATGAGTATGATTATGAAGCCAATTACTGAAAAAGGCATTTATTCATCAGGTATTCCAGCTCAAGCTAACAAGCAGTGGCGTAAAACAGCAGCTTTAACGATGAATATTGATAAGATCAATGAGCGTGTTAAAGAATTAGAAAAAAAACTAGCGTAATAAACTGAATTTAATCAAATTGATAGAGGTCTTTTAAATAATGACAATTGAAATTCAAGAAAATATAGAACCCAAGGTAATTGAAGTTACGGAAATTATGGATATGCTACCGCATCGCTATCCATTCCTTTTAGTGGATCGTGTAACAGACTATAAAGAAGGCAAATGGTTAAGAGCGGTAAAAAATGTGAGCGTAAATGAACCTTGCTTTACGGGGCATTTCCCACAAAAACCCATTTTCCCTGGCGTATTAATTTTAGAAGCAATGGCCCAAGCTACAGGTATTCTTGCTGTTGCAAGCTATGGTAAAATGAAAGAGGGCGAACTTTATTATTTTGCAGCAATTGACAATGCTCGCTTTAAACGCCCTGTTGTGCCAGGCGATCAATTAGTTTTAGAAGTTGAATTTCTAACAGAAAAACGTGGTATTACCAAATTCACAGGTAAAGCCTATGTAGATGGTAAGCTAGTTTGCGAAGCAGACTTAATGTGTGCCAGAAAATAACCCAAATTAGGAAGGGGAAGTGTATTATGCGTTTTATTGATTCAACCGCAAAAATCAGCCCATTAGCGATTGTAGAAGAAGGGGCTCAAATTGGAGCTCACGTTGAAATTGGTCCATTTTCTGTTCTCGGTAAAGACGTGAAAATTGGAGCGAGAACTAAAATTCATTCGCACGTGGTTATTAATGGTATTACTGAAATTGGTGAAGATAACCATATTTTCCAATTCGCAAGCATTGGTGAAATCAACCAAGATTTAAAATATCAGGGTGAACCAACGAAAACGATTATTGGTGATCGTAATCGTATTCGTGAGAGTGTGACTATTCACCGTGGCACAGTACAAGGTGGTGGAGTGACTCGTGTAGGAAATGATAATTTATTTATGATTAACTGCCACATTGCACACGATTGTAGCATTGGTAACCGCTGCATTATCGCAAATAACGGTACACTTGCAGGTCATGTGACTTTAGATGATTTTGTGATTGTTGGTGGGATGTCGGCTATTCATCAATTTGCTGTGATTGGTTCGCACGTAATGCTTGGTGGTGGTTCTATGGTGAGCCAAGATGTACCCCCTTATGTGATGGCACAAGGCAATCACGCTCGCCCATTCGGTATTAACTTTGAGGGCTTAAAGCGTCGCGGCTTTGATAAACCTGCAATGCACGCTATTCGTGCTGCTTATAAGTTAATCTACACTTCAAATAAGACAGTAGAAGAAATTTTACCAGAATTAGAAGAAATGGCGTTAAAAGAGCCAGTGGTTGCGGTTTATCTTGATTTCTTTAAGCGTTCAACGCGCGGTATTATTCGTTAATTTTTAGTGTGTTTTATCAGGTTTACCCTGTTGTTTAACAGGGTAAACTTGTTTTAGGAGATTTTATTTTTTTATGTCTAATCACGAAGAACGACAGTCTTGGTCGAGCCGATTAGCTTATGTAATGACCGTTGCAGGAGCAACTGTCGGTTTCGGTGCTACGTGGCGTTTTCCCTATCTAGTAGGTGAAAATGGCGGTGGTGCTTATGTTTTCTTATTCTGTGTTGCAATGATTGTGATCGGTATTCCGATGATCTTGGTTGAGAATATTATTGGTCGCCGAATGAAAGTGAATGCGATAGATGCGTTTAGCGGTTATGCAAATGGTAAAAAAATTGCCGCAGGTTGGAAAATTTTAGGTTACACTGGTTTGCTCGGGGCTTTCGGGATTCTTGCTTATTATATGGTGCTTGGTGGCTGGGTGATAGAATATATCAGCAGTCTTTTAACAGGTAAACTAGATTTTTCTCAGCCACTTAATGTGGAATACACTTCATCTTTTTTGAAAGAGAATATCCATGACAATCCGTGGGGAATTATTGCCTACACATTTCTTTTCGTTATCGTAAACTACTTTATTCTAGTGAAAGGGATCGTAGATGGTATTGAACGTTCTGTTAAATATTTAATGCCAATTCTCTTTTTATTCTTGCTTGTGATGGTGATTCGTAACGTAACCTTGCCTGGTGCAATGGAAGGGATTTCATTCTACTTAATGCCAGATTTTTCTAAAATCACCCCACAACTATTTGTTTTTGTGCTAGGTCAAGTATTCTTTGCATTAAGTCTAGGTTTCGGTGTGTTAATTACACTTTCAAGCTACTTAGACAAAAATGAAAACCTAGTAAAAACTGCCGCCATTACAGGTGTTATGAATACCATCATTGCAGTACTTGCAGGCTTTATGATTTTCCCATCGCTATTTAGCTTTGGCGTGCCGACTAATTCTGGTCCAACCCTTGTGTTCCAAAGCTTACCTATCGTATTCTCAAATATGTGGGGTGGAACGCTCTTTGCGATTATTTTTTTTGGTTTGTTAGTGGTTGCTGCATTAACTACATCATTAACAATTTATGAAGTGATTATTACCGCTTTACAAGAAAAAACGAAAATGGGACGTAAAAAAGCGATTGCAGTTACATTAGCCGTTATTTTCATCTTAGGAAATATTCCATCTGTATTAGGCGATAATCTTTGGAACGACGTCACCATTATGGGTAAAAGCATTTTTGATGCTTTTGACTACATTAGCGGTAATATTCTCTTTATTTTAACCGCATTAGGTAGTGCTATTTTCGTTGGTTTTGTCTTAAAAGAAGAGGCTAAAGAAGAATTAGGGGCAGGAAAAATGTTTACCGATCTTTGGTTTAATTACGTAAGATTTGTGATCCCAGTGATTATTCTTGTAATTTTCTTTAATTCGCTATAATTATGAATTTCTGGGGCTAATGGCTAAGTATTTTGGTATTAAGCCCCTTAATTATTTCCTAAGCTTGATTAAATCCGCTCTTCAATGCCACCGAATTCTTTAATGATTTTTTGGGTAAAGTGTTTTAATTCTTCGGTCATCAACAAGAAATCAGCATCGAAACGCTGAGCAATATCTTCTTTTAAAATATCATCATTTTTCTCATGAATTTCATCAGCAAATTTAAGGCGAGAAATAACCGCTTCTTCATTCAACACGCAAGAAAAATGATTTTCCCAGTCGATTGCAATTTTGGTCACAAATTTACCCGCTTGTAAGTGTGGGGTAATTTCCTCGCTTTCAAGCAGCTGATTTTTACAACGAATTATGCTACCACTTTCAAAAGATTTTAACTCGGCTTCTTCCAACAAATTTAACCATGCAGGCGTATAACCTTTTGCTACCCAGTCAGTCATGGCTTTATAAGGCGGAATAACAAAAGAAATTGGCACAACTGGCAACGAACCTAAGGTTTTACGCAGCAATGCAAGCGTATCTTCCGCTCGTTTACTTGAGCCCGTATTAACGTAAATTAATTGAGCATCTAAATCCAACCAAATTGCAATGAATTGATGTTTGCTAAAGGCTCGCGGTAACAATATGGAAATAACCTGATCTTTAACCGCTTGCTTCTCTGTTTTTTTGAGTTTACGAGCCTCTTTTTCCTCTAATTCTACGATGCGTTTTTCCGTCTCTTGTTTCACTACATTTGCAGGCAAAAGTTTGTTTTCCTGATGAGAAACTAGCAGAAATTGCTTACTTTGTGAAAAGAAAAGTTGATCAGAACTTGCAAGCGGTTGGCTCCAGCCAAATTTGCTTATATCGTGTGCCTCGCAAGGTGTGAAGCGATTTTCAGTTAATTGCTCATTAAGTGTTTGTTCATCTAGCATTAACTTGCTAGTGAGACGATAAATCATCACATTTTTAAACCACATAGATTATCCTTAATAAATTATTTCAATTTTTTAACCGCTTTCACAAACAATAGTGGTGGTCGGTGTTGTAAATCTTTAAATTCATTATGCCATTCGGGCTTGTTGGCAAGCATCGGTTCTTCCACTTGAGTAATTTCAAAATCTGCTTGAATAAGTTGATTAAAAATCGTTGCCATCGTACGGTGAAAGGTTTTGAATGATTGCTGAAACCAGCTGCGATCTCGTTCACCTTCATCGCGATAATAATTCAAGCGATAAGCCACTTGCTTCTTTTGCTCATTCTTTTCCCATCGATAGCCATTACGATAGCAGGTCACAATCGGATGCTCTTGCGAAAAAATTAGTGTGCCACAAGCGGTCATTTTTGAAGATATTTTTACGAGTAAATCGGCAAAATCTTCAATATAATGAAATGCGAAAGAGCTTACAACCACATTGAAATCCTGTTCAGGCATTTGATCAAGTGCTTCCATTGGTGAGCAGAAAAGGACAAAATCCCGCCCTTTTTGCCAATGCTTAGTAAGATCTTCTTCCGCTTTTTTAAGCATCAACTCCGATAAATCTAAGCCAACAACTTTACTCGCACCTTGTGCTAAATAATAGGTAAGATGTTCACCCATTCCACAACCTAAATCGAGCACTTTTTTGCCTTTGAGTTCAGGTAGCATTGCAAACATCGTTGGTTTCTCTACCATTTCATTCATACTGATGGGATTGTGCCGAAGCTGTTGGTAGCGTTTAAAAAATATGGGGGTATCATAAATGCTTTTTTTCAAATTTGCCTCATCTCTAGAACCGCTTATACCATAATAAAATTAAGGCTTACTCGGCTGTAAATATTCCTCACGATTTGGATCAATCGTTTTCGATTTTCTGATCATCGGTTCTATGGTTGAACCTTGCACGAGAATGGAGAACATTACGACTGCATAGGTCATCACAAGGATCAAATCTTTCACATCGATTGAGCCTGCGTATGCGGTTTTGCTTGGAATAGAAAGTGCCATCGCAAGTGCTAAACCGCCACGTAAGCCTCCCCATGTCATAATTTTCAGCGTATAAGGGTTGTAAGTTCTAAATTGTTGCATTCCTTTAAATGGAATCCAGAGGCTGAGATAACGCGAAACTAAACAAACTGGAATCGCAATAATCATCAACAGAATGCCGTAAAATTCAAAGTCTACCAACAACAACGCAAAGCCAATAAGGAAGAAGAGCAGTGAGTTTAAAAAGTGGTCGATCATCTCCCAGAAATGGTCTAAATAACGTTGGCTCTGTTCAGAGAAACCTGAACAGCGCGTCCAGTTACCGATCATAATCCCTGAAACAACCATTGCAAGTGCACCTGAAACGTGTAGCACATTAGAGGCAAACATAAAGCCTGCGGTTGGAATAGTAAGTGTGATGAGAATTTCCATCGAACCATCATCGGTTGAAGAAATCAGGATGTGGGCGATAAAACCAAGTAAGAAACCCAATAAAATCCCGCCAATAGCTTCGTGCATAAAGAGGCTAAAAATATTGCCTAGTGAAGCCTCTTGACCGCCAAAAGCGACCGTAAAAACCGTCACAAAAATAACTAAGCCTACGCCATCATTAAATAGTGACTCGCCTTCAACTTGCATCGATAAACGTTTTGGAGCACGTAAGTTTTTTATAATGGCTAACACAGCGATAGGGTCGGTAGGTGAAATTAATGCACCGAAAACCACGCAGTAAATAAAATTAATTGGTAAGCCGATAAGGTTTGCGGGTGCCCAAATTAATAAGGCAATCAGGAAGGTAGAAATTAGCGTTGAAATGAGAGCGAATGCGGTGATTTCCCATTTTTGATCTTTCAACATAGGCAATTTTACGCCTAAAGAGCCCGCAAAAAGTAAGAAGCCTAAAATGCCGTTGAGTAAGAAACTTTTGAAGTCGATTTGCTCCATCACATTTTTAGCAATAACGTCAATTTTGAACCAGCCGAAAGAACCTAAAACCCAGACTAATAGAGAGCAAATCATTGCAGCTGCAGTAATGGCGATAGTTGATTGCACGCGAGCAGAAATTTTGCTCGTGATAAATCCAAGTAAGATAGAAAGTGCTGCCAGAAAGCAAATATAGGCATAAATATTCATCAAGAAAATCCTGTATGTTTCTGAATAGAGAAATGAAAAGAGCGTGCATTCTATCATAAATCAATTGATAAAGAATGGAAAAATCAGATTTGAGAAAAGCTGACTTTACAGTATAATTCACAACATTTTCTGATTTTAAACCTAGGAAACTTCTATGATTGAAAAATGGCATGAAAAAAGCAATGGGATTACTTTCAAAATTATTTTTGCCCTTGTCTCGCTTTCGTTTGTATTAGCGGGCGTGGGCACAGGATTTATTGGAGTGAATACTTCAGCGGTGAAAGTGAATGGTAAAGAGATCTCTCAGCGTGAATTTAGTGATGCAAAAAATCGTCAGCAACAAACTATGGCGAATCAAATGGGATCGCAATTCTGGGATTTAATGGATAATCCGAAATTTGCTGCAGAGTTTGATCAATCTGTTCTTAATAACCTGATTAATGATGAATTACTTCGCCAATATATTGATGAATTAAAATTAGGCGTGAGCGTTGATCAAATTAAATCAGAAATTGTGCACAGTCCTTATTTCCAAAATAATGGTAAGTTTGATAATAATTTATATCAACAAACTTTACGTAATGCAGGTTTAAATGCTGATGGCTACGCTCAAATTGTGGGACAAGGTATTCTTTTTTCTCAAATGGAAGAAGGCGTTTTAGGAACGAATTTTAATGTGCCTGCTCAAGAAGAGTTGTTGGCAAAATTGTTATTCCAAAAACGCCAAGTGCGTTTAGCGTCTTACTCTTTAGCAAATGAAGTGCAAAAACAGACCGCTTCACAAGAGGAGTTGCAGGCTTTCTATGATAAGCATAAGACACAATTAGTGATGCCAGAGCAGTTTGTGGTGGAATATGTAACTTTATCTCCAAAACAAGTAGAAAATAAGGTGCAGGTTACGGATGAGCAAATTGCTACTTATTATGAAGCGAATAAAGCACAATATGTCACCAAAGGCGAATCTCAATTTGCACATATTCAAGTAACAAATGAAGCAGAAGCGCAGGCTATTGAGCAGCAATTAAAGTCAGGTGCTGATTTTGTAACCCTTGCAAAAGAAAAATCGTTAGATAAATTATCGGCAACCAAAGGCGGTGATTTAGGTTGGGCAAAAGCGGGCACATTTCCAGCTGAGTTTGAAAAGGCTGCGAACGCATTGCAAATAGGGCAAGTTAGTCAACCAGTCAAAATGGGCAATGAATATCACATTATTAAAGTGTTAGATCGTAAACCAGAAACAGCGTTACCGCTAGAGAAAGTGAAAGAAAACATTGTGAATACCTTGCGTCACGAATTAGTTGGTGCTGAATATTCAACTGTCACTCGCGATATGGCAACTAGGGCAAATGAAAATATTAGTTCATTAGAAGAAGTTGCAAAAGTAGCTGGTGTTGAGGTGCAAACAACGCCAATGTTCTCTCGTGAAACATTACCAGAAGCATTAAAATCTGATGCGGTAACTAAAGTGCTTTTTGAAGGTGATTTAGCACAATCAGGTCAAAACTCAGAGGCATTAGAAGTGGGCAATGAAAATGCCTCTCGCACGATGTTTCTCCGTGTAAAACAACACGAACCACAACGTGAGAAAACGTTTGATGAAGCGAAATCAGACGTGGAAGCGATGGTGAAACGTGAGAAAGCGGAAACAGTATTACTAGCTCAAGCGAATGCTCAGGTAAAAGCATTAAGCGAAGGTAAAAATGAGGTTACTTTCGGCGGAGTTCAAACACTTGTTTATGTTCAAGCACAAGCAGAACAACCTGCATTTGCCAAAGCGGTATTTGCAATGCCAAAACCAGCGGACAAACCAACTTTCAGTGTCACTCGTAATACTCAAGGCGATGTGCTATTAGTGGCATTAGATAAAGTAGAAGATGGTTCATTAAATGAATTTAAACCACTTCAAGCTCAATTTGATGACGCAAATCGCACCACCTTACGTGCCGATTTAATCAACAATTTACGTGAGCGTGCGTCAATTGATGTGAATGAAGAGTTTATGCAACAGCTAAATTCGACAGCACAGTAATCATCTATTACGTTATGTTAGGGCAGAGATTATGATCTCTGTCCTTTTCTTTATTAATTTCTCCAAATTAGCGTATAATAGCCATAGTTTAGAAATATACTCAGGTATTTGTATGGCTTATTCTCTTTTTCAATCTCAAGCGGTGAAATTTGCAAAAAATTTTGCAATATTTACCGCTTGTTTTTGTTTCTTTTTGCCAGCGAATGCCAAAACGGTAGAGAAAGCCGCTTCGTCAGCTAAACTTTGCACTTATTTTTACGATTTTAATTTTCACGATCCGCAGTTAAAAAAGTCTGAAGTTCGCCAAGCTATTAAAGCGATGGTCTTTTCAAATCGGATCAAATATGAAAATGGTGAAACCAATCACCATATTTTGCCGAAATCGTTACAAGTAGAAACGGAAAGTTATTGGTCGCCCATTGCGGTTGAACAGTTGCTGATGCAGAGCGGCATACGTCCCAAGTCGCCATTACATTTGAATATTCTATTTGAAAATCAAAAGCCACATAACGTTATTGGAAGACAAATCAGCCGAGCATTGGCACAATCAGATCTGATTCGTGTTAATCCGCAAGCGGTCAAAAAATCAGAGTTGATTGCACAAAGGAATAAAGGTAAATACCATATTATTCGCAATGAGCAATGTGTTGAAAAAACTAATCCAATGCTTTTTTTAGCTCGCTTTGCTTCAAAAAGCCCTGAAAATTACAACGGATACGCTAATGCTGATGTGGATAAGTTATTAGCAAAATTACAGACTAAAAAGCTAAATAGAACGAAACGTGCTACGTTAATTCAACAACTTGTTGAGATTTTAGAGCAAGATGTCGCGATCTTACCATTATACGAATTTTCTAAATAACCTCTTTTTAGGGATTGATTTCATTGTTTAAATCTCCTATTTTTTAGCGATTACCTACTAATTAAGGATAATTATGAACCAACTTACCGAACAACAACTGAACGAAATCAAGTTCGTGCTTCAAAATTTTACGCACGAAACTTTACATAAAGATTTAATTGCATTGAATGCACTGAAAAAAGCAGAGCTAGGTGCAGGTATTTTACGCCTTGAATTTACTATGCCATTTGCGTGGAATAGTGGCTTTGAAGCCTTAAAACAAGCAACGGAAGTAAAGTTAAAAGAAGTTACTGGAGCGAGCGAAATTAAATGGATTTTGCATTACAACATCGCGACCTTAAAGCGTGCAAATCATCATCCTGCAGTGAATGGAGTGAAAAATATTATTGCTGTTACTTCAGGCAAAGGTGGTGTAGGGAAATCAACCACGTCGGTAAATTTAGCGTTAGCCTTAAAAGCACAAGGGGCTAAAGTGGGTATTTTGGATGCTGATATTTACGGTCCTTCTATTCCACATATGCTAGGTGCGAAAGATCAGCGTCCAACTTCGCCAGATAACAAACATATCACGCCAATTGAAACTTACGGTATTCAATCAAACTCAATCGGCTATTTGATGGCGGAAGATAATGCAACCATTTGGCGTGGACCAATGGCAAGCAGTGCATTAAGCCAATTACTTAACGAAACTTGGTGGAATGAATTAGATTATTTGGTCATCGATATGCCACCAGGCACGGGCGATATTCAACTTACCCTTTCTCAACAAATTCCTGTGACAGGTGCGGTTGTAGTGACTACCCCGCAAGACATAGCATTGCTAGATGCGATTAAAGGGATTTCAATGTTCCAAAAAGTGTCAGTGCCAGTGTTGGGAATCATCGAAAATATGAGCGTGCACATCTGCCAAAATTGTGGACACCACGAAGATATTTTTGGCACAGGTGGAGCAGAAAAAATTGCGAAACGCTACGGCACGCAAGTATTAGGGCAAATGCCGTTGCACATTCGTTTGCGTCAAGATTTAGATGCGGGAATACCAACTGTTGAGGCAGATCCAACCCACGAAATCAGCCAAGCCTATATTGAGTTAGCGGGCAAAGTGGCTTCTGAATTATACTGGCAAGGTCAGGTTATTCCGTCTGAAATTATGATTCGTGAAGTGAAATAATTATTTTCAAAATCTTTTGAAAATTCTAAAAGGGCAATAGATAATAACGCTATTGCCTTTTCCCTTTTGAGCCGATGAAATCAGCTTATGAAACTAATCCGCGTTGCTTTACCCGTACCGTTAAATCGCTATTTCGACTACCTTTTGCCTGATTTTTTCTCTGCAGTAAAAGGGGCAAGAGTATCTGTGCCTTTTGGTTCACAAACCAAAGTCGGCATTGTGATTGATTTTCCTGAAACAAGTGACATTCCCTTCGAAAAACTCAAACCCATCAAAGCAGTGTTAGATTTAGAACCAATTTTTGATGAAGAGATATTTAAACTGCTCAACTGGGCTTCAAGCTATTACCATGCCCCAATCGGCGAAGTATTGACTAGTGCGTTACCTGTAAAACTTCGTCAAGGTGATTCAACCGAGCGTGCTCAGCCAGACTATTTTATTGTGTCTAAACTCGGACATTCCGCCCTTGAATTGGGTGAACTCAAGCGGGCGAAAAAGCAACAGGATTTACTTAATGAATTAGTTCAATTCGCAAACTTTTTCGAAAAACCGACCGCTTGCAGCTCGTCTGCGTGGAAAGGATTGATTGAAAAAGGCTTCATCGAAAAAATCAATATTCCCTTTACATCGCAATCTTGGCGAGAAAGATTGGGAAATCGACCGCTTGTAAATAATCAAAATCGCTTGGTGCTAAACAAACAGCAAACCTTGGTGGTGAGCCGTTTGAGCGTTCGCAACGGTTTTGAGGCGTTTTTACTCAATGGTGTAACAGGCTCGGGTAAGACTGAAGTTTATTTGCAAGCGATTGAACGTTCGCTCAATCGTGGCGAGCAGGTGCTTGTGCTTGTGCCTGAAATTGGTTTAACACCGCAAACTATCCAGCGTTTTAAAGCCCGTTTTAATGTGGAAATGGATGTGCTGCATTCCAATATGAATGAAACTGAACGCCTGAATGCGTGGCTTCGTGCAAGAAATGGTGAGAGTGCAATTGTGATTGGCACGCGCTCGGCACTTTTTACCCAATTCGAAAATTTAGGCTTGATTATTATTGATGAAGAGCACGATAGTTCATTCAAACAGCAAGAAGGCTGGCGTTATCACGCTCGTGATTTAGCGGTCATTCGAGCAAAAAATCTTGCGATTCCAATCATTTTAGGTTCAGCCACACCAAGTTTAGAAAGCGTGCAAAATGTACAGAAAGGCAAGTTTACTGAGCTTACTTTAACCGCTCGGGCGGGCAATTCACAGCAGGTCAAACAACAGATAATTGATTTGAAAACACAACGTGTTACTGCAGGGCTTTCTGAGCAGCTGCTTGCTAAAATGAAATCGCAGTTAGCTAAAGGCAACCAAGTGATGCTATTTTTGAACCGCCGCGGTTTCGCCCCTGTGTTGCTCTGCCACGAATGTGGTTGGGTGTGTGAATGTGAGGCCTGCGATAAACCCTACACGTACCATCAAAAACAGCGTGTGTTGCGTTGTCATCACTGCTCTTCGCAACGGATTATTCCTCGCCAATGTGGTCATTGCGGTTCAACCAATTTAGTAACAACTGGCTTAGGCACGGAACAACTTGAACAAGTACTTAGCGAACAATTCCCTGATTATAAAATTAGCCGTATTGACCGCGACTCGACTGCCCGCAGAGGCTCGTTAGAAGCTCATCTTAACGAGATTCGCGAAGGTAAAAGCCAGATTTTGATTGGTACGCAAATGCTTGCTAAAGGACACCACTTCCCGAATGTCACTTTGGTGGCGATTATCAACGTGGATTCAGCACTGTTTTCAACTGATTTTAGAGCCGAAGAGCGTTTAGCTCAACTTTATTTACAAGTTGCAGGGAGGGCTGGGCGAGCTGAAAAACAGGGGGAAGTTGTACTGCAAACTCACTATCCAGACAATCCTTTGCTAAAAAGTCTGGTTGAAAAAGGCTACACTGAATTTGCTCAAGAAGCACTCAAAATGCGTCAATTGATGATGCTTCCGCCTTTTTCATCACAAGTGCTCTTTAAAGCAACGAGCAAAAACAGTGAACAAGCGGTGCAGTTTTTACAAGAGTTAGCGAATTTCTTTGCCATAAAATCCAATGAATTGGGCTTACAGGGATTACAAATCCGTCAGCCATTTTCTGCACCGCTCGCGAAAAAAGCAGGTTATTACCGTTGGTTATTGCTTATTCAACATCCATCCCGAATGGTTTTGCAAAAATTGTTGGATTTGTTTGATGTTGAACAAGAGCGGGGGACGATGCCAAGTTCTATTAAGCTTGCAATAGATATCGATCCGCAAGATATTGGTTAACAAACTCCATATTGTTCCCGATAAGCTTTCATTGCAGGTAGAAATGGCGCATATTCAGGTGATTTCTCAATAAATTGTACAAGATCATCAAAATCTACAATAGAAAATACTTGGCAAGCGTAATCACGTTCTACTTCTTGAATTGCTGAAAGCTCACCTTTGCCTTTTTCTTTTCGATTTAATGCAATTAATACGCCCGCTAATTTTGCTTGATTTGCTTGGATAATTTCCATTGATTCGCGAATGGCTGTACCTGCAGTAATAACATCATCCACTAATAAAATGTTACCTTTTAATGGTGCACCTATTAAATTTCCACCCTCACCGTGATCTTTTGCTTCTTTGCGATTAAAGCAGCAAGGTTTATCAATATTAAAATGGTTAGCGAGTGCAACAGCGACTGTTGTTGCAATCGGAATACCTTTATAAGCAGGTCCAAATAAAACATCATAGTCTAATTGGGAAAACTGGATTGCTTGAGCATAAAACTCACCTAATTTTGCCAAGTCATAACCTGTATTAAATAAGCCTGCATTGAAAAAATATGGACTTTTTCTACCTGATTTTAAGGTAAATTCACCAAATTTAAGTACCTGACGGCTGAGAGCAAATTTAATAAAGTTGTGTTTATATTGTTCCATTTTAGTTTCCTTAAATACGCTAATAAGCGGTTGATTTTACGATGAAAAACAAAAGTTATTTAGTATATATTTTGATTGATTTTATCAAAGCAATCTTATGTTAGTTATTCAATATTCCTTCCAACGCTTCCTGCATCTCTAGCCATTCTAGCTCAATCTCTTCTACTTTCTGTTTTGCAGAGATCTGTTTGGCAAGCGTTTCTGTCAGTTGTGCTTTATTTTCCGCTTCGTAAATTTCACTGGTTGCGAGTAGCTCTTCGAGCTTATTTAACATTACTGTTGCCTTTTCTAGCTCTTTCTCAAGTTGAGTAATTTTCTTGCGAAGTGGGGCGGTTTGTTGACGAAGTTCTGCCTCTAAGCGTTTTTGCTCTTTGCGATCTTGTGCTGAAAGATTACCGCTTGCATTCACAGTTTCATTTGACGTTTCTTCGCTGCTAGCGGTCAAATTTTCCTCTTTTTTTGCAGAAGCCAATGCAAGAGCATTTTGTTCGTTTAGCCATTTTTGATAATCTTCTAAATCGCCTTTAAACTCCGCCACTTTATGGTCGTGCACTAAATAAAATTCGTTCACGGTGCTACGTAATAAGTGGCGATCGTGCGAAACTACCACGAGCGAGCCTTCATAATAGGTTAATGCATCAGTGAGGGCTTGTCGCATTTCTAAATCAAGGTGGTTGGTCGGTTCGTCCAATAAGAGTAAATTCGGGCGTTGCCACACAATCAAGGCAAGTACAAGGCGGGCTTTTTCACCGCCTGAGAAAGATCCGACCGCTTGTTTCACTTTATCACCTTTGAAATCAAATCCCCCCAAATAATTGCGTAACTCCTGTTCCGTTTTTTCAGGAGCCAACTTTTCCAGATGCCAGAGAGGGCTTTCATCAAAACGTAGCGTATCGACTTGATGCTGTGCGAAGTAGCCTAACTGCACGCCTTTTGCGAGTTGCACTTGCCCTGACTGAGCTACGATTTCCCCCGCCAGCAGTTTAATCAGTGTGGATTTACCCGCACCGTTTCGCCCCAAAAGCCCGATGCGAGAACCTGGTACAAGGTTAAGTTTAACTGATTTCAGCACTGTTTTATCGCCATAACCCGCCTCAACATTTTCCATCATCAATAGCGGGCTTGGTAAGCTCAATGGTGGACGGAACTCAAATTCAAACGGGGAATCCGCATAGGCTGGAGCAATCAGTTCCATTTTTTCCAAGGCTTTAATACGGCTTTGAGCCTGTTTGGCTTTGGTTGCTTTTGCTTTGAAGCGGTCGATAAAACTTTGTAAATGAGCTACCTTGCGTTGCTGTTGCTGATAAGCCGCATTTTGTTGACTGATTTTAGTCGCACGCTGAATTTCAAACGAGGTGTAATTACCTGTGTATTCATTCAATTTTTGGTGCTCAATATGAATAACGCGGTCGATGATTGGATCAAGAAAATCTCGGTCATGGGAAATGAGTATGAGCGTGCCACGGTAATTGGCGAGCCAGCGTTCTAGCCAAATGACGGCATCCAAATCTAAGTGGTTAGTCGGTTCATCGAGAAGGAGTAAATCTGAACGACAAATCAACGCTTGTGCTAAGTTTAAACGCATACGCCAACCGCCCGAAAAAGATTTCACAGGAAAATTGAGTTGTTCGGTGCTAAAACCTAGGCCATTTAATAATGTTGCTGCACGAGATTGAATTGTCCACGCATCAATAGTATCTAATTGGGCGTGTGTGGTAGCGATTAAATGACCATCGTTATCGTGGTTGGCTTGTTCAAGCTGTACCATTAATTGTGTGTATTCGCGATCACCTTGAATGACATAATCGATTGCGGAAATATCTAACGCAGGCGTTTCTTGGTTTACCCATGAAATTGCCCAGTTTTTCGGCAAGCTAACTTCACCGCCTTCTGGTTGTAATTCATTTTTTAAAAGGGCAAAAAGTGAAGATTTACCGCAACCATTTTTTCCCACAAGCCCAACTTTTTGACCCGTGTGGATAGTGGCGGAAGTGTTTTCTAAAAGAGTATTTAAACCGCGTTTTAAAATTAAATCTGTAAAAAAAATCATAATAAATTGTCTAAATATGCTAAAATTACTAGTATATTTTAGCATAACCAAAGAAGAGATGTTTGATTCATTCGTTTTACAATTTGTTCTATATTGAGCAGTCATATGGTTGTGTAATAGACTTGACTTTAGCCTTCGTTGCAATTAATAATCTATATCTCAAATTGAGATTTTTACACAACAAACAACACCTCTTAGTTAATTTAATTTTAAGGAAACACTATGAAATTCTCTAAAAAAGCTCTCTTTTTAGTAACAGCATTAACCTCAGCTGTGCTTGTAGGCTGCCAAGCACAATCTAATGTCTTGGTATTTAATACGCCATCTCCAACGTCAACTTTTAATACCAATAACCAAACCGCTGCAGTGAGCGTAAATACGCGCGATTTACGTACTTCACGCGAAGTTTCTTCTTACACCAAAAATGGCGAGGTGATCCGTTTAACTTCAAGCCCTGAAGTAGTGCAACTTTTACAACAAGCGGTACAGCAAGATTTAAATGCAAAAGGTTTCCAATTAGTGCAAGGTGCTGCTAATGCGAACGTAACTGTGAATGTAAAACGTTTCTTCGCAACGGTTGAACAAGGCAATCTTCGCCATAAAACTAATGCGGAAGTAAATGTTGATATTACCGTGCAAGGTGCAAAAGGTAACTTCAATAAATCCTTTAATGCTACCCGTGGTTATGAAGGTGCGTTGGGAGCAGACAATAAAGACATTCAAAAAATCTTAAACCAAGCCTATCAAGATGTGATCAACGCCATTTATAACGATAACGAAGTGGCGAATGCGATTCATCAATATAAATAATATTGTTTTTATGTGGCAACTATGTTGCTCCCATGTAGGGGCGAATTACACTCGCCCTATAGCTTCATACCAGATTATCTTCACAATAGGGCAAATATTATTTGCCTCTACAAAATTATGCGAATCCCAAGAATTTATCATCCTTCATCATTAGCTGACCAAGCAAGCTGTATTCTAAGCGAAGATGCCACCAACCACGTTGGGCGTGTATTGAGAATGAATGAGGGCGATGCCATTATTTTATTTGATGGATCTAACCATATCTTTCACGCCACGTTACAAGCGGTCGAAAAAAAACAAATTATTGCAAAAATTCACTCTAGCGAATTAGATGATCGCGAATCGCCTTTGCATATTCATTTAGGGCAAGTGATTTCACGTGGTGATCGAATGGAATTTACCATTCAGAAATCCGTAGAATTAGGCGTGAAAACCATTACTCCACTTTGGTCGGAGCGTTGTGGTGTAAAATTAAACGAAGAACGCCAAGATAAAAAATTACAACAATGGCAGAAAATTGCGATTGCGGCTTGTGAGCAGTGCGGACGTAATGAGATTCCAGAAATTCGCCCGATGATGAAACTTACTGATTGGTGCAAAGAGCAAGATGGAATGCTTAAGTTGAATTTACATCCAAGAGCTCAATATAACATTCGTCAATTGCCGAATATGCCGAAAGAGGGCGTGCGATTGCTGATTGGTTCTGAAGGCGGGCTTTCTTCCGAAGAGATCGTAATGACTGAACAGAAAGGCTTTACCGAAGTGCTGTTAGGCAAACGAATATTACGTACAGAAACAGCATCCCTTGCGGCAATTACCGCTTTGCAAGTCTGCTTTGGTGATATTTAAACAAATACAACAGAGACGGTTCCTGAGCCTGTCGAAGGACTTGAGGAGGGATTAGTCTAAGAATTTAATCGATTGAAGAATAAAATGTTAGAAAACTTACAAGGTAAATTTTTAATTGCAACCCCAGATATGGACGATCCTTATTTTGATCGTGCCGTTGTTTATATTTGTGAACACAATAACAACGGAGCCATGGGATTAATCATCAATATGCCAACCGATTTATCTGTATTGGAATTGCTCACTAGAATGGATTTCCAAATGGCAAATCAGCGTGATTATAAAAAAGATCAGATGGTCTTAAGTGGTGGTCCTGTAAGTCAAGAGCGTGGTTTTATTATCCATACTAAAACCGCCCAATCTTTCTTGCACTCTTACAAAGTAACTGATGATATTATGCTCACGACATCAGGTGATGTGCTAGATACTTTGGGTACGCCTGATGCCCCTGAACACTTTATTGTTTGCTTAGGTTGTTCTACTTGGAATAGCGAACAGTTACAACAAGAAATTTTACAGAATATGTGGATTTATTCCGATGCTAACAACAAAACTTTATTCAAAACAGGTTATCTTGACCGCTGGTTAGAAGCGAATGAGATGATGGGTATTTCATCTGGCGTGTTGGGGCGGGCAGGAAGAGCATAATATATGTCTACTAGGTTTTGTTTTTCAGTATGACTTATGATAACTTCAACGCTCTCGAAAAACTCTGTAACCCTTGTGAATTACCTTTTTTCGCCATCTCTTGTAAGGCTTGTGTTGGGGCGTGAAGGAGGTGATTAGTTAATTTATAGCTTAAATCGTGAAGCACTTTTTCGCTGTCTCGCCCTAAAGTTAAATCTTGAATCGCTTTTGCAAGTAGCTCTTGGCGTAATGCTTCCGCATCTTGGCGATAACGTTTGATTAAGTCACTTGATTGTTGTTGTTTTAACCATTCAAAAAAGGCTTTGCACTCTTCATCGACAATTTTAGCCGCTTGCTCTGCCGCTTGTTGGCGTTGGGCAAGATTGCGTTGAATAATATTTTGTAAATCATCTACGCTATAAGAATAAACAGCATCTACATCGCCCGCTTTTTCATCAATATCACGCGGCACGGCAATATCAATCAAAAGCATTGGATCGAACTGGCGATTTTTTTGTGCCTCTTTTACCATCGATTGTGTAATTAGTGTATCTGGGCTACCCGTTGAGCTAATGACCACATCAGCCTGATTCAAACCAATTTGCAATGCACTTAGCGATAAAATCTGCATCGGCGTTTCAAGCTTCTCTGAAAGCTGTTCTGCACGTTGAGCCGTACGGTTGGCAATCATTATATTTTTTGCACCGTGCTGGATTAAATAACGCGCAACAAGTTCAATTGTTTCTCCCGCTCCGACTAATAAAAAACGTAATTTGCCGAAATTATCGAAAATTTGGCGAGCCAAACCACAGGCAGCATAAGCAACAGAAACGGCACTTGCACCAATATCCGTCTCAGTTCGCACGCGTTTTGCTGTTGCAAATGTACGTTGGAACAATCGGGAAAGTTTTGTGGAAATCCCACCGCTTGTTTGATAAAAATCTTCGCTAGCGTGATAGGCTTGTTTTACTTGCCCCAAAATTTGCGGCTCACCTAAAATGAGCGAGTCTAAGCCACAAGCGACTCGCATTAAATGCTGTGCGGCTTGCATATTTTGTTTGAAATACAGACATTCGCGAAGTTCGGTATGTTCAAGCTGATGAATGTTAGCAAACCATTCAAAGCAACGTTCACGCCACGCTTGGTTCTCTTTGCTCTCTTCTTGAGGGGTAATTTCAGAATTGTGGAAATAGAGTTCGGTTCGGTTACAAGTGGAAAGAATAACTACGCTCTCAGCCAAATTCTGTTGTTGAACCTGCATTAAAGCAAGTTGGCGTTTTTGTTCATCAAACGCTACCTTTCCACGCAAATTCACTGAAGCAGTTTTATGGTTAATACCTAATGCTAGAATAGTCATTCTTATCTACAATGTGTCCCACAATAAAAAATAAAAGAAAATTCTGTGCATTCTAGCGAATAGGCGGAAGCGGCGCAAATAATTACAGAGATTGGTTTGATTTACTACAAGTCAATTACCTCTTAATAAGTAGTAGGCAAGGGCAAAAATTTGACCGCTTGCAATCACCTATTGCTATTTTTGCCAAGAAATTGAATAATAACGCCTTTATTTTATGAGAAATGCTAAGAGGTAGAGCATGAAACAAATTCCAATGACGGTACGTGGTGCAGAGCAATTACGAGAAGAGTTAGATTTCCTCAAAAATGTACGCCGTCCACAAATTATTGCTGCCATTGCTGAAGCTCGTGAACACGGTGATTTAAAAGAAAATGCGGAATATCACGCTGCTCGCGAACAGCAAGGTTTCTGTGAAGGTCGTATTCAAGAAATTGAAGGTAAATTAGGCAGTGCCCAAATTATTGATGTGACCAAAATGCAAAATAATGGTAAAGTCATTTTTGGTGCAACGGTAACATTAACTAATATTGAAACCGATGAAGAGGTGACTTATCGTATTGTAGGTGATGATGAAGCGAATATTAAAGAAGGCTTAATTTCAGTTAATTCGCCTATCGCTCGTGGTTTAGTAGGCAAAGAGGTTGATGATTCTGTAACCATTACTACCCCAGGTGGTAAGGTTGAGTTTGATATTATTGATGTGGAATATATCTAATCATCATATAATTTTACATTACAAAAATGTGAGTAAAATTAGATAGAATAAAAAAGCTGGTAAGGATTATTTAACTATAATTCTTACCAACTATTTTGTCCTATATGCCAGTTTTTTTATACGAAAACAATTTATTCTATACCAACCATTACTGAAGTTGCTTTAATAATTGCATACGCTTCTTTGCCTACTTCTAAACCCAATTCTTTTACTGCAGAGATAGAGATAGTTGAAGTAATTACATTACTACCACCTATATCAATGTGTACAATTGCGTTTACAGAACCAGTTTCGATTGAAACGATTTTTCCTTTTAATTGATTTCTTGCACTAATTTTCATTAAATATCCTTATTTGAAAAAAGATTAAAAGAATCTACCTATTAGGTAGAGTTTGAGAATAGCACAAAAAAATTATTATTTCTAATGATCTTTTCAGGTTATTTATTTTGATATCCATTCATCAAAGCTTGCCAATTTTGTTCACTAAAGCGAATATTTAGCCGACTTTTCTCTTTGTTAAATGATCTTAACAAGCGGTTTAAATTGCTTTGTTTCCAGCTATCTCTTTGCTGAATATAGCATTTGTCGAAATCTATTAACCAAAATTGACCGCTTGTATCTTGTAGAATATTGTGAATATTAAGATCAGTATGGTGTACTTGGTGATCGTGTAAGTGGCGAATCAATTTTCCTATTTGCTGATATTGTGCTTCACTTAGCATTTGTTTTTGTAAAATTTGACTTAAATCGTGAGTATTTTCAATTTTTTCAATCATAATATCAGCACGATAACAGAGAAATTTTTTCTCAATTTGAATAGAAATTGGACGAGGAACTGGTAGTCCCCATGCGTGCATTTTTTCTAGTAAGCTAAATTCTTGAAAAGCCCTAGTATGTTCAATACCACTGAAAAAGTAGTGATCTTTGATTATTTTTCCAAATAAGCCACCTCTTCGATAATGGCGTAACACGCTGTTTACACCTAATTCTGATTGAGTATGCAAAAACCATGTGATGCCTCGACCTTTTGAGAACCCAAGTAAGCGGTCAGATTTTTCAAAATTTTTACAAGTGAAAAGTTGTTCAATCAAATTTTGATAATTTTTGTGTACAAGAGTGGCATTAAAATAGTAATAAAACATAAGAATAATCAAGTTTCTATACTTAGAATTATTTTAGGGCTGTGCTAGAAATAAACAGTTCAATAAGTTTATTTTGTTTATGCTGGCTTAAGCGACTTTTTTCCATTGGGTTATTTTAACTAAAATGGGATTTTTAGTCGTTATTGAGTACAGCTCTATTACTTTTTATCTTGATTTTTTTCATTTTTAATCTCTACTTTCGGCTGTTTTTCATCATAAACAATGGTTTTTACACATAATTGAATAATTTGATCTGAACCATTGCGGATATATTCATCATCACGAACTTGATTTCTTTTTTGTAAATCGTGCATTGCATCATTAATTCCTTGGATCATACTTGGCTTATGCAGCAAGCCCCAACAACTTGGATCAAGATAATTCACTTTTTGTTGGAAAGCATCGGCAAAAAGCACACCGCTATTATAGGCATATTCTTTGTGATCGACTAAACGGTTGATGGTTAAGGCTTGAATTTGCTCAATCGGCATTGGCACACGGTTGTAATACCAATTCGTTACGCCTTGAGTAAATTGTGGGATATTGTAATCTTTAGTCACGCGGTCTTTGTAGGTTTGACCCGTTACGCTATAAGCAATGGCATAAGATTTTTGGTCTAGTTCAGTTTCACTTAAACGTGGTAATGTCGTATTTTGATTGGAACAAGCGGCAAGGAAACCAACTGTGCAAATTAAAAAGATTTTTATAAGGTTTTTCATTTTTACTCCTGATTTCTTTTTTGGAAATATTAAAACTGATACAATTCTACCCGAAATAAAATATTTTTGCTTGAGGATTGAATGAAACAGTATCTTGATTTGTGTAATCGTATCGTGAATGAAGGCAAATGGGTAGCCAATGAACGTACTGGTAAGCGTTGTTTAACAGTAATTAATGCTGATTTAACCTACAATGTTGAAAATGGCGAATTTCCTCTTGTCACTACTCGCCGTAGCTTCTGGAAAGCGGCTATTGCTGAGCTATTAGGCTATATTCGTGGTTACAGTAATGCTGCTGATTTCCGAGCCTTAGGCACAAAATCTTGGGATGCCAATGCTAACGAAAATACAGCTTGGCTTAATAACCCGTATCGAAAAGGCGAAGATGATATGGGATTAGTTTATGGAGCAATTGGACGTAACTTCCCAAAACCTAATGGCGGTTCTGTCGATCTGCTTCATCAAATTGTCGATGATTTAAAACGCGGTATTGATAATCGTGGCGAAATTTATACTTTCTATCATCCTGGTGCGTTTGAGTTAGGTTGCCTACGTCCTTGCCTACATAGCCATCACTTCTCACTTTTAGATGGCAAACTCTACTTAAATAGTACACAACGTTCTGCTGACGTGCCACTTGGATTAAACTGGAATATGATCCAATGCTACACTTTCCTTGCATTGATGGCACAAATTACAGGACATGAAGCAGGACAAGCATTCCACAAAATTGTGAATGCACATATTTACGAAGATCAGCTCGAATTAATGCGTGATGTGCAACTTAAACGAGAACCACTTTCTGCACCGAAGTTGATTATTAATCCAGATATTAAATCACTCGAAGATTTAGAAACGTGGGTTACGCTTGATGATTTCAACGTAGAAGGCTATGAATACCACCCGAGTATTCAGTATCCATTTTCGGTGTAAATAAAATCAGAGGCTTGAGCGATATCAAAGGTTCTAGCCTCTTTTATCTTTTTCATACTCATAAAATCATTTTTTTGGTACACTTAACGTACTTTTAGTATTTATTTTGGAATAGATTATGTCGGAAAAGAAAAAAGGTTTTTGGTCTTGGCTGGGCTTTGGTAAAAAAGAAAATATTGAAGAGCAAACTCAGCAAGGACAAGCTGTTGAGTTAGATTCGCAAAACATGGAAAAAAATGCACCGCTTGTAGAAGAAAAACAAGAGCGTGAAGAAACACCAGTAGAAAAATACGAAACAGTCAGCGAATTTATCGAGCAGAAATTAGATGAAGCGAAACATTTTGTTGAAGAGAAACTGGATGTTGCTGAGCATATCATTGATGAGTTAGAAGAGAAAATCGAACAATCTTTTGAAGAAGAAAAAGAAGAGAGCGTGGCGATTGTAGATACAGCTCATCACAAGATTCGTAAAGAACCACAAGCGGTTGAAATTTCAGAGAAAATTGCAGAGCCTATTGCTGAAGAAGTCGTAGAGTCAGTCGAGGAGGCTTGTGAGACCGTTGAAAATATTGAAGAAGCGGAAGATGTTAAAGAAGAAATCCAAGATGAATATCAAGAAAAGCCCACTAATAAAACAGGCTTTTTTAGTCGTTTAATTCAAGGGCTGATTAAAACGAAACAAAATATTGGTTCTGGTTTTTTAAACTTCTTCCGCGGCAAAAAAATTGATGATGATCTGTTTGAAGAGTTAGAAGAACAGCTGTTGATAGCGGATCTTGGTATGCCTACCACAACCAAAATTATCAATAGCTTAACTCAACACGCGACCAAACAACAACTTAAAGATGCTGAATTACTTTATCAGCAATTAAAACTTGAGCTTGCCGATGTGCTAAAGCCAGTGGCTCAACCACTTGAAATTGATACAACTAAAAAACCATATGTGATTTTGATGGTTGGGGTGAATGGAGTAGGTAAAACGACTACGATCGGTAAATTAGCGAAAAAATTCCAAGAGGAAGGAAAATCTGTAATGCTTGCTGCGGGCGATACTTTCCGAGCTGCAGCGGTTGAACAACTTCAAGTTTGGGGTGAGCGTAACCATATTCCTGTGATTGCACAATCTAGTGGTTCAGATTCAGCGTCGGTGATTTTTGATGCGATGCAATCTGCTTCTGCAAGAAATATTGATGTGTTGATTGCTGATACTGCGGGGCGTTTACAAAATAAAAATCACTTGATGGATGAATTGAAAAAAATTGTACGTGTGATAAAAAAATATGATGAAACTGCGCCGCACGAAATTATGCTAACGTTAGATGCGAGCACGGGGCAAAATGCGATTAGCCAAGCAAAACTCTTTAATGAAGCGGTGGGCTTAACAGGTATTACGCTTACTAAATTAGATGGAACAGCAAAAGGAGGCGTTATTTTTGCTATTGCGGATCAATTTAATATTCCAATTCGTTTTATCGGGGTAGGTGAGAAAATTGACGATTTGCGTCCGTTTAATTCGGAAGAGTTTATCGAAGCCCTGTTTAGTCACGAAGAAGAAAAATAGTTGCACAATATAAAAACGAAATAAAGGCAAAACAATGATCAAATTTAGTAATGTCAATAAAGTTTATAAAGGAAATAAAGCGGCACTGCAAGGTATCAGCTTTCATATTCCAAAAGGCGGAATGGCGTATCTCACGGGGCATTCTGGTGCAGGGAAAAGTACGTTATTGAAACTAATTATGGGCATTGAGCGTGTTAATGGAGGTAATATTGAGTTTAACGGCTACGATATTACCCGCCTTGCCTCGCACGAATTGCCGTTTTTACGTCGTCAAATTGGAATGGTGCATCAAGATTATCGCCTCCTAACAGATAGACGCATTTTAGATAACGTGGCATTACCTTTGATTATTCAAGGAATGAATCAACAAATTGTTGAGCGAGAAGCAAGATTAGCTCTTGCTCGTGTGGGATTAGCAGGAAAGGAAAACTATTTTCCCCACCACCTTTCTGGTGGGGAACAACAACGAGTAGATATTGCTCGCGCAATTGTACATCGTCCAATCTTACTACTTGCTGATGAACCAACGGGGAATTTAGATGAAAAGCTCTCATTTGAGATTTTCCGTCTGTTTGAAGAGTTTAATCAGCAAGGCACAACGGTAATTATTGCGACTCACGATACTAGCATCATTGTAAAACGTCCCAAACCTTGCCTTGTGTTAGAACAAGGGCATCTACAAACGCATTAAGCAAAAGGATTGGAAATGGCTTCTTTATTGAATACGCGATTAGGTGCACAAACTCGTTATATTTTGCGAACGGTTTGGCAGGATTTAATACAACGAAAACTGAGCACGTTCTTAACCGTGTTGGTCATTGCAGCTTCGCTTACTATTCCAACAGTCAGCTATCTTTTATGGAAAAATGTCAATCACGCTGCAACGGAATTTTACCCCGAGCCTGAATTGACTATTTATCTCAATAAAAATCTATCGGATAACGAAGCCAATATTGTGGTGGAAAAAATTCGTCAATTTGAAACAGATAAAATTGAACATCTGAATTTTATCTCACGCCAACAGAGCTTAGATGATTTCCAAACGTGGTCTGGTTTTACTGAAGCTTTGGATATTATCGAAGATAACCCGCTCCCTGCAGTGGTGGTACTTAAACCGAAAAAAAACTTTGCTAATAACGATGAAATGCTAGCACTACGCAGCGGTTTGCAAAACATCAAAGGGGTACAGGAAGTACGTTTAGATAATGGCTGGTTAGAAAAATTAACCGCTTTAACATGGCTTTTCGCACGCATTAGCACGCTTTGCACTTTATTGATGATGATTGCTGTCTTTTTAGTGATTGGCAATATGGTACGTACTGATGTTGCTAACAACCGAGCTTCCATTGAAGTGCAACAGCTTTTAGGTGCAACCGACCATTTCATTGCCCGCCCATTTTTATACAAGGGAATGATTTACGGCTTTTTAGGCAGTTTATTAGCAATCTTATTTAGCTCAGCCATTATTAGCTATTTAGTGGGTATCGTAAAATATGTGACAGATATGTTCACCGTGAAATTTGAGCTAACAGGCTTGGATTTTAGTGAAATCTTTTTGATTATCGTGATATGTATTTTTATTGGTTGGGTTTCAGCGAATATTGCAACAAATAAGCATATTATTCGGTTAAAGTAATCTAAAGTAAATTGGCATTGATAGAGGTGTAATAGATAAAACTGTCTAAATGATAGCTAACAACCTTATCTATTTTAGAATCTATCAGGACTAAAACACCTGAATAGCGATGAAAAAGGTTGTATCCATTGATGTTCAGATATCTATTTTTAAGTGGCTTTAAGGCTAAAACTCAATGACTTGTTGTTTGAAAAGAAAATTGTATTTGGTCATAAAAATCTACACCTTAGTTGGTTATTTAGTCCAACTTTTGGGGTGCAGATCACTTTTAATAAGCCGCTTTATTTTTCGCTGCTTTTGTTAAACCGTCCAACCATGCTTGATGGCCGTTGACCATTGGATTGGGCACGGTTTCTGCTAATCCTTTGGCGAGTTTGCCGATTTGGCTTTCTTCGGTTAATACACGCACGCGGTTATTCGGTAGGTTTTCTAAAATCCAAGCGTGATACACATCGCTGAAATCTTCGCCTTTACCAAAGGTGCCAGACCATGCAAGGCGAACGAGATTGTCATCTTTGCTGATATCAAATTCTTCTACTTTACAAGTCACGTGGAAACCAAACGTATCAAAAACAAAGTTAGCACCTGCTGAAAGTTGAGTGGTTGAACCATCGCCTACCACTATATTTTCCGCATTGTGATAATAAGTGCCCCATGCTTTGGTATCCGCTAAATAAGGCAGCACATTCGCCACGCTTAAGCCTTTTACAATCACTTCATTAGAAACGTAGTTGTCGGTTTCGCCCGGCGTATATTTTTCTGGCCAAATGATTGCTGGTTGTGAATAAGTTTTCATAATAAAGTCCTCTTAGTTAATGGTTAGTCGCATTTTGCTATGGAGGCATTATAGGGATGAATAAGATATAAGTTAAATCACTGTTATAAATGGTTGATATCAGATAAAATGATATTAGAAGAATAAAGCGAGCTAAAAATGAAATCCTTACAAACTCTTGATTTGAACTTATTGAAAGCCTTTTCGGTATTGATGGACGAGCGTAACGTGAGTAAAGCCGCCGAGCGTTTGGCGATTACGCAGCCGGCAATGAGTGGTATATTGACAAGATTGCGCGACAGTTTTGATGATCCGTTGTTTGTGCGAGTGCAACGGGGCGTAGTGCCAACCAATCGGGCATTGGAACTTGCTCCGCAAGTGAAAAAGGTACTGCATGAAGTAGAACAGTTATTACAGCCGCTACAGTTTGATCCGACCACAGCGGAATTAACCGTATGCATCGCCTGTACCGATTACGCAATGCGCGCCGTGATTGTACCGTTTCTGCATTTGCTGAAAATCCAAGCACCAAAAATCAAAGTAGCGGTGCTGGCGATTAACGAAAGCCTCGTACAAAATCAGCTGGAACAGCGACAAATTGACTTTGCGTTAGTCACGCCGGACTTCCAAGCACCAGATATTCACGCAAAAAATTTGTATGATGAACGCTATATCTGTGCCGTTCGACACGATCACCCCATAGCCCAACAATCCCAACTGACCCTTGAGCAGTTTTGCCAGTTAGAGCAAGCCTTGATTTCCTATCATGGCGGCAGCTTCAGCGGTGTTACCGACAATGCCCTGCAAGCGATGGGACTACAAAGAAATGTCAGCCTGTCGGTGCAAAACTTTATTGTTTTGCCTGAATTGTTGGAGCAAAGCGATTTACTGGCGGTTGTGCCTGAGCGCTTGATTACTCACTTAGATAATCTCAAACGCTTTGAGCCCCCTCTTAAAATTCAAGGTTTCACCAAAACATTGATTTGGCACGAACGGACACATAAAGATCCTGCGTATTGCTGGATCAGGGAGCTGATTGAAAAGGCTTGTTTGGTTGAAGGAAAATAATGAATATTGATGCTACGGCTTAGTTGCAATAGTTAGCATACCTTATAGTCTCAAATAGCATGGCAAGCAAATATACTTTTAAAAATTAACGTAAAAAGGCATAATTGCAGCCCCATTTTTATAATTATTTGTTTTAGGAGCAAAAGATGAATATTTTATTATTAGACGGTGGTAAGGCGTTTGGTCATTCTCACGGCGAGTTAAACCACACGCTTCATAAAAAAGCAAAAGAAGTTTTGACCGCACTTGGACACAATGTAAAAGAAACTGTGATCGATGCTGGCTATGATGTTGAAGCAGAAATCGAAAAATTCTTGTGGATGGATGCCGTAATTTGGCAGATGCCAGGTTGGTGGATGCACGAGCCTTGGACAGTAAAAAAATACATAGACGAAGTATTAACCAGCGGACACGGCAAGTTATATCACAGCGATGGCAGACACAGCGTCAGTCCGACTGAAGGCTATGGCACAGGCGGTTTGTTACAAGGCAAAAAACATATGCTTTCATTGACTTGGAATGCACCGATTGAAGCGTTCACCCGCGAAGGTGACTTCTTCGAAGGCAAAGGCGTGGATGCGTTGTATATGCACTTCCACAAACTCAACGAATTCATCGGCTTGACCCGTCTGCCGACATTCTTATGTAACGATGTGATTAAAAATCCGCAAGTGGAACAATACTTAGCGGACTACCAAGCACATTTAGAAAAAGTATTTGGTTAATTGATAATTGAGAAATATTCGTTTAGAAGGTGAGCATTTTGGCTCACCTTTTTTATATTGAGTATATTATGTAGAATAGTTTGTACTTGAATAAGCAATGACTTTCAATGGCGAATTATTGGGAACAGGATTGGCTGGTGAATGTGCCGTTGTATGCTTGTTCTATTTAAACAAATCTAATTACAGATTCCATCTTAGTTTAAAAAAGGAAAAATGATGTGTAATGTAAATATCCCCAGAAAAGACAATTCAAATTTAGAATTAACTCTAGAAGCTGGAAAAACAACAATTATTATTGGTGCAAACGGTTCAGGAAAAACTCGTCTCGCCGTATTTTTAGAAGAACAGTTAGGCGAAAAAGCGCATCGAATTGCAGCGCATAGAGCGTTAAACTTAAATCCTGATGTAAATAAAATCCCAGAATCAAAAGCTAAGAAAGCATTAATCTATGGTGCCACATGGGATACAGTCTCCATTTCTACTAGAAAAAGTGAAAGATGGGGAAATAAAGCTCCTACTAGTTTACTTAATGATTTTGACCGTCTTCTGCAATATTTATTTGCTCAACAAAATAATCTTGCTGTTGAAAATCACCAAAAACGCAATCGTGGTGAAGAAATTACCAATAGCAAAACTAAATTAGACATTTTACAAGAAGTATGGGAACGATTATTACCGCTTAAAAAATTACATATAACGGCAGATAATATAAGAGTGTCTTCTACCAGTATTGAAAGCGCTGATTATTCTGCTTCAGAGATGAGCGATGGGGAGCGAGCGGTTTTTTATATTTTAGGGCAAGTACTTTCCGCAAATGAAGATTCTATCTTAATTTTTGATGAACCAGAATTACATATTCATAAATCAATCATTTCTAATTTATGGGATGAAATTGAAAAATTACGTCCTGATTGCTCTTTTTTGATGATTACGCATGATATTGAATTTGCAGCAACGAGAGTCGCGAAAAAATATGTGGTTCGTAATTATTATTCTGATCCTGCTTGGGATATTTCAGAAATTCCAGATAGCGAACTTGATGAGCAAACGATCACTTTGATTTTAGGTAGCAGAAAACCCATTCTATTTGTAGAAGGAGACAAAACAAGTTTAGATATGGAAACCTATCGCCTTTGTTATCCTGAATGGACAGTTATACCTAAAGGATCTTGCAAAGATGTTATTCAGGCTGTTTCATCATTACGAAAATTAAATGAAGATATGCCTATATTAAATATAAAGTGTGCAGGGATTGTAGATCGAGATACACGCGACAGCTCTCAAATACAAGAGTTGGAAGAACAAGGTATCAAAGTACTACCATGTTCTGAAATTGAAAATATATTTAGTCTTTCATCTGTAGCACATAAAGTATTGGAAATAGAAGGTTTTGCTGGTGATGAATTAATTAATAAAAAAGAACAATTTAAAGCTAGTTTGCTTGATTATATAAAAAAAGAGTTATCTGATGATAAACTTGAGGAGTTTGTTGTTAAGAGAATTCATAGACGAATTGATAATTTTCTGAAAAAAATTGATTTATCAGATGTGCAGAATAGTAATAAAATGAAAGATAAACTCATTTCAGAGTTATCAAATTTAACCAATTCTAAAATCAATGAATGGATTTCTGAAATGAGAAATGAAATTCAAGCATGTATTAATAATGAAGATATAGATGGATTGCTATGTATTTATGAAAATAAAGGTTTACTGGCAAAAACGGCTTCAATATTAGCGGGTACTAGTAAATCTAATTTTAAAGACTGGTTAATGCGTCAGATGAGATCTACCAATAATAGTCTATTACAAGTTATTAAATCTATTTTGCCTGAATTGAATTAGTAACATACAGGTCGTCTGAACCTAAATCTTTCAGATGACCTTTCTACTTTCAAATATCCATTAAAAAAGTATAGTCTACGATTGTGTTTTTGTTAGATAAAACCGCTGAGTTTAGATAAAAACAAGCAGGCAGATTTTGAAGGGGATTTGCAAAAAACTTTGAAATTTAACCGCACTTGGACACAATGTACAAGAAACCGTGATTGATGCCGGCTACGATGTTGAAGCAGAAATTGAAAAATTTTTGTGGATGGATGCTGTGATTTGGCAAATGCCGAGCTGGTGGATGCACGAGCCTTGGACAGTAAAAAAATACATAGACGAAGTATTAACCAGCGGACACGGCAAGTTGTATCACAGCGATGGCAGACACAGCGTCAATCCAACTGAAGGCTATGGTACAGGCGGTTTGTTGCAAGGCAAAAAACACATGCTTTCACTGACTTGGAATGCACCGATTGAAGCCTTTACCCGCGAAGGCGATTTCTTTGAAGGCAAAGGTGTGGATGCTGTGTATATGCCTTTCCACAAACTCAATGAGTTCATCGGCTTGACCCGTCTGCCGACATTCTTATGTAACGATGTGGTTAAAAATCCACAAGTAGAACAATATTTATCAGACTACCAAGCACATTTGGAAAAAGTGTTTGGTTAATTGGGGAATTTTAGTTTAGAAGGTGGGTATTTTGGCTCACCTTTTTTATTTCAAACGCTTATCAAACTTTCTGATAGGGAGGGAAGAATAATAGACTGAGTTTAGATAAAACAAGCGGTCAAGTTTCAAGGAAAATTTGCAAAAAATAAACCCGCGCAACATAACCGCAACAAAAAAGCGAGATAAATTATTCATCTCGCTTTTTTCATATAGTGAAATAATGTTACAGTTTCTTAGAATTTAAAGACCATATTGTCACCCAGTTACGCATTGCTTTGTTGTGTTCGCGTCCTGCCATTTGGTCGCCATAGCCTGCTTTTTCGGTGATTTCCGTTTCCGCCAAGTATTCACCCAAGGCATAAACCCACACTTTGTTGTGCAGATTGGCTGGGTCGTAGCGCACCACAACTCTTTTGTGTGACGTACCGATAAGCTCCAAAGACTCGTAACAGTTTTTGTTGCTACTAATTTTGCCTGCATTGAGGTGGAAGGTGCCGTCTTGGTTGAGGCAAACTTCCTCATGCAGGGTAAGCAATAATTAGTGATAATAAGACATTCTACGACCCCGTAGATTTAACTTTTGATGATGCTTTAGATTTAGAAGTGTGGGCGTGTGGTTCATATTGGACATAGCCTGATTTAAAGATTTAAATGCCATTTAAACGTGATTTATTGGTTCGTTTAATTTTCTTAATTTTTCTGGTTCATTCTGGCAGTTTCCATCCAATTCATTATTTTTTCTTAGTTTTCCTTTCTTAGACATAAAAAAGGGCAATGCACCGCAAAGCCCCTGTTTTTAATAGTTTTAACTCAGTTAATTTCGTTATTACAACAAAATTCCGCCAATTCATTGTTTCTTTTTGTTTCTTAGTTTTAGTGGTTTTTAACACTGGCTTAAATTAGAAATTAGCTTTTGTATCTCATTTAGCACCTACCGTTGATATAAAAATGCTAATACTATTTTTGCTGAATATGAGATAAGGGATAAAATCTACCCTTTCTCTAAAATCTCTTTTAAAAATCTTGCTGTATGAGATTTTTTATCTTTAGCTATTTGCTCTGGCGTGCCTGTGGCAATAATTTGCCCACCACCAGCCCCCCCTTCAGGGCCTAAATCTACAATCCAGTCTGCAGTTTTGATCACATCTAAATTATGCTCAATCACCACAATGGTATTACCTTGATCACGCAGTTTATGTAGAACAGAAAGAAGCTGTTTAATATCGGCAAAATGCAAGCCTGTGGTGGGTTCATCTAAAATATAAAGCGTTTTGCCTGTATCGCGTTTGGAAAGTTCAGTTGCTAATTTTACACGCTGAGCTTCACCGCCCGAAAGCGAGGTTGAAGATTGCCCTAAGCGGATATAAGAGAGCCCCACATCCATTAAGGTTTGTAATTTACGTGCAATAGCTGGAATTGCATCAAAGAACTTACGGGCTTCTTCTACCGTCATATCCAAAACTTGATGGATCGTTTTGCCTTTATAACGAATTTCTAGCGTTTCACGATTATAGCGTTTTCCTTTACAATGGTCGCAAGGCACATACACATCAGGCAAAAAATGCATTTCCACTTTGATCACGCCATCGCCTTGGCACGCCTCACAGCGCCCGCCACGCACGTTAAAGCTAAAACGCCCTACGTTATAACCACGTGCACGTGCCTCTTGCGTGCCCGCAAAAAGCTCACGAATTGGGGTGAATAAGCCCGTGTAAGTCGCAGGGTTTGAACGCGGAGTTCGCCCAATCGGGCTTTGGTCAATATCGATGACTTTATCGAAATGTGCCAAGCCTTCAATGCTGTCGTAAGGGGCAACATCAGTACGTTCCGCTCGGTTTAACGCATTTTGAGCTAACGGAAATAGGGTGTCGTTAATCAAGGTTGATTTGCCTGAACCTGAAACACCTGTAATACAAGTAAATAAGCCTACAGGTACATCTAACTGCACACCTTTGAGGTTGTTGCCTCTCGCCCCTTTTAATGTGAGCACCCTGCTCTTATCGTAAGGAACACGTTTGGCAGGAATTTCAATTTTCTGTTTGCCTGATAAGAATTGCCCCGTAAGCGACTCTTCCACCTGCATAATTTCTTCTGCTGTTCCCTGTGCGATCACATTACCGCCGTGTACGCCTGCACCCGGCCCAATATCCACGATATGATCAGCAGCACGAATTGCATCTTCATCATGTTCAACTACAATCACCGTATTGCCTAAATTACGCAGATGAATCAATGTGTTTAACAAACGTTCATTGTCGCGTTGGTGCAAACCGATAGAAGGTTCATCCAACACATACATCACGCCCACTAAGCCTGCACCAATTTGGCTTGCTAAACGGATACGCTGTGCCTCACCACCCGAAAGCGTTTCTGCCGAACGAGAAAGGGAGAGATAATTCAAGCCTACATTGACAAGGAAGGATAAACGCTCACGAATTTCTTTCAGAATTTTCTCCGCAATTTTGGCTCGCTGACCTGAAAGTTCAAGCGTTTCAAAAAATTCTAATGCCTCACCAATTGATTTCTCTGCCACCATTGGCAAATTAGTGTTATCTAAGAAAACGTAGCGAGCCTCACGGCGTAAGCGTGAACCATTACAGTCCAAACAGGGGCGATTGTTGATATATTTCGCCAACTCTTCCCGCACCGCATTCGATTCGGTCTCTTTATAACGGCGAGCCATATTGTTTAACACGCCCTCAAACGCATGCTTGCGTTTAATCTTATCGCCTCTATCGTTCACATAAACAAACTCAATTTCCTCTTTCGAGCCGTTCAAAATGATATTTTGGAATTTCTTGCTTAACTGGCTAAACGGAGCTTCTATATCAAAACCGTAATGATCCGCTACCGATTTCAATAAGCCAAAATAGTAGAAACTTCTACGATCCCAGCCCTTAATTGCACCACTTGCAAGCGATACATCAGGGTTTTGCACCACTTTTTTGGGGTCAAAAAACTGCTCTACGCCCAAGCCATCACAAGTTGGACATGCACCCGCAGGGTTGTTGAATGAGAACAAGCGAGGCTCTAGCTCGTGCAACGAATAACCACAATGTGGACAAGCAAAGGAAGAAGAGAACATCAACTCTTCCGCATTAGGATCGTCCATATCCGCAATCACGGCCGTTGAGCCAGATAAATCTAATGCCGTTTCAAAGGACTCCGCCAAACGCGTTTTAATATCTTCACGCACCTTGAAACGATCTACCACCACTTCAATGGTGTGCTTTTTCTGTAATTCTAACTTCGGTGGATCAGACAAATCGCAAATTTCGCCATCAATACGGGCTCGAATGTAACCATTAGCGGTCAAATTTTCTAAAAGTTTTACATGTTCGCCTTTGCGATCTTTCACCACTGGTGCAAGCAACATCAAGCGTTTACCTTCGGGCTCTTCCAAGACACGATCGACCATTTGTGAAATGGTTTGAGCTGTAAGCGGAATATCGTGATCAGGGCAACGTGGTTCGCCCACACGAGCAAATAATAAACGCAGATAATCGTGAATTTCAGTGACCGTACCCACTGTTGAACGAGGGTTGTGAGAAGTCGATTTCTGCTCAATAGAAATCGCAGGCGAAAGCCCTTCAATATGATCCACATCGGGCTTTTCCATCAAAGAAAGAAATTGGCGAGCATAAGCAGAAAGGCTCTCTACATAGCGACGTTGCCCTTCAGCATAGAGCGTATCAAATGCCAAAGAAGACTTGCCCGAACCAGACAAGCCAGTAATAACGATAAATTTATCTCGCGGTAAAATCAGGTTGATATTTTTTAGGTTATGGGTTCTCGCCCCACGAATGTCGATTTGCTTCATACGATCCCTTAAAAGTATGGATGGGAATGTTTCCACATTATATACTAAAAATAACGCTGTACAAAATATCAGTTTATTCTAGCTTTTTTCTTTTAAAGCGGTTAAAATGCTACTCAATTTTACTAATATGAAAAGCTTAGAGGATTTTATGGCTGGAGTAAATAAAGTAATTATCGTGGGCAATTTAGGCAACGATCCTGAAATGCGCACCATGCCAAATGGTGAAGCAGTAGCAAACATTAACGTCGCAACTAGTGAAAGCTGGACAGATAAAAACACAGGCGAACGCCGTGAAGTGACTGAATGGCACCGTATTGTGCTCTATCGTCGCCCAGCAGAAGTAGCAGGTCAATACCTTCGTAAAGGTTCGAAAGTGTATGTAGAAGGTCGTTTACGTACCCGTAAATGGCAAGACCAAAATGGTCAAGATCGCTACACAACTGAAATCCAAGGTGATGTGCTACAAATGTTAGACAGCCGTAATAGTCAAGGTGGTGATTTTGGTGGTAACACTGGTGGCTGGAATCAATCTAACAACCAAAGTGGTAACTGGAACCAAGCACCAGCATCAAATAACTACAGCCAAGGTAATAGTTACAATAACAACTATTCACAAACATCACCAAAACCTGCAGCGAAACCAGTACAAGCTGAACCGCCAATGGATAATTTTGATGATGATATTCCGTTTTAATCTATATTTACCCCAGCTTTAGCTGGGGGTATTTTTATCAACATTCTAACTTATCTTTTCATTTTTAGGTATTTATTCCCCTGAAATCTTCATTTTCTCAATCAAAATCGAACCTGTTTGAATATTGGAACGATGCTCTACATCATCCGCCACCGCAACGATTTGGTTGAACATCTCTTGCAATTGTCCTGCGACAGTGATTTCTGCCACAGGGTATTGGATTTCACCCTTCTCAACCCAGAAACCTGCTGCCCCGCGCGAATATTCGCCAGTAACGGGGTTAATTGCCGAGCCTAAAAATTCAGTTAAAAGCAAGCCTGCATCCATTTCTTTTAAAAGAGTATCCAAACCACCTGTACGGTTTGGTTTAACAAGCCAGTTGTGTATACCGCCTGCGTGCCCTGTGCTTTTTAAACCCATTTTACGAGCTGAATAGCTGGTCATTAAATAGGTTTGTAACACACCATCAGTAATAATTTCACGGTCTTGCGTTATCACACCTTCGCTGTCAAATGCAGTTGAAGCAAGCTGACGTAAAAGATGCGGGCGTTCAGAAATTTCAAACCAATCTGGCAACACTTGTTTGCCTAAATGATCAAGCAAAAAGCTTGATTTTCGATACAACGCACCACCACTAATTGCTCCTGCCAAATGGCCGATTAACCCTGTTGCTACATCGTTGTAATAGATAACGGGCACTTCGCACGTTTTGATCTTTTGGGGGTTGAGACGGTCAATCGCCTTAAATGCCGCTTGCTGCCCTACCCATTGTGCTGCTTGTAACTTATCAAACTCACGCGAAATCGTGTATTCATAATCACGTTCTAGCTGTTCGCCGTGGGCTGAAATGACACTACACGAAAGTGAATAACGGCTGGAAAGGTTACTTTGCAACATTCCATATGTATTGCCATACACTCGCACACCACTATGTGAATTGAACGTTGCTCCTTCGCTATTAACGATTTTTTTATCAGCATTCAGGGCAGAATGTTCCGCTTCAATCGCCAGTGCTAACGCTTGGTCTACCGATAAATCCGCTTGATGATAGAGCTCTAAATCAGGCGCATCAAATGCCATCAACTCTTTATCTGCCAAGCCTGCACAATCATCTTCTGAGGTATGTTTTGCAATTGCTAAAGCGGATTCGACCGCTTGTTGAATTGATTTTGATTGTAAATCTGATGTGGAAGCGTTGCCCTTACGTTTGCCTAAATAGACCGAAATACCGAGTGAGCCGTCATTGTTAAATTCGATATTTTCAACCTGTTCCAAACGGCTAGAAACTGAAAGCCCTGCCACTTTTGTCACGCCCACTTCCGCTTCTGCCCCTGCTTTTTTAGCAAAATTTAACGCAAATTCAACCGCTTGGCGGAGTTCTTGTTCTTGGATTTGTAATTCTTGTTTAGTGATAAAAGACATAATTACCTTATAGCTATCCTATATAGCTGATTTACATAATTTAATTCGTGAAAATACTGCCGAGTGAATTCGGAACTTCCTTAATTCTCTATAAAATATTTTAACATCTGCAAATTTCTTTTCCATTCCTGCTGCATCTGAAAAACCCAACTAGAAATCTGACTTTCCCAATACTCCCCATCATCAGTTTGTGCTAACTGGGCAATCTCTTGTAAGCGATTTAGTCCCACAGAAGCAAATGCCCCTTTGATTTTATGAGCTTGATCTGCCACTTTTTTACGATTTTCTGATGAATTATCTTGTTGCCAACGAGAAAAATCATCATTCAGTTCTTTCAAATAGTTAGGCATCAATTGCTCGAATAGCACAAGATTGGCTAAAACACCTTGTTTTCCCATTACACTTAACAACTCCTGAACCATTTGTGGGTTATAAGGTAAAGAAGGGTCATCAACAAGCGGTGGATTTTCGGCAGTAATTGGCAAAATCATATCGCCAAAATGTTCGTGCAAGCAGGTTGAAAGTGATTCCAATGAAAGGGGCTTGCGGAGTACATCATCCATGCCTTGCCGTTGGTAATCGGCTTTGGTCTGCATAATATTGGCAGTTAAAGCGATCATCAGAGGCAAGTAATCGATCTCTTCAGCTTTATAGCGACGAAGTAACTCTTGTGCAATTGCAGTGCCTGTTGTGTCTGGGAGTTGAATATCAAGTAAAATTAAATCATAGCTATTGTGCTCAAATTTTTGGAAAGCTTCCACGCCTGTCATTGCGACATCTACTTTACATCCAAATTTTTCAAGCATCGTTTTAGCAACGATAACATTCACTTCCACATCTTCAACTAGCAAGACTTCTAAGCCTAAATAGGAAGTTTGAATTTGCTGATCGTTTACCACTTCTTCTGCTTTGATCGTCAGTGTGAAGGTTGAACCTTTGCCTAATTCACTTTGAACGGTAAGATCGCCTTGCATTAACTGGGCAATTTGTTTTGAAACTGCTAAGCCAATCCCACTGCCTTGTGCTTTGTGTCCGTTAGAATTTTCCGATTGGTAGAACATCTGGAAGATCTTTTCTTGCTCACTCGCTGCAATGCCAAATCCCGTATCTTGCACGCTAAATTGCAAATATTCGGGCGAGTGGTTTTCAATATTTAAGCGAATTGAGCCACCTTCAGGGGTAAATTTCACTGCATTGCTGAGCAAATTCCAAAGAATTTGGCTGAGGCGAGCGTTATCGGTCAGAATAAATTCAGGCAGATTTTGTGCATAATTCAGCTCAAATTTAATCGCTTTTTTGCTCGCCATTAGCTGGGCAAAATGGTTGATATCGTGGATGATTTGCATCACTTCGACTGGCTTGTTAAACAACTCAATGCGTTTACTGTCGATTTTTTCGAGGTCAATAATATCGCTAAAAATATTGCTCAGCGACATCGCACTGATATTGATCGTTTTTAGATACTCCCGCTGTTGCTCAGCGTTCAATCCACCATCAAGTAAAATACGGCTGAGCCCAATGATGCCGTTTAGCGGTGTGCGAAGCTCGTGGCTAATAGTTGCCATCAACTGCGTTTTATCTTGGCTATTCTTTTCAAGACGTTTATTTAGTACAAAATCTTGCTCACGTAAACGCCCTAATTCGAACACATTTTGTTCTAATTTAATCCGTGATTTTTCTAATTTTTCAACAATTACATTAAAAAAGTAGATTACAAATGGGGCTGAAATCAGCCCAAAAAGTACTGAGCGAAGAATATCAATGGCGAGTACTTCGCCCAGAAACAGATAATCCAGAAAAAATTGTAGCAAAATCGCTGAAACTGCAAGCACGACAAAACCCAAAATAGCCGAACGGATTTTGCCAAGTTTGATAACCCAGTTTACGTAGTTTTCGCTACACTTTTTAAAAATACCCATTATGTATTAACCAAACAATTTCTCTGCGTACATACATAAAATTGCAATCACACCCAAGCCAATACCAACAGCATTCAACTTACTGATTTTCTCTTTAAAGATAAATGCCCCTGTGAGTGCACCTAAGCAGATTACACCGAGATCCATTCCTGCAAATACGATGGTTGGGCTGTCGCTCATATGTTGGTGTGCTTTGATGTAGAAAAGAATATTAAAGAAGTTCAATACGCCTAGCAAAATGCCGCCTAAGAAACTTGGCACGTTCCATTGTGTGCGTTTAAGCATGAGGTAGATAAACATAATCGCACCTGCTAGTACAAACGAGATAAAGAGCGTAGTTGGGAATGCCCCACCCATTTTCGCGATCTGTTTGAATAAAATGCCGATTGTGCCGTAACCAAGCCAAACTAACCCTAAGAAAAGTACCGCTTTGCCTGCGTTGTCCATCTCTTTAGTTGGTTTAGAAAGTAAGCAGAATAACGCAAGGAAAGAAATGACCACGCCCACAATGCGTAAATGGCTTAACTCTTCATGAAAGAGGAAAACGGCAGCAATGATTTGCAAGAATAGTGCTAAACGTTGTGCAGCATCTGCTCGAACAATCCCAGCGTATTCGACTGCCTTGGACATAAACACAAACACAGAAGGTAACAATATACCCAATGAAAGGAAAATCGGTTGGGCTTCACTTTCAAGGAAAAATTCTGTGAATCCTAAGCCTTTGAAATCAGGTTGAAGTAAGAAATAGCAAAGTGAAATTGCCGTGACATAGTTGAAAGCGATCGCCTGCTCAATCACAATTTGCTTAGCACGAGCTACTTTTAATAGCACTGAAACTGCAACGCTACAAAAGACAGCAAGAATAAGAAATAACATAAAATCTCCTTTTTCGTTAATTTCTGGATAATTAGAATTTGGCGATTTTAATCTATTTTTTATGAAAAAAGTGAGTTAAGCGGTCGGATCTGTCATATTTTTTACAAAATGTAGTCTATTTTCAACCGCTTATTTTTGGTTTAACGCTCAAACAACCTACGCTCTAAACTCTCTTGTTGTTCAACTAAAATCAGAATGGCGGCATCACCACCCCACTCTCTTGGTGCCTGATGCAAAGCCAATACTTTAGGATGTTGCACTAACCAGCGAGGAATTTGATCTTTGAGCGTGCGTGTACCAAAACCCGTCATAATGCTGGCACAATAAACGTGCTCACGTTCGCAGGCTAAAATTAAAGCAGCTAATTCTTTTTTCGCTTTTTCTTTGGTTAAACCATGCAGATCTAAAAACAATTCAGGCTGAAAATCACCTCGGCGAAGTTGTTTTAAAATATAAGGATCAACATCCTCACGTAAATAGCGAACTCTCTCATTTTCTTCTTTCAAAAGCGGCTCATATTCGTCCGAAAAGAAAAACTCAGTATCTTTTTGCTCTTGCATTTCGCGCAATTCGTTAATTTTTTTGCGTGGTGGTTGGCTTGGAATAAAGGTATCTTGCTTGATTTTTTTTGTGCCTTTAATTGCTTCTTGAAATAAGGCTAATTCATCATTTTCAATCATAATGCTCTCCCAAATTATTCAATTTACGGTTATAAAGCTTATCCTCAATACACATTAACATCAAATTTTTTTCGGAAAAGCCACTCCCGATTATTTAAACTTATCCGTCGGATTACCTAAAAATAAATATCGATATTTTTCCACCCACATGGCGGTTGCCCCACAAACCGCAATAGGCATAACCACCAGATTCACAAAGGGAATCATGGTAAATAAACTTACTAAAGCTCCGAAGGTATAATTCATCCATTTATTCTGATTTAGTGCATTACGCATATGAGGAAAGCTTATTTTATGATTATCAAACGGGTAGTCACAATATTGAATAGCAATCATCCAAGCACCAAAAATAAAAGCAAGCACGGGCACGGCAGTTTGTCCTAAAACAGGAATAAAGCTAAGGAAAAAGAGCGCTATTAAGCGTGGCAGGCTATAAACCATTTTCTGCCATTCACGTTTTAGCATTCTCGGAATATCTTTGAGTAGCCCTAATAATGAGGTGTCGCCAAGTGGTTGGTTAGTAAGCTGTAATTCTACCTTTTCGGATAATAATGCATTAAATGGAGCAGCAATAAAATTTGCTAGCGTAGTAAATGCAAAATAAAAACCGACTAGTAATAATAGAAAAATCATAGGAATAAGAATAAATGAAAGCCAATCTAGCCAATATGGAAGTAAGAGCTCAAACCATACATTTAGCTGATTAATAAAAAACCAAGTTAGACCAATAATTAATAACATATTGATAATTAAAGGAAATATAACAAATGGCAAAAACTGACGTTGTGTTAATAAACGCCAGCCATAAATAAAATAATAACACCCCAATCCTACTTGTGTTTGTGAAGATGAAAATAGTAAATACATAACGTTCCTAAATGCTCAAAATTTTGTGCGAAATATGGTAAGCTATGCAGACTAATTTCGCAAACTGCGAACCTCATATTTTCAGATGATTTTCTTAGAGGACTTATGGAACTTCATATTATTTTCTTTATTTTGGCAGGATTATTGATTGCCGTACTCATTGGTTCTAGCTTTCTGTCTAATCGCCGTGAAAAATCACGTATTTTTTCGAACACTTTTTCTCAACGTCCTCCATCAACACCAATAAACACCATAACGTCAGACAATTACACCTCGTTTGAAGCAAAGACACAAATATACTCTCACTCTGAAACAATGCCTTCATCTGAGATAAATATGCAATCACCTGCTGAAATTCAACGTGATGTGGAAAATTCATTAAGTGAAATTAAGATTCGTATTCCAACACAAGAGCCAGAAAATCGAACAGAAGAAACCTCGCCTTCAGGAAATAGCCATATTTATGAACACACTGTAGATTTATATACTCAATCGGTAGAATCCACGATTATCAGTGCTCATCAAGAGTCTAACTCTCAACCAACTTACTTTGAAGAATCTCTACCGCAAGCTGAAGAACCCGAACAAATTGAGTCAGAAGTACACACGGATATGATTACACTTTATGTCGTTGCAGCTGAAGGAGAACAATTTCATGGAGCATATATCCTGCAGTGTTTAGAAGCTCTCGGTTTTGAATATGGGGAATATCAAATTTTCCATCGTCATCAACACTTGGGAAATAATAATTCTCCTGTTATTTTCAGTATCGCAAATATGATGCAGCCAGGTGTGTTTGATCTATCGCAGATTCAAGATCTTTCAACAATCGGTCTAGTAATATTCATGCACCTACCGACTGAAGGTAATCCGCAAACAAATTTAAGATTGATGTTGCAAAGCACAGAGCGTTTAGCCAATGCATTAAATGGTTTCGTACTCAACGAAAACCGTGAAATCTTTGATGAGACCTCTCGCATTGAATATTTAAAACGCGTGAGCTAATCATCTGCAAACTTTTTTGGAAAATGGACCGCTTGCAAGCGGTCTTTTTTATCGAGCCTTTTACTAAATTCGAGTTTACTATGCCTTTATTTGCAAACACTTTAAATCAACAAGCAATTTCATTATTAGAGTTGGAACAACTTCGCCAAACATTGCGTAAATATGAATATCACTACCACGTGTTAGATAATCCGCTCGTGCCTGATGCGGAATATGACCGCTTAATGAATGAGCTCAAAGCGATTGAAAAAGCCCATCCAGAACTGATTACCGCAGATTCGCCAACGCAACGAGTAGGTGCGAAACCGCTATCGGGCTTTACGCAAATTACCCACGAGTTGCCGATGCTTTCGCTTGATAATGCTTTTTCAAATGAAGAGTTATTAGGTTTTTTGCGTCGCATTGAAGGGCAAATTCATCGTAATCCTGAAACGATGGTATTTTGTTGTGAGCCTAAATTAGATGGTTTAGCAGTCAGTATTTTGTATGTGAATGGTGTTCTTACCCAAGCTGCAACCCGTGGCGATGGTACAACGGGCGAAGATATTACTGCCAACGTCCGTACTATTCGCAATGTGCCGTTGCGTTTAAATACGGATAATCCGCCAGCTCGCCTTGAAGTGCGTGGTGAGGTATTTATGCCTCAAAAGGGATTTAATGCGTTAAATGAAAGAGCATTAGAGCATGGCGAGAAAACATTTGCGAACCCACGTAATGCGGCGGCGGGGTCGCTTCGTCAGTTAGATCCCCAAATTACCGCACAACGCCCGCTTACACTGAATGCATACGGTATCGGTATTTATGAGGCTGAGCAGCCTTTACCAAACACGCATTTCGATCGTTTGCAGTGGTTAAAATCAATTGGTATTCCTGTTAATAACGAAATTCGCCTTGCCAAAGGTGTAGAAGAATTAGCTGAATTTTATGCGGATATTCAAGCCAAACGCCCCAAATTAGGTTATGACATTGATGGCACGGTGTTAAAAGTTAACGACATCGCTTTACAAGAGCAGCTTGGCTTTATCTCTCGTTCGCCGCGTTGGGCGATTGCCTATAAATTCCCTGCACAAGAAGAGATGACCGTGCTTAATGATGTGGAATTTCAAGTGGGGCGAACGGGGGCGATTACGCCTGTAGCGAAGCTTGAACCTGTATTTGTGGCAGGGGTTACGGTCAGCAATGCAACTTTACATAATGGCGATGAAATTGAGCGTCTTGGTATTGCGATTGGGGATACCGTAATTATTCGTCGTGCGGGAGATGTGATTCCGCAAATTATTGGTGTGGTAACAGAACGTCGCCCTATTAATGCAAAAAAAATCGTATTTCCGACCGCTTGTCCCGTGTGTGAATCGGCAGTGGTTCGCGTAGATGGCGAAGCGGTAGCACGTTGTACAGG
>NZ_JAHAHT010000085.1 GCF_018373095.1 Haemophilus parahaemolyticus
AGGAATACCCCGACTTTTCACGGCATATTCCAACCGTTTCAGCTCCGCTTGGTGAGTTTGGAAAAATTCCACCAACTGCTCGGCTGAACTTAAGCCCCGTTCAATCACTGAACCCTTGCTACGCTTAGGGTTACAGTTATTGACACAAGTCCAAGCGGGGCAAAGCCCCGTATTTTTAGCCTCAGCATTCGCTGAGGCAGTTTGATGATTTTGCTCTTGTGCTCTCATTGCTTTTTGCTCCGCCCAATCTCTCGGCTTACGAAGAATCGCCCACACTTTCGAACGAGTCTTGATAACCTCAACACTCGCTTTGAATCTGTTGTAAATCCCATCAATTTTTGAACCGCTTTCACCGTATTTATTCGCTTCGCGTTCCTCATAATGCACCGCACACACCGCATCTTTAAAACTGCCACCGCCTTGTTTTTCCATATAAAAGGCGTAATCGCTCAAGTCTGCACCTAAGCGGAGTTCTTCCAGCTTGTCATCAGCCAAAGGTTGCATACAGCGGCGAAGCTCACGCCACACCGAAATCGACCCCACCCCATAGAACTGGAATTGACGAATACCCCAAAGAGATGCCCACGCACGCACACGGCGAGCATTCTCTTTAAGCGGTAATTCTTCGGCTTCGTCAGATTTCAAATCCTGCTCATCAAAGCCATCAATGTTCTTACTGATATATTTCGCAATATAAGCCGTCGCACTGCCTTTGGTTTTATCGCAGAATTCCACCTTGCAACGGTGTTTATCTGCACCTTGCTCATCTCCGTCTAACTCCAACGCTTTTGCACGGAATAAACGCACCGTCTCTTCCACATCACGCTCTAACACATACACCAACAAATGCCAGTGAGGCGTTGCATCGTGATGCGGTTCAGCCACACGCATCCCTTTCGCCTTAATACCACGTTTTGCCCACAACGCACGCAATTGAGCCCACACCTTATTCAAATAAGCGTGGGTCTCTTTCGGGCTTGCGCCAGACCACTTCCCATTCTGACCGCCTTTACTGTGTTGAGCGTGGAATGAAGAAGGGGCGGTAAGCGTCAAAAATAACGCTTTGTAGCCCTTCTCTTCTGCCCACTCTTCCACACCGCGGAGACGGGTCATCATTTCATAACGGCGAATGGTCGGATTAGCATTCGATTTCAACCACATCTCGAACAGTTCCACCTGCTCTTCTTGGTTGTCGATGTTTTGGATGATCTGCCCACGCAAGAAATCATAGTTTTTACGCAACTGCGATTTATACTCACGAAAGCCATCAAAAGAAATGTATGCAGACACACCTTGACGCACCTCACCACACGCAATGGCTACGTGCTCAAGCATCTGACGCCGAGTTTTACGCAACAAACTCCCCCACCAATCTTGGCAAACCACCTTATTTAAAGCGATTTCCATCTGGCGAAAATTCGGGCTTTCACCCTCGTTGATTTTGTGCTGATAACTCTCCCAATAAGGCAGCATAAAGCCAACCTTTTCACACAACTCGCCACATTTAGCATAAATCTCGCCTAATACGCCCTCTAATTCCTCATCAGAGTAATCTTGACGCACTTCCGCAAGCTGTGTGAAAAAATTGACTTGAATGGTTTGGAAAATATCGCCCATTGTCGCAGCCATCTTTTCCAATTTATTATTGGTCATCAAATAAAATGGCACACGTTTCTTTTCGTCTAGGCTCTCGTGCTCACGCACCAAACCAAAAGAAGAAAACAAATCATCCGCTGCATAACCGTGCGCCCATTCCCATTTCTCTTGAGCCGTTTTAGCCAGCCACGCAAGGTCAAAATCGTAACGAGCAAACACCTTGCCTAAACGTTGGTTCATCAAATCACGCAAGAAATTATTGGCGTGATCAACCTGTTTGTTACCAGCCATAAAGGCAATGGAGCCGTCATCTTTAACCGATTTCAGCTCACGTAAATAGAGTTTACGGAAATGATCACGCTGTTGTTTGCGTGGTAAACGTTGCAGTAATTCCTCCACCCAGTCATAAATATCTTTTGGCACAGAAGCAAACAAATCCATCTGTGACTGAGTGGCTTGTGGGTCAATTTCCGAAAGGGCAAGCGGTCGGATTTCTCTGGCATTTCTCAACTGTGCCAAATCGGCAAAAGCCGCACGTTGTGCAGCTTCCACCTCTTTTGCTCTTGCTTCGTAATTCCGACCTTGCATACCTAACATCTTTGACTAATCGTAAATTTCACCTTACTTGCCCGATTGAGCAATGCCAACAAATGTGCGTGCTCGCGTTTCCACTGTAAAAACGCCAAATGCAACGCCTCATCTAAATCGGGGGAAATATCCATCATCTCGCCCCCTCGACTCACCACCCACGACTGACCATCTAACGGATCGGCAGGTAATGCCAACTCAAAGGTAAACTCACTCACTGCAATTAATGGCATAACTCACTCCCAATCTTTTTCAGCTCATCCGCCCAATAGAACGCCTGATTAGCCCAACGCATCCCATTGTGCCAATCGTTCATATCACGGCTTTTACGAAAGGCATTAAACCAGGTGTTGGCGTTATCTCTTGCCGCCTTCATCCCAATCGCAGCACGGTTAAAATCTTGCTTGGTGTACATCTTTCTTTCCTCAATCCGCTCTATTGATGCGGTTTTCTAAAATCTTGGCATCGTACTCAACGCCGTGTTTAATATTTACAATGTCTTCGAAAAGCAGCAGTGTGTTCTTGATGATGCGTTTTTGTTGGCTGTTGTAACCGCCCCAAAAAGTCGGCTCACCAGCAATGTTTGCCCCGCGTAAAATCACCGCCTGCAATTCAGGCGTTAAGCGGCACCACACCTGAGAAGCCTTATCAAGACAAAAAGTTTTGTTATTTGTAATTCGGTTTTTGATTACCTCATTCAACAAAGAACGCATTTCACACCTCGCTATGATTCGGGATTCTCTACTGCCTTAATCGCTTTCATCAACGCATCAAAATCACGCACCTCAAACGCCAACATCTCGGTAAGCATCCGTTCGAAGTAACCTTTCGCTTTTTTCACTTGCTCGACCATCTCAACAGGGTTCAATCTCTCTTCAAGACAACGGCTCATCGCAAACCCCGCTTTTTCTGAAAGGTCGTTAATCTCTATCGCAGCCTTGTAGATTTCATCCACTTTCTTCATTGGATTTTTCGTATTCACCACACACCTCACTTTGCTACATCAAGCAACAACGCAAACGCTACACTGAACAAACAAGCGAGGGTAAACCCCACCACCCAAATGCCCACTTGGCATAACCAATCCATCAACACATCAAACACACGTTTTTTGTTTACCGTTCTTCATTTCTCAACTCCAAAAGTGCTTAAATTTAAACCACCAAATACGCCACCACGAACGCTGTTCTAACAGCTCATAAGCGACCTTAAGCCGATAACGCATACCTTTCACGCTATAAGTCAGCGTATTCACTTTTATCTCCAACTGGTTCAGTAAATCGTGAATCTGCTCACTATCCACACGGTCTAGCTCTTTTTGCTCCTCCAATGCCTTTACGCGTTGCTCCAAAAAGAACGACACATCACGACGTTTTCTTAACTTCACTCGCTTTTGCCAGCGAGCTTTTCTTACTCTGTAACTGCTCATAAATTGCCCTTTTTCCTAAATTTAGCGTGCAAAAATCCACGCCTTGCAAAAAAGGCGTGAAAAATTACCGCTTGTTATTAAAAATTAGTCTTGATTTTGAGGGGCTTTCTCGCCTTCAATCACGCCATTAAATAAATCTGGCGTGTTTAAATCAGCCTCTTTCAAAATCTTATTGATGCGTAACGCCTCAGGGCGTTCGTGATAGACTGGTGTGCGAACCCGTGTAATCTGGCTCAACACTTTTAATTCCGTGCCACAATTGTTGCAATACAAAGTCACATCAATTGCCAACAGACCGACTTTCTCCGATGTTCTCACTCTTAAATTTTTACTTCCGCAGTTTGTGCAGAAGTGATCGATATTTGCCATTACCTTACCTACCTAATACGGCTGACTTGCCGCGTATTGAAACCACTTCACCAAATTTACCAGAGTTCGCTCACCTTTCTTTTTCGGCATAATCGGAATAATGCCCTTTTCAATGGCTTTTCTAGCACAATCTTTATCAATACCCGTTCGCCGCTCAAACTCTTCAAGATTGCAAAACGGTGTATCCAACTGAATAATCAACGGCTGTTGCTCCATACCTCCCTCCGTTTTATGTTATATTCCCAATCCCCATCACTTAAAAAAGGACTTAAAATGAGTACTGAAACCCAAAACCAAATCACTTTTTACCAACAATTAGCTGAGCATTACGCTCAACAACTGCTTGACTCTCAAGTAGAGATTGCTCGTATTCTTTCATCCGTTCCAGACAAAGGCACCACGCTTTACCACTACCTTCAATTACTTCGCTTAAGGACTGAATCATCGCGTCAGTTGCTTTCAACGCTGCCAAATACACCTGATCATCTGCTAAATGATGCCCATCGTTATTACTCAACCCAACTGGCTCTGATTGAGCAGCTAGAAAAGGTATATTCGGACATTCTGCCCGATGAAGTGATTGAACTGACTGTGCCATCACCGACTGAGTAAAAAGCGATTGCAACTGATTACGTTGAGCATATAAACGGCAAAGTTGAACACTACAATCTGGCGAACTTGCCCCAAAACTAATCGCGCAATGCTCGATTAACTCACGCAACGCCTTGTTTAATGCACGGCGTTGTTTCTCTCTCTCACTCATTGACTTACCTCTCTGTATTTGTTTATATTTCCTTTCCGTTTAACCAAAAAGGAACTTAAAATGAAATCTAAATATCTTGTAGACCCAACCACCTTTGAACTGCCTGCATTTGATGCTCAAATCACGCAATATGTTGAAGAGGAAGGGGCGGACCCTTACGGCTCAACAGATTGCTATATTGGCATCTATCACAACGGGGTTTTATATCGTCGCCTCACTGCAGAAGGCTTAACCGAATGGGTGGGCTGTGATAACTTTCTATTTTCGCTTGGCTTAACCAAGCTTGAAGCTAAACAAGGCTATGATTCTCTGTTTGAACAGCCTGCTTAATCTGATCAAGTTCTTTTTCAAACTGGGCTATGCCCGCTTTTTTAATATATGCCAGTGCATAGCTCATCATCTTTACATCTTGCGGTGTAAAGATTTCTCTTGCGGCTTGGTGATCAAATTCTGCAAGTTGTTTTAATTCCCATACTGCTGAGCTTTTTTCTTGTTCACTCATTGACTTACCTCTCTGGGTTTGTTTATATTTCCTTTTCGTTTAACTTAAAAAGGAACCTAAAATGAAATCGAAATACCTTGTTGACCCAACCACTTTTGAACTGCCTGCTATTGATGCGGAAATTACCGCATTTGTTGAAAATCAAGCCGTTAAGTATGCAGATGAGGTTTTTCATATGGCGATTGAACACAACGGCAAAGTGTATCGTGTGGTCACTTGTGAAGAGGGACTTACCGACCTGCAAGACTTCAACAACTTTATGAACAAACACGGCTACACAGATTTAGCTTGGGAGTGGGGCTCACACAAAGGCTATTCGTCTTACTTTGTGATTAAATCCAACTTACGCTCATAAGCCTCTAGCAAATTGCGTTTGGCACGTTCAAACGCAATTTCTGCTTTTGTGGCTTCCAAGCCATAATTCTCAATATATTTAAAAAGATAACTGGCTGTAGCGAGCTGTTCCTCGCTCATTGTGCTGCCTAACCACTCAAGGCTTTTTTCTTTAAATGTTTTATCTTTCATTGATTTTCCTTCCGTTTTAACCTGCAAATACGCCTCATAACTTCCGCATTCTGCGACGTCTCTGAGTTGTTTGAGTTCTTGTTCACTCATTCCTACACCCCTCTTGCTTCCAGTGCTTCTTCTAACAAAATCGCAATCATTGGCGCCATCTTGCGTCTCTCTTTTATGGCTAAATCTTTTGTTCTTTTTGTAAGATCTGCAGGAATTCTCGTCTGAAATTCTTTTCCTGTCTGCTTCTCTAATTTTTCGTTGATTTCACTCACTTTTAAAACTCCTCGCTTTGTGGTATTTTTCTATTTGCATTGCTTTGCTTCATTTTGCATCGCTGTGCTTCTTGTTGTTGTGAATAATACAACCCAATTTGTGATATTTCAACCCCAAAAAGGAAAGAAAAATGGAAAAATTTTCTGTTCGCTTAATTATTGAACGAATGAAAGAAGTTTTAGGAAAAGAAAATGACAAGGCTTTGATCGAAGAATTAGGAGTTGCTCAAACAACCTTTTCAAATTGGAAAAATCGCAACAATATGCCGATTGACATGATTTTAACTTTTGCCCAGAACCATAATCTTTCGCTAGATTGGCTTATTTATGGCAAAGACAAAACTCAAGCATTAAAAGCAACGGAAAAAATGCTACTCACTGCATTTAATGAGTTGGACGACAAACAACAATTACAAGCGGTGGTTTTTGTAGGCAATCTTGCACAAGGGGGCGGAGCGAGTGGGCAGGGTGGAAGCACCATGACTGTTAATAATAGCCAAGCAGACAATATCGCCAATGGAAGCATCACTATCGGGAGATAACCTATGACCACTCAGCCTTTAGAAAGTGTGTTTGTTATTAATAGCGAACAAGCCTTTGAGCAATACATTCAAAAATTGCTCACCGAATGCGATTTAGAACAACCTAACTTTGCTTTTCCGCCTGCCCGTTTTGAAAATTGGCCCGTTTTACATTTCAATGTAAAAGGGGGCGATAAATACCATTCCACCGTCACTTCTTATTTAATTGATGGCTTAAAAGATTTTACCGACGAGATATTTCGTGCAATTTGTATAGTAAAATATGGTAAGCCCGATCTGCGTCGCCTGACTGAGAAAGACCGCGAGCAGTTCGATGTTGTGATTAAAATTGCAGAGGGTTCATCCGATGGTGAAGGTTCTGCAGAGAATATTGCCAATAGCTTTTTTACGAATATGAACGACACCTTAAAAAGTATGAATGGTTGGAAACAACTTGTTGCCTTTATCGCCTATATTGGCGTGTTAGGTGGCACAGTTAGCTTTTTAGGCTATCAATATTTCCAAACGCAAGCAGAAGAGACAAAAGCCCAAGTGGCGATTGCAGAAAAACTGTCAGATAACACCAAAGAGATGATGGCAAATCAAGCTCAAGCGTTTGTGGAACTCAATAAGCAACAGCAAGAAACCATTCAAGCCTTAATGGCAGAAAAAGCCAATGAAAGTAGAACGATTTTTAGTGAGGAGCTAGAAAAGCGTGGGGAACTTGCCTCTGAAGGTTTTATGAAACAAATTGCTAAAGATTCCGCTGTGACTGAGGCAACGGTGCAATCAACCACTGCAAGCGGTGATGAACTCAAAAAATACAAAGATAAAGCAATTACAGAAAGAGTTACTAATGATACTGCAGGCGATTTTTATATCAAAGGTTTGGAAAGAATCGGCACACTTGGCGATACATTAAGTATTACCGCTCAGCGTAAAGACGGCATCATTTTTACCTTAAAAGTGAAAGTAGAGAAACTTCAGCAATTCGAGAAAGATATCTTAACAAATGAATTAGTTATCCCTGACGAAAGCCGTCAACCCATTCGATTAGCCTACAAAGAAACGCTAAGAGATGGTAAAAAATCGGGTGTGGGTGAATTAGTTTCTGTGGCTTATAAGGAAGTGAAAAATTAGACATTTTTAACCGCTTGCAAGGCTCAACGGCTTCCGCTCAATCTGTCGGAGGGGATGGGCTTACGTGTTTAGCTTCGGCGAATCGCTCTATGTAAAAAGGTTA
>NZ_JAHAHT010000086.1 GCF_018373095.1 Haemophilus parahaemolyticus
ACCAAGGCCAGATAATGGCTGATAACCATACGAATTTTGCGGTAGAGCAGAATAGCGGAGTTGGGCTGAATGCCCAAAATATCGGCAGCGGAGCGGGAGGTAACTTGGAGTACAAAAAATTCAAGTAGTTTCTTTTGAACTCTCTTGCTTAATTTACAATTGGTTATCTGCATTTTCGTAGCCTAGCCTAACTGCTAATCTACGTCAGCCCCTAAAGTAAAGTTAAAACCAATCTATAAATTGATTAAGGGGTTTGGATAACCTAAAAAAACCTGCCAATTTCCTTGTGATTTCTCCTTTTAGTAACACTGAAAGTAACATCGGTAAAGTTTGAATTTAGATACTTCTTTATAATTAGAGGGTTTGTGACATGTAATTCAGATGACCCCAGCACCAAATCGAAAACCCAAGCGGTTCAAAATGAACCTATAAAGCCTTGAGCTACAACGGTTTGAGGCTTTTTTATTGTCCTAAGCGTACCTATTAGAACCTGCTGAATCCTTGAATTTTAGTAACACAGATAGGAACATAACTTTTATAGAGCAAATTTCCGTGTGACTAAAATAGCCTTACGCCTTGTGCTGCAACGCTTTACAGGTTTATTTAGTAACACAATCATTTTATTGTTAAATCTAATTTTATCTCTTTCTACTAAATCCCTGAAACTCACTCTAGTGGCTGTCTATAACTGGTAATTGCACAAACATTGTAACTAGAAAGTTTAAACTATCAGCGTAACAGATATTGCCTAGGTAAATTATAGCCTTCCTAATTCTGCTGCCCGTGCCATACCAAAATCTTACATAGCAACGAAAATAGTGCTGGGTAAAACTGATTTTGAAGGGGAATTTTTGCCAATTTTTCTGCCATCTTCGACAGCCACGTTTGCAGCTGTTCGCGGATAAATTGACGTTGTTCAGCAAGCGTTTTTTGCTCAACAAGCTTAAGCAAAATTTCCAAATAGGCGCAAAGATGATCGCTCGGTTCATTCACTTGGCGGTTGGTTTGCAAGCCAAATTCTGTGAAATAATCATCCATTTTTTGCAAGTTTGACGTCAGTTCCTCGCCTGCTAAATAAGCGGAAGCATAAGGCATTGCACTGATTTTTCCTTCTAGCAAAAAGCATTCGGCAAAATCGGCGGCAAGCTCTAAACGGGCGTGTGGGTGAAGCTGCAAGCTGGTAAGTGCCGTTTCAAGCTGTGCGATTTCAGCAGCAAAGCCCGCTTCTTTCAAAAAGGCAAAAAACGGGGTAAATTCGCCCGCTTGTAAGCTTTGCAACTGTGCATCGGTAAGTTCCCGTCCGAGTATATTGCTAAACCAGCGATAGATAAATTGGTACTCTTCTTTTTGGAACATTACGCTCGCTCCACGATTTTCGGGCCACTAAAGCCGTTCGGCTCAGGAGCTTCGCCTTGCCATTTTTCCACATTAACTAAGCAAGTGCTGACACAGGTGGCTTGCGAGAGTTTAGATGCTCCAATATCTAACGTTAAGGTATTTGGGCAGCCATAGGTGTCAATTGAGCCAACTTTTTCATCAAGCGGTGAGAACCACGCCCCTTCTTGCAAACGCACTACACCCGTTGGGAAGTTATCCGATAATACTGCCCCTACTAACACTTGCCCGCGGTCGTTGTAAACACGCACTAAATCGCCGTCTTGAATACCAAGTTTCGCTGCATCTTGCGGGTTCATATAGAACGGTTCACGCCCTTTTACACTGTATGTATCACGTAAGTTTTTCGCTTCGCACAGCTGAGAATGCAAGCGTTTGTCGGGGTGAGCTGATTGCATCCAGAACGGGTAGCGTTCTGAATTTGGTCCACCGTGTGAGCGTTCGGCTTTTTCGAACCACATTGGATGCCCTTTGCAATCCGTATAGCCATAGCTGGCGATTTTTTGGCTGTAAATTTCGATAAAGCCTGATGGCGTACCAAGGGCGTGCAATTCAGGATCTTCGCGGAAATCAGCATGGCGTACCCAAGGTTTGCCCTCAGGGAAAAGCACGTAGCCTGTTTTCCAAAACTCCTCAAACGGTGGCATTTCAAACTTGCCACGGTTGGCGTTACGACAATCACGGTAGAGGCGTTCCACCCATTCCATTTCGTTCATTCCGCGGCAATATTCTTCCGCTTTGCCAAAACGTTCGCATAATCCTTTGAAGATCTCAAAATCAGTTCGGGCTTCATACATCGGCTCAACCAATTTGTGCATCGCTAATATCCCACGGTTGCTGTAAGAGCCATAGGCGTCGATGTCGTTACGTTCAAATGGCGTGCAAGCAGGTAGCACGATGTCGGAGAAACGGCAAGTTGCCGTCCAGCTGTAATTAAGCGAAACCACAGTTTCCAATTTTTGGAAGGCTTGCTTCATTTTGTTCAATTGCGATTGGCGACTCCACTGGTTACAGCCTGAAAAAATCGCCATTTTGTATGGGGCGTAGGTGATTTTTTTGCCGTTGTAATCAATGGTTTCACCCGCGTGAAGTAATGCATCAGTGGTGCGAGCCACAGGGATGACTTCGCTATAACCTTGGTAATCTTTGTTGTTGTATTTCGGTGTTTGCCCTTCATCTAAATTCGATGGGAAGGAGCCTGGCATTGAAGCCCCAGAACTTGAAACGCCTACCGAACTGTAATGGTGAGCATAACTCACACCGCCGCCAGCCAAGCCAATTTGTCCCAACATCGCAGCTAACACTGCACCCATCCAATAAGGTTGCTCGCCGTGTTGTTGGCGTTGGATTGCCCAGCCAAAAATCAGTTGGGTGCGTTTTCCTGCCAACATCCGTGCAAATTCGCGGATTTTCTCGGCAGAAACGCCACAAATTGGTGCAGCCCACTCTGGCGTTTTAGCGATTTTATCTTCGGTTTCACCCAGCAAATAAGGCACGAATTTCTCAAAACCAAGAGTGTAAACATCGAGGAAGGCTTTGTCGTATAAATTCTCAGTGTAAAGTGTATGGGCGATTGCCAACATAAACGGCATATCCGCTTGTGGGTTTACGTAAAAATGGTCGCAGCCCAAATAATTTTGCGTTTTGCTTTTCACAGGATCAACACACACCACGTTGATCGCGTTGTTCTTCACTTTCTCTTTTAACTGCTCAAAATAGGCATAAGCCTCGTGCGTTTCGCAGTTCCAGCCTACTTGTAGATTTTTGATTGGATCGTTCGCCCAGAAGATCAGGTTTTCGGTCTCTTTTAAAATGATCTCCCACGATGTACCTTGTGAATAAACCTCGGTTGAACCCAGTACATACGGCAGAATGGTTTGTCCAGCCCCTGTGGAATAATCGCCCACCGTACCAACACTATGCCCGTGCATCGCAATGGCTCGGATCATATGATTACCGCAGCTGTGGAATTGCCCCGAAGAACGCCAGCCGACATTGGCAGTGTGAAGTGCCCAAGGGCCGTAATTTTGCTGGATGCGTTCCAGTTCTTGATAGAAAAGATTGAGTGCTTCATCCCAACTGACGCGAACAAAGCGGTTGTCGCCCCGTTGCAAGCGGTCGCTTTTTTCTCGGTTTTTGAGCCAGTCTAATCGTACCATCGGATAACGCACGCGAGATTCGCCATACAAAATACCTTTGATGCCTTGGATCATTTCAGTCGGGTGTTTATCAAATTCAAAGGGTTTAATTTCAGCGAGTTTGCCATCGACCACTTTGGCACGAACTGCACCCCATTGGCAGCCAGTCATTTTCCATTCATCAGGCGTTTTTGTTCCGTTTGCTTTTGCCTCACGCGGAACAAGGAATGAAGGCATCGCAAGGCTTGCCGTCATCAGCGACATTTTTTGTAAAAATTGGCGACGTGAAAATTCAAGAGAAGACATACAAATTCCTATTTTGACGCATCAGCAGCGTGTAATTGTAAATAACGAAGCACTTGTTTTTGTTGCGGTTTGTCCATATCGGTAAAGCCTACCATGCCATTAAAGACTGCTACCCACTCATTCGCATCGTGCATTTTCGGATCGCGCTGTTTGTGGCAAACGCTGCATTCAGTTTTGAAAGTGCTTTCTGCATTCGCCCAGAATGCGGTGAGATTTTGGCTAAGTTTCGATTTTTTCGCCCAAACTTTTGTTTTGACTTTCTGCCAAATTAAACCCGTGAGCGGATCTTCTTTGTTCTCCAACACCTCAAAATTGGCAGCGTTTTGCGTGAAGGTTTTATCAAACACTGCATCGGTAATATGTTTGGCAAATTGGTTATACCAAATTCGCCCAAACCCTTTGGTTTTTCGCCACATTTCCAGCTCAAGTTGATCAGCATTTTGCGTGGTTTGCACCAGTTTTACTGGCACGCCTGCTTCTAGTTCGCCAATGGGTTTGGAAAGGGCTTCATCTGCATACAACGGCAGACTTTCTGGCGTGTAAGAATAAGGGGAAGCGGTTGAATTTGGGGAAAATATTGCAAACGACAAGCTCAAAATGAGCGAGGAAAATAGGGAAGAAAATCGCATTTTCATAGAGAAATCACTCGAAATAATAAAATATCGTCACAACTGAGTTGTTTGTGTATAGGGGCGTGTGCAATACCCCCTACGAAAGAAAATAGATAATATCAATTATCCACAACCTTCATCTATTTACCTTGATTTATATCATAAATGCGGGATTTTAACGCTTTCGCAAAACCTTGGGCAGAACCGAGCGCTTTATCTAAATAAAGTGCAGATTCAATCAGCTCCAATTCGTTGAGCAGAAATTGGTCACCAATAATCGTGCCGTCTACGCGTGCATATCCCGTTTTTCAGGCAATTTGCTTAACACATTCTGGGCTTGCGAAATAATGTTTTCATCTACTGATTGAGCAGAAATCTGCACACCATAAGCCGAATTTGCTCGGAAATCCCCAGCTTGTGGTTGACGGCGAATGGCGTGGCTGAAGTTGCCGTTAAAGAAAATCAGGCTGGTTTCACCAACCTCAGCTACTTCAGGAATGTAAGGCTGAAGCAGAACTTCGCCATATTCAGAGAGGTTTACAAGCGGTTGATTTGGGGTAATCTTTTGCACAGGCTATCGAATGTGACATCATAATCGGCTCAAAAAAGGCAAGTGAGCCAAAGCCCGCTTGCCGTGAGATTAACAGGTTATTTTAACTTAATAAAAAATGTGCCTTGCGGTACAACCGGCAGATATTGACGGTGAAAATCCAAATAAGTTTTCTCCGGATCAATATCTTTAAACTGTTCAGGATAAAGCGTTTTCGCCATAAATTGCACACTGGCTAAGTCGGTAATCGAACGAGATGCTGTGTGATAAATCCCATATATATTGCCTTTTTTCACCGCCGATACGTTCGACCAACCGGCACGCTGAGTAAAACCGGCAAGGCGTTTTTGTGCATCTGCTTCACTGATATTAATCCCCATCGCCATAATTTCGGCATTCTTATCGGTACCCATTTCCGTACCGGAAATAATCACCACCTCCGGATTAGACGCTAAAAATTGCTCCGGATTAATCGGCCCCCAGTTTTCAATAAACGGTGCAGCAATATTGTCGCCACCAACCATATTCGCAATCGCTCCCCACATATTTTTACCGAAAGTGAAGCTATATTCCGCTGGACCTTTATTACCAAATTCCACGTAAATTTTCGGTGGTTTTTGACCGCTTGCCGCCACACGTTGTTGGATCGCTTTAATTCCTTGTTTATATTCATTTGCGATTTGATTTGCACGTATTTCCGTACCGGCGAGTTGTCCGAAAAGTTGGATACTTTTCGTGTGTTTCGCTACGGTTTGTGCATTGAAATCCACTACAACAATCGGAATACCAGCTTGTTCGATGCGAGGAATATCGGCAGCGATTGTTTGATATTGCCAATCGGCTAACACCAATACATCCGGTTTTAACGCCAAGGTTTTTTCCAATGAGAACGTCCCGGTATTGATATTACCGATATCTGCCATTTCCGCTAAATTCGGTAACGCTTTACTAAATAAAGCCCAGCTACCGGGGTTAAATTTTTCCCAAAACTCACGCGAAATGCCGACAACATTTTTGAAATTCTCCGAACCGGTTGCGGCAATATAATCCGGATAATAAAAGCCAAGCACGATACGTTTCGCCGGTACATCAACTTTTACTTGGCGATCTAAGACATCTTGTAATACTTTTACTTCCGCTTGCGCCGAAACTCCAGCAAATAGTAACGTGCTGGCAATAAGATGTTTAAAATACTGCTTTTTCATTGTCATCTCCTTATTTCACTTGCTCAAGATATTCAAATAAACGACCTTTATGCTCTGTGGTACGCTTCTCAATTTTTTCAACTTCTTTGGCCGCGTTTTTTAAATTGGTCGGTTTGCCTACTTGGATAATACCGCTCATATTCATCATACGATGAGGAGGGCAAACATATACGTAGACGCCCTCATGGGTGAGCGTTAAACTAAATTTTTCATCTTCTTTCGAGAGGAATTTCTCTGCGCCTTCTGGCACTGTTTTACTTTGCACCCAATGACCTTTATTAGTCGGCACGAAAGTGACCGTATCGCCAACTTCCGCTTTTAAAAAGCCCGGTTCAAACACCATACCACCACCTTTACCGTTATCTAACATTTTAACTTCGTGATCTGCAGCCAACACAGAGCCTGAAAAAGCGAGTAAGGTTGCTAATAATACTTTTTTCATTTTTTACTCCTAATGCGAATGACGTAACGGACGAATCACCGGTTGTCCGGTACTGTCATATAAAATTTCAATCTCAACGTTATACAAACGGCTGATTAAATCGGCTTGCAGCACCTCTTTAGCACAACCGAAACCGTGCACCTTGCCTTGTCCAATTAAGATAATTTCATCGGAGAATTGGGCAGCAAGGCTTAAATCGTGCAACACCATAATAGTAATCAGCTGATTTTTACGGGTGTATTCGACCACGTGTTCGAGCAGATTAAGCTGATGGTGCATATCCAAGGCACTGACAGGCTCATCGAGCATCAATATTTCAGGGTTACGCAGCAATACTTGGGCGAACATCACCATTTGGCGTTGTCCACCGCTTAATCGCATCACATCGCGATGGGCAAGATGAGCAATGCCTAATTTTTCCATAATGCTTGCTACTTCCGCCAATAGCTCATCGCTGATATGCATATGTAGGGCGTCCATTTTGCCAAGCAACACCACTTCCAGTGCTGTTAGCGAAGCTTCCACTTGGGTGTCTTGCGGCATATAGCCAAAACGTTTGCGCCAATCAAGCAAATGGCGTTTGGTCAGCTTTTCATCACCAAATTGAATATTGCCATCGAAAGGCACTTCACCAAAAATAGCTTTCATCAGTGAAGATTTGCCTGCACCGTTTGGTCCGAGAATGCTATAAATTTTGCCTTTTTCAAGCGTAAGATTGAAATCTTCGGCAACAAATTGCGAACCGCGTTTGATGTATAAATTTGTAAGTTTCAACATAAATTTGACCGCTTGTTACCGTTTCGTTAAGACAATCCAGAAGAAGAATGGCACGCCGACAAACGAGGTGATAATGCCAACAGGGAATAGTGCCCCTGGGATAATCACTTTCGATAAGACCGATGCCACCGATAAGAACGCAGCACCAATCAGCATTGCACCAGGGAGGAAGAAGCGTTGATCTTCACCCAACAGCATTCGTGCCACGTGTGGAGCAACCAAGCCGATAAAGCCAATGATACCAACAAAACTGATGGCAGTTGCGGTCATTACAGCAACCAAAATCAATGTTTTCAAGCGAAGCCATTGTAGGTTAATGCCAAGACTTAAGGCACGCTCT
>NZ_JAHAHT010000087.1 GCF_018373095.1 Haemophilus parahaemolyticus
CGTTGCAACATTTTATTTTTGCTGTCGCCACGCCAGTAAGCCCCCGCCACGTTTTGAAGTTTGAAGTGGTGGCAGAAACGCATATTTGGTACATGTGGACCACGGCACATATCAATATATTCTTGGTGATGATATAACGCAGGCGTTGCTGTGCGTTCGATATTCTCATCTAAAATTGCCATTTTGTATGGCTCGCCACGTTGCTCGAAGGTATCACGTGCTTCTTGCCAGCTCACACGTTTTTTCACTACATCATAGTTGGTTTTTGCCAACTCAAGCATACGTTTTTCAATCGCATCAATATCTTCTTGGGTTAAAGAGCGATCTAAATCCACATCATAATAGAAGCCGTTTTCAATCGTTGGGCCAATTGCCATTTTCACATCAGGGAATAATTGTTTAATGGCGTGGCCGAGCAAGTGAGCACAAGAGTGGCGGATAATTTCTAAACCGTCTTCATCTTTTGCAGTAATGATTTCTAATGTTGCATCTTGATCGATAATATCGCACGCATCACGGCGTTCACCGTTTACACGACCCGCGATAGTCGCTTTGGCAAGACCCGTACCGATAGATTGGGCAACTTCTAAAACAGAAATAGGATTGTCAAATTGGCGTTGTGAGCCATCTGGTAAAGTAATAATTGGCATTTTTTTATCCTTACAGTGGTAACCCATACGACAGGCTACTTGTTAAATTTGAAAAAAATTCGAAAGAAAAAACCGCTTGCAAGCGGTCAATTTCTTAGTCTGATTTGCAATGCGCATTATTTCCCGTACTAATGGGGAATAAGAGCAGGCTATTTTAGCATAAAGATGGTTAAAAATAAGCATCTAAAATGCACAAAACTAATGCTTAGAAGCTCTTTCGGCAATGGTTCGACGAGCTCATTTGGCGTTTCAAGAACCATTTAGCAATTGTTTTGTGCATTTGCTATATAATTTTTTAATGATAAAATTAAAGTCTATTTTCTCAAATGTTTTGTCTATTACATCCAGAAATAGATCGCTTAATTTTAGATAAAATTACTCTGTAGATTGTGCAGCTGCTTTTGGCAAGACTAAATTCATTAGAATTGCAGCGATTGCACAAAGGCTAATACCTTTAAGTGAAAATTCGCCTACATTGATAAGCATACCACCAATACCAAAGGTCATCACGACTGAAACAATGACAAGGTTGCGAGCTTCTCCCATATCGACTTTGGCTTTGATTAAGGTACTCATTCCTACCGCAGCGATAGAGCCAAATACAAGCATCATAATGCCTCCCATCACTATGCCTGGAATCGTTTGTAAGAACGCCCCGACTTTACCACAGAATGAAATGGCAATTGCCCAACAAGCCGCCCAAGTCATAATCGTTGGGTTGAAGTTTTTAGTCAGCATTACCGCACCTGTTACCTCAGCATAGGTTGTATTTGGTGGTCCACCAAGAAATGAAGCGGCAGAAGTAGCGATACCATCTCCCAATAATGTACGATGTAAACCTGGTTTTTTCAAAAAGTCGTTACCCGTTACAGAGCTGATTGCCATAATGCCACCTACATGTTCAACTGCTGGAGCAATCGCAATGGGAAGCAAATATAAAATCGCATCTAAGCGGAACTCTGGGAAAGTAATGGTCGGCACGTCAAACCATGACGCATTTTGCACGGGAGTGAAGTCTACAATACCTAGAAAAAGAGATAACAAATAGCCCACAACAATACCGAACATAATCGGTACGAGTTTCATCAAACCTTTAGCAAAGACGGCAACAATGACAGTAGTGATTAAAGTAACCATTGAGACAAGCATTGCAGTATCTTGTGAAATAGCACCATTTGTATTTTTACCTAATGCCATATCCACTGCAACAGGGGCTAATCCTAAACCAATGATGATGATAACAGGGCCAACAACAACAGGCGGAAAAATTCTGTCCATTATTTGAGCCCCTTTCCATTTGACCAGGCTACTTAAACAAAGGTAAACCAAGCCCGTACAAGCTAATCCGCCCATAGTAACAGCAATCCCCCACGCTTGCACACCGTATTGAATTGGAGCGATAAAAGCGAAAGAAGAAGCGAGAAAAATAGGTACTTTACGTTTGGTACAGAGTTGGAAAAGGAGAGTACCGACACCTGCAGTAAGCAGGGCGGTGTTTGGATCAAGCCCCGTGATTAACGGAACTAGCACTAAAGCACCGAAAGCGACAAAGAGCATTTGTAAGCCAACAAAGGCTTGTTTCGGTCTGCTAATGGTTTGATTGTTCATGGAAGTTTCTCAGTTGTGATAATAAAAACAAATTGGTTATCTTTCGACAACTGAGAGTAAATTATACTAAAAATCGGACCACTTGGATATGGAAGGAAATGATAAAATTTTTGAAATATTTACAAGTGCTCATCACAAAGCTATTTCACAAACCTGACCAAATCCACCAAACTATCAAGCACTAAATCAGCTTTTTCGCGTCCTGCTTCGGTGATCTCTTTGCCTGTTTTCACCAGTACTTTTGTTTTTACGCCTGCATTTTCAGCAGCGAGCAGATCTTCTAATTTATCGCCCACCATATAAGATTTTTCAGGATCAATATTTAAATCTTTAATCGCCTGTAAGAACATTCCCGCTTTCGGTTTACGGCAATTGCAATCTTCACGATATTCGCCTTTACCCTCTGGGTGATGTGGACAGTAATAAATGCCATCTAGTACCACGCCATAATCTTCATCTAATGACCAATCCATCCATTCTGTCAATTGGGTAAATTGTTCTTCGGTGAAATAACCGCGGGCAATGCCCGATTGGTTAGTCACTAACACGAGTAAATAACCTTTATCTTGCAATTGTTTTAACGTTTTGCCCACACCTTCAATAAATTGAAAATCATCGATTTTATGTACATAACCGTGATCGATATTGATGGTGCCGTCGCGGTCGAGAAAAATCGCTTTATGTGCCATTATTTTGTTCCTTTTAGGTAATCGACCACAATTTGGTGGTGTTCGCTGGTTTTGAATTTATCGAACACTTTTTCAATTACGCCTTGTTCGTTTACTAAAAAGCTAATGCGGTGGATACCATCATAGATTTTGCCCATAAATTTTTTTTCACCCCATACGCCAAAAGCCTCAGCAATTTGGTGATCAGGATCGGAAAGTAAAGTAAAATTCAGCTCTTTTTTCTCGATAAATTGAGCCAATTTTTTTGGAAGATCGGGACTAATGCCGAGTACTTCTACATTCAATTCAGAAAGTTCCGTACGACTATCACGCAATCCGCAAGCCTGAGTAGTACAACCAGGGGTAAGGGCTTTAGGATAAAAATAAACAAGGACTTTTTTGCCCGCAAATTGAGCAAGAGAAATAGATTGTTCGTTTTGATTAAGAAGAGTAAATTGTGGTGCTAAATCGCCTGCTTGTAGTGTATTCATTTTTTGTGAGTTCCGTATAACTCCCCTCTGTAAAAAACGCTGTAGGTAAAGAGGGGAGCTAAGTAGATATTTGTAAATTCCAGCTATAAATAAACCGCTTGTATCTTATCACAAGCGGTTATTTTCTTAAATTTTTTGTCAATTAATCCAAAAACTTCTCCAGCAGTTCATTTAAGAATAACTTGCCGTGCTGGGTAATTTGCCAGTGAGTTGCTGTTTCGGTAATGTAATTTTGACTTAATGCCCAATCCATTTTAGGTTTAACCAGATCAGCAGACAACCCCGTGTATTGCTCAAATTCCGCTTTAGGTACAGCCTCAAGCAAACGGAATCGGTTCATAAAGAACTCGAACGGGCGATCTTCTGGAGCAATCTGTTCTTGTGAATAACAGTATTCGCCTCGCATATAACCTTTCGGGTGCTTGGTTTTGCTAAAACGGTAGATTTCGCCCGTTGGGTAACTAATTTTACCATGAGCACCGCAACCAATTGCCAAATAATCGCCAAAACGCCAGTAGTTCAAGTTGTGCCGACATTGGTAACCTTTTTTTGCATAGGCGGAAGTTTCATACTGCTCGTAGCCTGCTTCAGTCAGCAGTTGATGACCTTGTTCGAAAATATCCCACAACTCATCATCATCAGGCAAAATGGGTTGGCGGTAGTAGAACATCGTATTCGGTTCAATCGTAAGTTGATACCACGAAAGATGTGGCGGGTTTAACGCAATGCCTTGTTTTAAATCTTCCAATGCCTGTTTTACCGATTGGTTTGGCAAGCCGTGCATCAAGTCAATATTAAAGCTCTTTAAGCCAAAGTTTGCTGCATTTTGAGCAAATTTAACCGCTTGTTTCGCCTCTTGGCTATTGTGAATACGCCCTAATTTCAGCAATTTTTCAGGCTCAAAACTTTGAATGCCCATTGAAATTCGGGTTACGCCTGCTTTTGCATAACCGATAAAACGCTCTGTTTCTGCAGTACCTGGATTGGCTTCAAGTGTAATTTCTAAGCCCTCTTCAAATGGGATTTGTTGTTGAATTTTGAGCAATAGATGCCCAATTCCTTCTGCAGAAAAGAGACTTGGTGTCCCGCCTCCAATAAAGATGGAGTGGATTTTTCGATTACTAATCGCCTCGCGGTAAGCGGTTAAATCTTGCGATAAATCTGCAAGTAAGTGTTTGATGTATTCAGCTTCGGGAATGATGCCTTTTTGAGCGTGCGAATTAAAATCGCAGTAAGGGCATTTTTGCACGCACCAAGGAATGTGGATATATAAGCTAAGTGGAGGGAGGGTTAGTTGCATATTAACGTAGGGCGAACGTTAGTCCGCCAATTAAATAATAAAAATGGCGGACTAACGTCCGCCCTAAAAATAAGTGAAGATTACTCACCCCAAACATCGCGGGCGATATCTCGAATAAATGCAAGTTTCGCCCATTGTTGTTCTTCGGTCAAGATATTTCCTTCCTCAGTTGAGGCAAAGCCACACTGTGGGCTTAAGCAAAGTTGGTTTATATCCACATATTGCGTTGCTTCTTTAATTCGTTCAATGATCTCATCACGATTTTCTAATTCACCGCTTTTTGATGTCACTAAACCAAGCACCACTTGCTGATCTTTAATAAAGCGTAATGGTTTAAAATCACCCGAACGATCACTGTCGTATTCAAGGAAGAAACCATCCACACGGCAAGTGCCAAACAACGTTTCCGCCACAGGCTCATAGCCGCCCGCTGAGAACCATGTTGAACGGAAGTTACCGCGACAGATATGCATCGTAATCGCAAGATCAGCAGGTTTCGCATCAATGATTTTGTTTACCATATACACGTAATCTTTAGCGATTTGATCTAAATCGAAACCACGCTCTTGATAGGCTTTGCGTTTATCTTCTGCACAAAATTCGCCCCAACTGGTATCGTCTAATTGAAGATTACGGCAGCCTAATTGGTAGAAAATCTGCATTGCATTGATGTAAGCATCTGCAATATCATCTAAGAGTTGTTGGTTGTTGTTTTCGTAATGTGGAATCGCAACATAATCCGTTGCACGTACGTTAGTAATTAAATGCAACATTGATGGTGAAGGAATGGTTAATTTCACTTCGGTTTCGCCCGCTAATTTTTGTAACGAACGGAAATGCTCTACAAATGGATGGCTTTCGGAAAAGCCGATTTTATCCACGATTTTCAATGTTTTTGGGCGAACGTTGTGATGTTTGAATTGTACTGAGAATTTTTCTGCATCCACTTCTTCTACACCGTCAAGGGCACTCAAGAAATCTAAGTGCCAGAATGTACGGCGAAATTCGCCATCGCTTATTGCGTGTAAACCTACCGCTTTTTGTTGTTCAACTAATTTTGCAATCTCGTGATCTTCCACTTGAGTTAAATCTGCACAAGAAATATCGCCACAACTGCATTGATGACGAGCATGTTTTAATGCTTCAGGGCGTAAGAAGCTGCCAACAATATCAAAACGAAATGGTGCAGAAGTGCGAGGTTGTGCATTGGGAAAAAGGTGAGACATAAAAAATCCTTTGTTGTTATTTAACTCTGTTATAAGAATTGTAACAAACTTTCACTTTATTCAAGTTGAAAATTTCTTTTCTTTATTATGAATAACTTTCATTTTAAACCTATGCTAAAAGAACGCTAAAAGCCTTTAGTTGGGCTAAAAATCGCTACCTTTTTTGAATTACCTCGAAAATGTTTCATCTATTTTTTAACCAATTAAATATAAAAAGCGTGATCTAATTCACAAAACTGTAACATTATCCTATCTTTATTTAATAAGTTGTTTACAATCAATCCCGACTAGCAATTGCTATCAGAAAAAAATATTTCTTTTTTGTAGGTGAACCTTATGGCTCTATTTCTTAGTATTTTCCCAATCGTATTATTGATTTACTTAATGGTAAAACGTAATGCTCTTCCATCTTATGTTGCTCTACCTTGGATTGCAGCAGTAGTATTAATTATTCATTTAGTCTTTTTTGCAACTGATGTTTCTATTATTAGTGCAAAAATTGCTTCGGCAACGGTAGAGGTATTAACGCCTGTAACCGTTATTTTTGGTGCAATTTTATTTAACCGATTCTCAGAAGTCTCTGGTGTAACTAACACCTTACGCAAATGGTTAGGTAATATTAACCCTAACCCTGTAGCACAATTGATGATTATTGGCTGGGCGTTTGCATTTATGATTGAAGGTGCAAGTGGTTTCGGTACCCCAGCAGCCATAGCGGCTCCAATTTTAGTGGGATTAGGTTTTAACCCAATTCGCGTAGCAATTTTAGCCTTAATTATGAACTCTGTACCTGTATCATTCGGTGCAGTAGGTACACCAACATGGTTTGGTTTTGGTCCATTAAATTTAGCTGAAGATCAAATTTTAGAAATTGGTTCAATTACAGCAACTGTTCACGGTTTCGCTGCATTGGTCATTCCTGTAATTGCATTAAGCTTCATTGTAACTTGGAAAGAAATTCGTCAGAATCTCGTATTCATCTATTTAAGTATCTTTGCGTGCGTAGTGCCTTATTTCTTTTTAGCACAAGTAAACTATGAATTCCCATCATTAGTGGGTGGTGCAATTGGTATGTTTATATCGATCTTATTAGCTAATAAAGGTGTAGGTCTAGCGAAAGTAGAAAATACCTTAGATGGAAATGCTGTAAGTAGTAAAGAAGTAGCTAAAGCATTATTTCCAACAGGCTTACTCATTGGATTTTTAATTATCACGCGAGTAAAACAATTGCCGTTCAAAGCAATGATGAACAATGCAACCGAATGGTTCGGAGCACAAATTGGTTCATTAGGTCACTTTGAAGTGAGTGAAGGTTTGATTTTCAGTCTGAAAAATATTTTCGGTACGGGAATGAACGCAAGTTATAAATTGCTTTACGTGCCAGCGTTAATTCCATTCGTAATTACCGTATTGATTGCTATTCCTGTATTCTCGATGTCATCAAGCAATGTGAAAGGCATCTTCTCAAGCAGTTTTAAACAAGTTCGCAATCCATTTATCGCATTAATTGGTGCGTTAATTATGGTAAACTTAATGTTAGTAGGTGGAGATGAGTCAATGGTGAAAATCATCGGTCGTAGTTTTGCTCATGCGACAGGTGAGTACTGGACTATCTTTGCTTCATATTTAGGTGCGGTAGGGGCATTCTTCTCTGGCTCAAATACTGTTTCTAACTTAACTTTCGGTAGTGTGCAATTATCGACAGCAGAAATAACAGGTATTTCAGCAACATTGGTTCTTGCATTACAATCTGTTGGCGGTGCGATGGGTAATATGGTA
>NZ_JAHAHT010000088.1 GCF_018373095.1 Haemophilus parahaemolyticus
GATATTCTCGTACGTGCCATACCAGAAACTGAAGAGCTGGACGAGCTCACTTTACTTGCCAAAAACAACACAGGCTATCACAACATTACGATGCTCCTTTCTAAGGCCTACCAGCAGGGCTATGTCGACCTGCCCGTAGTGGAAAAAGAGTGGCTGACCGAATACAATGAGGGCGTGATTGTCATTTCTGGCGGGCGTTTGGGCGATGTAGGCAAAGCTTTACTCAAAGAAAATGCAAAAGAAGCGGAAAACCTGACCGCTTTCTATCAACAATATTTCCCCGAACATTTCTATTTGTCGCTCTGCCGCACAGGGCGAACGGATGAAGAGAATTACATTAAAGCAGCAGTGCCTTTTGCCTCTCAGCACAACATTCCACTCGTTGCGGTCAATGATGTCTTGTTCTTAAAACCTGACGATTTTGAGGCACATGAAATCCGCGTGGCTATTCACGATAGCTATACGTTAGACGATCCCAAACGTCCGAAAAAATATTCTGCACAGCAATATTTCCGCACCGAAGAAGAGATGTGTCGCCTATTTGCCGACATTCCGAGTGCTTTGGAGAATACGGTAGAAATTGCAAAACGTTGTTCAGTAACTGTACGTTTGGGCGAATATTTCCTACCAAATTTCCCGACTGGTGAACTTTCCACCGAAGATTATTTAGTGCAAAAATCCCGAGAAGGCTTGGAAGAACGACTTGAATTTTTATTCCCAGATGAAGAAGAGCGTAAAAATAAGCGGTCGGTTTATGATGAACGTTTACAAGTTGAACTAGATGTAATTAACCAAATGGGCTTCCCTGGGTATTTCTTGATCGTGATGGAGTTTATTCAATGGTCGAAAGAAAATGGGATTCCTGTAGGCCCTGGACGCGGCTCAGGGGCGGGCTCGCTTGTGGCGTATGCGTTGAAAATTACCGATCTAGATCCACTTGAATTTGATTTGCTCTTTGAGCGTTTTTTAAACCCTGAACGTGTTTCGATGCCAGACTTCGACGTGGATTTTTGTATGGATGGTCGTGATCGCGTGATTGATCACGTGGCGGACACTTACGGTCGCCAAGCGGTATCGCAGATCATCACGTTCGGTACAATGGCGGCAAAAGCGGTGATTCGCGATGTGGGACGTGTGCTTGGGCATCCGTATAGCTTTGTAGATCGTATTTCAAAATTGATTCCGCTAGATCCAGGAATGACGCTCGAAAAAGCCTTTGCCGCCGAGCCAAAATTACCCGAGCTTTACGATAGCGATGAAGAAGTGAAAGCGTTGATCGATATGGCACGCAAACTTGAAGGTGTTACCCGAAATGCAGGTAAACACGCAGGTGGCGTAGTAATTGCACCAACAGCGATTACCGATTTTTCACCGCTATATTGTGACTCGGAAGGGATGCATCCTGTAACCCACTTTGACAAAAACGATGTGGAATATGCGGGCTTGGTCAAATTCGACTTCTTGGGATTGCGTACGCTGACTATCATTAAGTGGGCGTTAGAAATGATTAACGCACGAATGCTAGCAGAAGGTAAAGAGCCTATACGGATTGAAAGTATTCCACTGGATGATAAAAAATCGTTTGATTTGCTACTGCAATCGAAAACCACGGCAGTATTCCAGTTAGAGTCTCGCGGAATGAAAGATCTCATTTCTCGCCTCAAACCCGACTGTTTCGAAGATATTATTGCGTTGGTGGCATTGTTCCGCCCAGGTCCGTTGGAGTCAGGGATGGTGCAGAACTTTATTGACCGTAAACATGGCAAAGAAGAAGTCTCTTACCCTGATGCACAATATCAGCACGAATGCTTGAAACCGATTTTAGAGCCGACCTATGGCGTTATCGTTTACCAAGAACAGGTAATGCAGATTGCTCAAGAACTGGCGGGCTATACGCTTGGTGGGGCGGATTTATTGCGTCGTGCGATGGGTAAGAAAAAGCCAGAAGAGATGGCAGCACAGCGTGAGATTTTCGAAAAAGGAGCAATCAATAAAGGTATTGATGGTAATCTTGCGATGAAAATCTTCGACCTTGTGGAAAAATTCGCAGGCTATGGCTTTAACAAATCACACTCGGCAGCCTATGCTTTAGTTTCTTACCAAACACTTTGGCTTAAAGCCCACTTCCCTGCTGAATTTATGGCAGCGGTAATGTCTTCAGAGATGGATAATACCGATAAAATTGTGGGACTTTATGATGAATGTATGAATATGGGCCTAACTGTTGTACCACCTGATATTAACAGCGGTAAGCATCGTTTTTCCGTAAATGAAAAAGGTGAAATTGTCTATGGCTTGGGTGCGATTAAAGGCGTGGGCGAAGGTCCGATTGATACGATTTTATCTGCTCGCCAACAAGATGGCATTTTCAAAGATCTGTTTGATTTAACTGCTCGTGTCGATCTGAAAAAAATCAACCGTCGCACCTTTGATGCGTTGATTATGTCGGGGAGCTTGGATAAACTCGGCCCGCACCGTGCAGCTTTAATGAAAAACTTAGAAGATGCTCTTAAAGCCTCAGATCAACATTCAAAAATGGAAGCGCTTGGGCAGAGTGATATGTTTGGTGTGCTTACTGAAACGCCAGAAGAGGTGCAAAATGCCTATGCGAATACGCCCAAATGGAGTGAACAAACTATTTTAGATGGCGAACGAGCCACATTAGGCTTGTATTTGACCGGACACCCAATCGGGCGTTTCCTTAAAGAGCTGGCTCACTATGCGCCTGTTCGCTTAAACGAATTACAGCCGACTTTTCGTGGGCAAAATGCAACCGTGGCGGGTATGGTGGTGGGCTATCGTGTAGCCATCACTAAACGAGGTAGTCGCATTGGCATTGCGACCATTGAAGATCGTTCAGGCAAGCTAGATATTACGCTTTTCTCTGAAGCTTTAGAGACTTACGGAGATTTAATTGAGAAAGATGACATTATTATCGCCACAGGTTCGATACAGTTCGACGATTTTAGCGGAGGGTTAAAAATGTCCGCCCGCGAAATTATGACGCTTGATGATGCACGTACTCGTAATGCCAAAAGCCTTGCTCTTGCAATCAATCAAGAACAATTAGATGCAAAATTTGTGAAAGAATTGACCGCTTGCATTACACCTTACAAAGAAGGAACCTTGCCTCTGCATTTCTACTACCAAAGCGAACAAGGCAGAGCCTTATTAAAAGGTGGTGTAGAATGGCGAGTGACGCCAAGCGAACAAATGCTCGTTGAGCTTCGAACTTTACTTGGCGAAAGTGCAGTAGAGTTGGAGTTTGAAAATTAAATTTCAAATAGAAAAAACAAGAGACTTTTGGGTAAATTTATTGCAAAATCTTACTGCTTATTTTATTAAAGAAGGAAGTGAAAATGACTAAAAAACTCCCATTACACGCTGATACTGTTGGCTCCTATTTACGTTCTGATGCTTGGAAACAAGCTCATGCTGATTACAAAGCAGGCAAAATTTCACTTGAAGAGCGTGACGCAATTGTAGAGCAAGAAGTGCGTAAATTAGTAGAGGCTCAACTTGAAGCGGGTATTCAAGTGGTCACCGACGGTGAATATCACCGTTCTTGGTGGCACATCGATTTCTTAGAAAATTTAAATGGTATCGAAGGTTATGTGCCAGAAAAAGCTTACGCATTCAAAGGTGTCGAAGTTCGCCCTTACAACACCCGTTGCTGTGGTAAAGTGTCTTGGAATCCAAACCACCCATTTATTGAGCATTTCAAAAAATTCAATGCAATTGTTGATGGTCGTGCGGTTGCAAAATTTACCATCCCAAGCCCGAATCAATTAATGTACCCTGTGCAATGGGATCACGGTGTGTATGCGACTCGTGAAGAATTCGCCAAAGATGTACAACAAGCTTATAAAGAAGCCATCAAAGCATTCTACGAAGCAGGTTGCCGCTACTTACAAATTGATGATGTGTATTGGGGCTCTCTCTGCAACAACCACGCACAACCTACTTTTGAAGCAGACAAAGCACAAGCGGTTGCGAACGTGCAAGCGATTCTTGCAGACAAACCAGCAGATATGATCATTACCACTCATGTTTGCCGTGGTAACTACAAATCTTCTTACTTATTAACGGGTGCCTATAATCCTGTCGCAGATGGCTTATTTGGTCAAACCAACTACGATGGTTATTTCTTAGAGTATGATGATGAACGTTCAGGCGGTTTTGAGCCGTTAAAACATTTTGCGAATAACAAAGGACGCGTAGTGTTAGGTTTAATCAGCTCAAAATTCCCAGAGTTAGAAGATAAAGATGCCATCAAAGCACGTATTCAAGAAGCAGCAAAATATGTGCCACTTGAGCAACTTTGCTTAAGCCCGCAATGTGGTTTCGCATCAACCGAAGAAGGTAACGTAATGACTGAAGCTCAGCAATGGGCAAAAGTTCGCCACGTTGAAGAGATCGCAAAAGAAGTTTGGGGTGAAGATTAATTTTTCCATTTCATAGAAAAATTAACCGCTTGTAGAAGATTCTGATCTTTTTGTAAGCGGTTATTTTGTCCTATACGCCTATTTAACGCACTTCAATTAGCGGTCTATCTTCATCCATTTCTAACAAACGCCCCACTCGGAACAGTGGTACATTCATTGCATCTGCAATTTGTTGGATTTTTTTGACCGCTTGCAACTCAACAGCAACTAATAAACCGCCAGAAGTTTGCGGATCACATAAAATCGCTTTTTGCTCATCGGTTAATGGAGAAATCAAATGCCCGTAGCTTTCGAAGTTACGATTTGTTCCACCAGGTACAGAGCCTTGTGCAATATAATCTTGTACACCGTCAAGCGTTTGAATATCAGCAAAATCGACTTCCGCTCGTAAATTTGAGCCTTCGCACACTTCTTTTAAATGTCCTAACAAGCCAAAACCTGTGACATCAGTCATCGCTTTCACTTCATCCAATTTGGAAAATTCCGCACCAATCAAGTTCATTTGACACATCGCATCTCGTGCTAAATGTTGATGCTCAGGCTTCAAACTTCCCCGTTTTTCTGCGGTTGTCAAAATACCAATACCAAGTGGTTTGGTTAAGAAGAGTTGACAACCTGCGGTTGCCGAAGCGTTGCGTTTCACTTTTTCGGTTGGAATAATCCCCGTTACCGCCAAGCCAAAAATTGGCTCAGGTGCATCGATGGAGTGTCCGCCAGCCAAAGCAATGCCCGCTGTGGCACAAGCGGCACGACCACCTTCTATGATTTGTTGAGCGACTTCTGCGGGGAGTTTATTGATTGGGAAGCCTAAAATCGCAATCGCCATAATCGGCTTACCTCCCATCGCAAAAATATCGCTAATTGCATTGGTTGCTGCAATTCGCCCAAAATCAAATGGGTCATCGACAATCGGCATAAAGAAATCGGTGGTACTGATAATGCCCACGCCATTGCCAATATCGTAAACCGCTGCATCATCTGCAGTTTCGTTGCCGACTAATAAATTTGGGTCGATAAATTTTTCAAGTTCGCTATGTAAAATTGTCCCTAACACCTTAGGCGAAATTTTACAGCCTCAACCCGCGCCGTGACTAAATTGTGTTAAACGTACTTGTTCAGTCATCTCGCCTCCTTGTCCATAAAATCATTAACAATATTTTACCAGAAGTAGATTATTTACAATATCTTCAAAATAAGCATCTTTCCAGAATTCTTTATTTTTTCTACCATTTATTATAAAAAATTTAATGCTTTCTATTTTATAAAATCTGGATGGATATGCTGTATAAACGGTTAAGTTCAAAGTTATTTTTACAAAAATCCAAATTTAGCCAATTTTAAAAATTTTCTGCTAAATTTTAGCAAGACTAGACTGCTAGACAAAGGTCAGAAACTCTTGCACAATGTTGCCAATTTTATCATATATTTGAGTTGTGAATAACTTTCACAACGTTATAAGAAGTTGGAGGATTTAATGAAAAAACTTTCTGGTGCAGAAATGGTGGTGCAATCCTTGTTAGATGAAGGCGTGGAATACGTTTTCGGCTATCCAGGAGGCTCAGTGTTAGATATTTATGATGCAATTCATCAATCAAGCCTTAACCACGTGTTAGTTCGTCACGAACAAGGTGCGGTGCATATGGCAGATGGTTACGCTCGCTCAACGGGCAAAGTGGGTTGCGTGTTGGTTACTTCAGGTCCTGGTGCAACCAATGCGATTACAGGGATTTTAACCGCTTATACCGATTCTGTGCCGCTTGTGATTATCACAGGTCAAGTGCCTTCTTCGTTAATCGGTTCAGATGCGTTCCAAGAGTGCGATATGATCGGCATTTCTCGCCCTGTGGTGAAACACAGCTTTATGATTAAAGATCCGCAAGAAATTCCTGAAACCATCAAAAAAGCATTCTATATTGCTTCAACAGGTCGCCCTGGTCCTGTGGTGATCGATATTCCAAAAGATATGGTGAATCCTGCCAATAAATTCGCTTATGAATACCCGAAAGAAATGGCATTGCGTTCTTACAATCCAACTGTGCAAGGGCACAAAGGGCAAATCAAACGTGCATTAAAAGCCTTGATGGTGGCCAAAAAACCTGTGCTTTACGTAGGTGGCGGGGTAATTTCAGCAGAATGTAGCAACGAACTTGTTGATTTTGCGAAGAAATTAAACTTACCTGTAACCAGTTCGTTAATGGGGTTAGGGGCTTATCCTAGCTCAGACCGCCAATTCCTTGGTATGCTTGGGATGCACGGCACTTATGAAGCCAATAATGCAATGCACGAAAGCGATTTGATTTTAGGTATCGGTGTGCGTTTTGATGACCGTACGACTGCAAACTTAACAAAATATTGCCCGAATGCAAAAGTTATTCACGTAGATATTGATCCAGCTTCTATCTCAAAAACCGTCCAAGCTTACATTCCAATTGTTGGCTCTGCTAAAAATGTGCTAGATGAATTCTTAAGCTTGCTTGAAGATGAGAACTTGGTAAAAAATCAGGCAGATTTGACCGCTTGGTGGAAACAAATCGACGAATGGAAAGCAAAAGATTGCTTGAAATTTGAAGAGAGTTCAGAGATTATTAAACCGCAACAAGTGATTCGCTTAATCCATAAATTAACCAATGGGGATGCGTATGTGGCATCTGATGTAGGTCAGCATCAAATGTTTGCGGCACTTCATTACGGCTTTGATAAGCCACGCCGTTGGATCAACTCGGGTGGTGCGGGCACCATGGGCTTTGGCTTACCTGCGGCAATTGGGGTGAAATTTGCACATCCTGAGGCAATGGTAGTTTGTGTTACAGGCGATGGTTCAATCCAAATGAATATTCAAGAGCTTTCTACTGCGAAACAGTATGACACGCCAGTAGTTATCGTAAGCCTTAACAATCGCTTCTTGGGGATGGTAAAACAGTGGCAAGATATTATTTATCAAGGTCGCCACTCGCAAGTGTATATGAATTCCTTGCCAGATTTCGCAAAATTGGCGGAAGCTTATGGGCACATCGGCATTACGATTGATCACCCAAGTGAATTGGAAGAAAAACTCACACAAGCCTTTGCGATTAAAGATAAATTGGTCTTTGTCGATGTGCGTGTAGATGAAACCGAGCACGTTTACCCGATGCAAATTCGTGGCGGTGCAATGAATGAAATGATTTTAAGCAAAACGGAGCGTACAGATGCGTAGAACATTATCAGTCTTACTTGAAAATGAATCAAGCTCTCGAATTGCGCCGCTAAGATAAAGTACATCA
>NZ_JAHAHT010000089.1 GCF_018373095.1 Haemophilus parahaemolyticus
AGTGTGGGGTTTCCCCATGTGAGAGTAGGGCATCGCCAGATTGAATTACAGCGAAAGCGAATAACCCCGTATCGTAAGGTGCGGGGTTTTTGCTTTTTATTACTTATAGCTTTTCTCTAGATAAATGGAATATTCTTATGCAAGAATATACAAAATTTGGTACACTTTCTATGTTTGTATTTCTAATTTAATAGGAGAATAAAAATGGCGCGTCGTCCACTTGTTATGGGTAACTGGAAATTAAACGGTAGCAAAGCATTCACAAAAGAATTAGTTGCGGGTTTAAAAGTAGAATTAGCAGAGGTGAAAGGTTGTGATGTAGCAATCGCGCCGCCTGTAATGTATCTTTCAGAAGTTGAGGAGGCATTAGCAGGTCAAACGGTGATTGCATTAGGTGCACAAAATGTTGATGTAAACATACAAGGTGCATTCACTGGTGATATTTCAACTGAAATGTTAAAAGATTTCGGTGCAAAATATATCATTATCGGTCACTCAGAGCGTCGAACTTACCACGCTGAAAGTGATGAGTTTATCGCGAAAAAATTTGGTGTATTAAAAGCAGCAGGTTTAGTGCCTGTGTTATGTATTGGTGAAACTGAATTTGAAAATGAAGCAGGTCAAACTGAAGTAGTTTGTGCACGTCAAATTGATGCTGTAATCAATGTGTTAGGTGTAGAAGCATTTAATGGTGCTGTAATTGCTTACGAGCCAATTTGGGCAATCGGCACAGGTAAATCTGCAACTCCAGCACAAGCACAAGCAGTTCACGCATTTATTCGTAGTCATATTGCAGAGAAATCTCAAGCAGTTGCAGAACAAGTAATCATTCAATACGGTGGTTCTGTAAATGATGCGAACGCAGCTGAGTTATTCACTCAACCAGATATTGACGGTGCATTAGTTGGTGGTGCTTCATTAAAAGCACCTGCATTTGCGGTTATTGTAAAAGCAGCTGAAAAAGCGAAAGCGTAATAGTTTATCTAACATAGTTAAATTTTTTTAATTAAACGCCTTATGTTAAATGATCTGCACCCTAAAAGTTGGACTAACTAAGGTGCAGATTTTTTATGACCAAATACAATTTTCTTTTCAAGTAACGAGTCATTGAATTTTATCTTCAAAATGGTAAAAAGCGTTCACTTACTCGTAAACACTTCCAACCTGCCAGTAGAACATTGCGACATTGGATTAACCAATTTAATCATGGTGGAATAAATGGGTTAGCTGTCCTAGGTAAGAAATGAAATATGCCATCTAAGCCTAAAAGCGGATAATCTAGCCCTTAAACTAAATAAGTCTAACTTTTTGGGTCAGATTACATAACATTAAGCGTTTTAATTTATTAAGACGTTACCATTACTTCACCTCAGGAAACAACATCTTCATTACATTTTTGGTCAATCGTCTTGATTTGCCTTGGTATGGGAAGATATGCATCATCATCATTGGGTTGAAGTTTGCTTCAATCACGCCCCAGGAGCTAAGCGATGGCTCGGCAGGTTTCGTTAAATCAGGAATAATCAAATCCACCCCGCACACTTTCGCACCCATCGCGTGGGCGATGCCGACAGCAAGTTGTTTATAGCTGTCGTGCATTTGGTCGGTCATATCAATGGAGTCGCCACCCGTGCTGATGTTAGAATTGGCACGTAGTTGCACAATTTGACCGCTTGCAGGCACGCTATCTGGCGTTAAGCCTTGCTCTTTAAGCTGCAACAATTCAATTTCTCCCAAAGCAATTTTTTTCAGTGGCGAACGAGATCCATCGCCACGCAATGGGTCGGTATTTTTTTCAGTGACCAATTCACGCACAGTTTTTACCCCGTCGCCCACCACGTTGGCAGGCACACGGAGCAATACCGCCAAAGTTTCATCGCCTAGCACGAAGAAACGATATTCTGTGCCAACCAAATAATCTTCCACCATCACCTCTTTGTCTTCGCGGAAAGCGATTTCAATCGCCTTAGTGAAGTCTTCACGGTTGCCTACGCCTTGTTGGAAAATCGTGATGCCTAAGCCGTAATTGGTCGATTTCGGCTTGATGACCACCGCTCTACCTTCAAAGAGCGGATAGTGTGCTACAGCTTGTTCCACATTGGTAAACTCAATGCTTTTCGGCACATTAAAACCTGCTTTCGCTAATACTTTTTTAGTCACTACTTTATTTTCCATAATCAGTGGTGAAATGTATTGGTCGTGGCTGGTCATATTACCGTTTTTGACATATTCGAGATGATCGCCAAATTTAAGGGCAAGAAACTGATCGTTTTCATCCAGAATTTCGGTGCTGATGCCTTGTTGAATCAAATCGAATAACAACGCTTGGGTAGAAAGCTCCATATTATCGAATGCTGAGAGAGCATAAAAACGCTCGAAAGCTTGGGCTTTGTATTGTTGTGCAAGTTTTGCACCCAATGCTTTGTAACTGCCTGCTTGCTCAATCGCCTTCAGCAATTTACCGTTTACTGTTTGGTTTGGGTCGGTAAGCTTTGCCAATTTTTCTTCCGTAGCTTTTATCACACTTTCGTCCGCATTGATGGTTTTCAGCATCTCAATAATTTGGTGTAATACCGCCTCACCTTCTGTTTGGAACACCGTTGGCTTACGCGGATCTTCAAGGGCAACTTGATACAAACGTTGTTTGCCAAGTTCTACCTCTTTTTGACCACCTGTTTCATCTAGCCAGAGCATTCCGAGCAAGAAACTGTGAATAAATTTTGCATCGCTTAAACTAATTCCATACGGCTCAAACGGGTTTAAGTCAAATAGGCGGAATTCGGCATATTGCACGCCTTTTTCCAGTAATTCACGTGCCTTTTTCGCCCCACGTAAACGCACGTTGGAATAGAACTCTTTTTCTGCAATCAAACGACCTGCTTTCACTTGTTCTTCTAGCGTTTCCACATAGCTTTCAAGACTGTCGTGGTTCACTACCACATCAGGCGAATTGACATAACCGTAAGGGCTAGAGCGTAAACTCCGCACCAGTTGCCCTTCTGCAAGCGGTGAATTTTCAACACCATTTCGCGAAAAATAATTGGCTTCCACCATTGGCGTTGCCGCAAGCAGATAAACCAAAATCCATTGATAACGCAGGAAATTGTTCGCTAATTTCATATATAAGGCGTTTTGGAAATCTTTGAGTGCCGTATACTCATTTTGTAAGCTGAACACTGCTTTCACAAATTCAGGCGAAAGCTGGAAGTTGTAATGAATGCCGCTTACCATCTGCTTATATTTGCCATAATTTTGCGAGAGATGTTCACGATATTTTACGTCTTCTACATTATCAAGCTGGGCTTCTTGAATCGCACTTTCAGGTGGCAAGCCTGCTGGCATACTAAGCGGAAAAATGAATTCATTTTCAGGCAAAGAACGTAAAACAACTTCGTGAATCGCAGAAAGCCAACGTAGGCTATCTTCAAGCTTATTATTTGGTGGGGTTATCAGTTCTAGCTGACTTTCTGCAAAATCGGTTTGAATATAAGGGTGGTAGGCACGATTACCGAACACCGCAGGGTGTGGTGTAGTGACAATATTGCCGTTTTCATCAATACGTTGGCTCTCTTTTTCCAAGCCAAAATTGCCTTGCTGAAACAGTAGTCCCAACTGATTTTGCTTAATCCATTGCTGTAATTTCATTGTGTGGCCTTTTAATAGGAAAATTATTGTCCACATCATAGCACAATTAAAGGTAGAGTAAATTGCTCAGGTTTATAAGCAAATGGAACGGAATAGAATTTTGGGTTATATCAAGGTTTTGTATATTTTTACATAGTATAATTTACAAACTAATTTCTTCGTTTTAACTTCTGCCAAATCTTCCCTACCCCTCTTTAGCAAGAAGGGGTAGGGGAGATTTACTCGCTGTGCTCACACTTTGTGCCGTTACTAAAGCAACGTTTAAACGCAAGCGTTTGTAGCAGTAGGGATTAGCGGAGCTCATAATAAATTAAGGATCGCAAATGCCCCAATCTCAACCTCGTTCCCAAAACTACAAAGGTCTCGCTTGGGTGGCTGCAATGGCTCTTTTTATGCAAAGCCTTGATGCCACTATTCTCAACACCGCCCTGCCTAGCATTGCATCAGATTTGCATGAACCAGCATTTGAAATGCAGATGGCAATTATCGCCTATTCGCTTTCAGTCGCTCTTTTTATACCGCTTACCGCTTGGGTGGCGGCGAAATTTGGCACGCTGATTGTTTTCCGCAGTGCAGTGGCGACCTTTGTATTGGGCTCCATTGGCTGTGCAGTTGCTCCGAACCTTAACGCCCTTGTGCTTGCTCGCGTGGTACAAGGCATTGGCGGTGCTTTTATGATGCCCGTTGCTCGCCTTGCTATCATTCAAGTTGTCCCAAAACAACAGTTACTCAATGCGTGGAATTTAATGGCAACCGCGGGATTGGTTGGTCCGATTTTAGGCCCTATTCTTGGTGGCTGGCTGGTGATGAATGCCAGCTGGCACTGGATCTTTTTAATCAATATTCCTATTGGTTTACTGGGTATCATCGCTTCTGGGCAAGTTATGAGCAACACTAAAGGCGAAGCAAGCAAACTTGATTGGACAGGATTTTTGCTCTTTTCACTCAGTTTAGTCGGCTTAACGCTTGGGTTAGATTTATTGGGTGAAAGCGAACACAATAAAATGCTCACTTATAGCTCCCTTGCAATCGGAATCATTTTGTTGCTTGGCTACGGCTTCTACGCTCACAACAACGAAAAAGCAATTTTGCCACTCTCGCTGTTTCGTACACGAACCTTCAATCTCGGCATTATTGCTAACACTTTTATCCGCCTTTCTAGCTCAGGCGTGCCATTTTTACTACCACTCATGTTCCAACTTTCATTTGGTTATAGTGCAGAAATGTCGGGTTGGTTACTTGCACCGATTGCATTGATGTCCGTAATTTTTAAAACTCTGATTGGACGAATTTTGAACCGATTAGGCTATAAAACCACGCTTTTACTCTCGTCTATTTTAATGGCAGGTTCAGTGATTTCAATGGCGTGGATTGAACAACAAACCTCATTGGTTTGGGTGGTGCTCAACTTGATGTGGTATGGGGCTTGTATGTCGATGATTTTCACTGCCGTTAACACCCTTGCTGTGGGTGATCTCTCGCCAGAACAAGCAGGTGCAGGTTCAACCATGTTAAGCATCGTGCAACAACTTGGGATTGGCTTCGGCATTGCCGTTTCCTCTATTATTCTGACGATGTACCGCCAATACTTCGGCAACGAAGGAGAAGGCCTGCAACAAGCCTTTAGTTCCACCTTTTTAACCTCAACTATTTTTGCCATTTTGCTAGTGTGGACAGTCTTAAAATTACACAACACCGATGGCGATCATTTGCGTAAAAAAGTCTAGAAAAAAGACCGCTTGTTAGTGTTGAAAAATTAGCCATTTAATACTAGAATGCTAGAAGAGAGTATCTAATATCATGGATGTGCTAAATTAGCAAGAAGCAGATTTTTGTGTATTTACTATAAACGTGAGGTCTTAAAATGAAAGTGAGAGTATTAGTTATACCTGCAGTAGTTGCTTTAACAAATGGTAGTGCATTTGCCAGCAACTTGGCATGTAGTGGTAGCTATGGTTTCCGTGTGGATGTAAATGGAACGATTGGTAATACTGTTTGTGCATCAACCGCACAAGACGTTCTTGATGCAGCCAAGGATTTAAAAAAATCTAATACGACTTATACAGAAACATCATCTGCCTTTGGTGTTGGACGTTTTAATGGTGTGAATTTCAATATCAAATATGATGAGAATTCAACTGAATTAACATTTGATTCTGATGATATTAACGAGCATAAGGTTTTCAAAGGTAATACGCGTAATGAAACGGAAGATCAATTAGAAGATTGGTTTAAAAAAAGTGATGTTTCAACTAAAATCATGCAACATCAATCTAAAAACTCAGCAGCTAGCCCAATTACAGGTTCTGGTGGTTTGATGACCTCTTTAGCAGCTGTAGATTATGCAACGGGTATAGAAGGTGTAAGCAATATTTCTACTACTTCCACAGCAAGCGGTACATCTACGGCAAGCGATGGTAATAGTACAGGAACAATCAATATTTTAGGTACAATGTTAACCGGTGGAGCATATAAAGTTGCAGATACAGGAGAACGTATTAGAACCACTACATTACCTTTATCTTATTCTATTGGCACAAGTACAAAAGATGATCGTTCACAACTGATTTTTACTTTACCTTTAACCATGTACCAAGTCAGTAAAGCTAAAGGATACCATGCGGGCTTTGGTGTAGCACATCGCTTTCCTGTAACAAGTAAATGGACTTTAACACCAGGGGTTCGTTATGCTTTAACTGGCTCTGTTAATCGAGCAACAGTTGCAGCAGTATACAGTGGTAGTTTAATGAGTATTTATCAAATTCCTGTGGGATCGTGGAGCGTATCTATGGGTAATATGGTTGGTTATTATAAAACAGGGAAATTTAAAGTAGGTGATTATTCATTTAACCCTAATATTAATCAAACGATGTTTCGTAATGGTTTGATGCTCTCTCAACCAATCGAATTAGCTAATACAAAATTAGCAATAGAATATTCTTTTGTTGATACGCGTTATGTTGGTAGTGATAAACCATTTATGAGTAATATGCAGGAATTCGGTATAACATTAGGATTGCATAAAAATCAAGAGGAGAAACTATCGGTATTTCGTGCAGGTGTGAACTATATTAATGCAAAAGGTAGTAGAGGGGTAACTTTTAACGTAGGTTACTGGTTCTAAGAATTTAGCGGTTGAATTTTATAGATTTTTTGCAAAAGTGAAAAATGCTTGAAAAACGATCACGATTTTTGTAGAATCCACGCCCATTACGAGCCACATTATTTATAGCGTGGCTCGTATTTTTGTGTAGCACATCGTGCTTTTTATTATAGGGGAGCAAGTTAAACTTGCGTTATCACCCACTTAGAGGAAACTTAAAAATGGCAAAAAAAGTCCAAGCATACGTTAAGTTGCAAGTTGCAGCGGGTATGGCTAACCCATCACCACCAGTTGGTCCAGCATTAGGTCAACAAGGTGTAAATATCATGGAATTCTGTAAAGCATTCAACGCTCGTACTGAGAGCTTAGAAAAAGGTTTACCAATTCCTGTTGTTATCACTGTTTACGCTGACCGTTCATTCACTTTCGTCACTAAAACTCCACCAGCAGCAGTATTATTGAAAAAAGCTGCAGGTATCAAATCTGGTTCTGGTAAACCGAACAAAGATAAAGTGGGTAAAGTAACTTTA
>NZ_JAHAHT010000090.1 GCF_018373095.1 Haemophilus parahaemolyticus
TAAATGAAATGTTGGTAAGAGTGTTGGAAAATCAGACCGCTTACCAAGAGCTTTTTCATCATTATCTGCAGTGCATTACACGATTAGCCAGCAATGCAGATCAGCTTGAACCTACTCTACGAACCTTTGAATTTCAAATGTTACGGGCATTAGGTTATGGTGTTGATTTCTGCCATTGTATGGCAACAGGCGAAGAAGTTGATCCTGAAATGTGGTATCAATTCTGTGAAAATGAGGGCTTTATCGCTTCGCTTTTACAGAATAACTTGAGCTTTCTCGGCAAAGATTTGCTTGCCTTTGAGGTACTTGATTTCTCTGATAAATCTACCCAACAAGCTGCAAAACGCTTTACCCGCATTGCATTAAAACCTTATCTTGGCTCGCAACCGCTAAAAAGCCGTGAGCTATTTCAATCTATCCTACCAAGTAAATTAAAAGGGGCGTAAGCTTTGGTCATTTAAAATGGCATTTCCCGATTTTTTGTAGTACGTTGCAACAAAATACCGTCAATTTTACCGTAATAAAATGAAATACCCTGAATTGAAATAGAAAAGCCTTGCTTTCACAAGGCTTTAAGATCATTTTGATATGAATCAAAATACGATGAAATGCAGGGTTTTATTCCCTGAAAGTGATGTAATGGATATTTCTTCGTTATATCAAAAAGTGACTAAAATAGAACCTAAAATTACACGCTCAACAAGTGGATAAAGCAGGTAAGCCTTATGTCCAACATTTGCAAGCGGTTGCCAATAACTTAATTGAACCAACGGATGAAATGCTTGCGGTAGCTTGGTTGCATGATAGCATTGAAGATACTTCAATAACCTATGATGAGCTTAATACAAAATTTGGTAAAACAGTTTCTGATGCTGTTGATGCTATTTCTAAGCGTAGTGGGGAAAATTACGATGACTATTTAGTCAGAGTTAAAGAAAATCTGACCGCTTGTTTAGTGAAGATTGCTGATTTAAAACATAATGCAGATCTTACTCGATTACCTAAAATCACGGAGAAAGATGTTGCTAGACAGCATAAATACCAGAAAGCAATACAATTTCTATTAAGTTAATGTGATATAAGCCTACGATTAAATCTCGTAGGCTTTTTTATTTGGTGGTAAAAATGGCAATGCGTTATGACCGACTGCAGGTGAAAGCAGTCCAAGATGAAAATGGTTTTATTCGAGACACCCCTGTTCTTACACGAACGGGGGTTTTTGTTTATATGCTGCCTGATGGCACAAAAAGACGGGAGTATCACCCATCTGATGAGGTGTTTAAGGCAGATAGCCTGAACGCTTTTGTGGGCATTCCAATTACCGATGAACATCACGGGGAGATTAAGGGCAATAATGCCAAAGTGAATAATAGTTGGTATGGGTTAGCATTGACTTCTCGTGTGGAAGAAGAGGTGCTTTTTGCCGCAATGTGGGCAGAAGCCAATGGTAAGTTATTCTTAAACACAAGACCACTAAACGGCAAGGCGTGGTGATTGCAAAAGATAGCGGCTTGATTGGCTATCCTGAAAAAAACCGCGAAGCGGCACGCTCAAAATCGGCAGATGTGGACGATAAAAAACAAGCGAACCGCAAGCAAACCTCACTCTCTTTACAAGCACAAGATGGCTGGAATGTGAAAAGTTTGCTGTTACCGCAAGTGAACCCTGCTGACAAAGTAAAGCTAGAAAGTGTATCGGTGACAGGTTGGTTTCGTGCAGAAACGGTTAAGCATATCGGTGATACGCACCAAGGCGATTGGGTGACTGAATTGCACTTGGTGGAACGGATTATTGACAAGCAAACCGAAAAAGAGCAAAGCAAGGTGGCGAAAAGACACCGTAAAAAACGGGAAGCCCAAAAAGAAGAGAAAACGAAGCCGTGATAATTTTCACGGCTTTTTTGTTAAATCGGAAAAATCTGGCTATAACCAGTTGGCATTTTAACTGCAAGACTGAGTTCCCCACCCATTTTTTCAATGTAGCGTTTAAGTGTAGAGAGCTTAACATCATTGCCACGTTGTTCAATTTGGGCAATTGCAGATTGAGATACACCTATGGCTTGTGCCATCTCTTTTTGCGAGAGAGCAAGATTTTTACGGATCATCGCAAGTCCCGTTTCTAAAATCAATTCATCGGACATCTCTTTGATTTTTTGTTGAGATTCTGGTGTTTCACGGGCAATCATCTCTTCAAGGGTATACATTTTTTTCATTGATTACTCCAAACTTTGTAAGTAGTCGGTAAATTCAGCATCAGCGATTTTAATCATTCGCTCATAAAATTGCTTGTCGTTACTTTTATCACCTGCACAGAGCACGATGGCTTGTCTGAGTGGATCGAATGCAAAGAAAGCTCGTAATGGCTTGCCTTTATGTTGAATACGAAGTTCTTTCATATTCGGGAATTTTGAGCCTTTTATTGTGTCAGCATAAGGACGAGAAAGTTGGTAGCCGTAGATTTTTAGGTTATTAAGCGAAGCAAACACCGATTGACGAATCTCTTCAGTTTGTTCAAGTAACCAGAGATTAAATCGCTCGGTAGCGATTACCGTCCATTGAGATTGTTTTGTCATTTTTGTTTAACTGAGAAAGTTTAGCTTTATTTTATAATGTATAAATTATATTTTCAATAATATAGAGATTATTTTTGGGGGAAAGATGGAAGAACTCAATAATGCGTTAGCCGAAATCAATGTAGCAATGCCCGCAACCATTGTGAGTTACAACGCAGGCAATCAGTGGGCAACGGTTAAGCCTTCGCTGGCCAAGCGGTTAAGTAATGGCAATACTTTGCAAGCCCCACAGATTGTGAATGTGCCTGTTTGCTTTCCTGTGGCAGATGTAGGCGGAAACAAAGCAATGATTACCTTACCAATGAAAGCGGGTGATGGGGTGTTGCTCGTTTTTTCGCAACGTTCGATTGAAAATTGGCTGGACGGATCAAAGGGTTCGCCAGACGACCCACGAATGTTTGATTTATCCGATGCGTTTGCAATACCAAGCTGTAATGCTAAATCGCCTGCTGCAGATGCGGAAAATTTATCGATTCAATATGGCAGTGGCTCAATCAAAATCACGCCTAGTGGTGATGTGTTGATTGATAGCCCGAATGTTACCGTGAAATGTCCAACAACAACTTTTAACGGTGATATTCAGCTTAACGGCTCAATGGCGGCAAGCGGTGATGTGAGTGCAGGCGGTATTTCGCTTCAATCGCATAAACACGGTGGCGTGCAAGGTGGGCCAAGCAAAACGGGAGGCCCTGAATGACGGATTTAAAACTAGATGACAATCACGATTTACTGATTCGTGATGGGCGATTAGTGCTGGTAGAAGGAGCAAACCAGACGGCTCAGCAGATTAAAATTGCTTTACTTACCTTTTTCGGTGAGTGGTTTATGGATACAACGATTGGCGTGCCTTATTTTGAGCAGGTACTGATTAAATCGCCCGAAAAAGCCAAGATTGAGAATGTGTTTCGTAAGAAAATTTTAGACGTCGCAAACGTGAAGCGGGTGTTAGCAATGAATATGGCACACCCGCAAACAGTTTGCATTGCATTGTTAAAGGCGGGCTAGATACAGATATTGCCAAAATGATTTTATACCAAATGACAAGAATACGATAACAAAAATGCTTAACTGGGCACTATCGTTTGTTGGCGATGATTTAAAAATCAATGCCACATCAATCTATTATTTCATCTGAAAATTGACCGCTTACCTCTCTCAACGTAAAGAAACCTTGCTCACTACCCTTGCCAATAAAGCCGATGCGCTTAAATTGGGCTTACTGGTGGGCTACCCACAAACCGAAATTGAGAGCTGCTATCGCCAAGAGAAAGAAGCACTTGCCAAACAAGCCAAACCGCTCGCATTCTAAGCGGCTATTTTAGGGTAACCAGCACAAAAGTGCACTGGTTAAAGTGAATAAAGATGAGTGGTTAAAAAGTGAGTTTCGGAAAATGCGGTCTTTCGACCACACTTTATTATAAATTTTCCCCTTTTATCCAATCGTCTATCTTATCTGCCCATATTTGCATCATCTCTTTACGCTGTTCGGCATACTCGGCTTTATTGTAAACCGCTCTCACACCGTGTTGTTCGTGGGCTAGGATTTTCTCGGTCCAGTCTGAATTAAACCCCATTTCGTGTAAAAGTGTTGAGCCTGTTCTACGTAAGTCGTGAACTGTAAAGTCATCAATACGTTTCTCATCCTTGTTAATAAACTTAATGCAATTTGCAATGACGCGATAAAGAGAACTACGTGCAATAGGTTGTCTACAGTTAATTCTACCTGGTAATAAATAAGGTGAGCCTTCAGAGTAAATCTGAAAGGCAATGATTAAATCAATCGCTTGTTTGGATAAATAAACATTATGAGTTCGTTTTGCCTTCAGTCGTTCGGCTGGAATAGTCCCATCACTTCCATATCTGCCAATCGTGAGTGTTTCTCGTCTACCGTTAATACGGTAGTCGTATCTAAAAGTAATTGTGCCTGCAGGTTTGTCACATAAAGCCCATCGCGGTCAGCCACTTTGTAGAGTTTATCTTTTGGTTTAAGAGATTTAAGTTTTGAATCTGTTAGCATTTTTACGTCATTTTTACCGTTGTTTGTTTGACGGTGTTTTCGATCTTTTTGGCAGTATTAGCAATGCTATATCGTCAAAATGACCGTCAAAGAAGTAAACTAATATGAAATGCTATGAGATGATAAAGCCCTGTAAATACAGGGCTTGAGGCTAGTCTTGAAATGTTATGAAACGCTATAAAAAGCAGGTTTTTTTATTCCCACTCAATAGTCGCTGGTGGTTTTCCGCTGATGTCGTATACGACGCGGGAAATGCCATTCACTTCGTTGATAATGCGATTAGACACTTTGCCTAATAAATCATAAGGCAAATGTGCCCAATGTGCGGTCATAAAATCGATGGTTTCTACTGCACGTAGCGAAATTACCCAATCGTATTTACGCCCATCGCCCATTACACCAACAGATTTCACAGGCAAGAATACGCTGAAGGCTTGGCTGGTTTTTTCATACCAACCGCTGTTGCGTAATTCTTCGATAAAGATTGCATCTGCACGGCGTAATAAATCGCAGTATTCTTTTTTCACTTCGCCTAATACACGCACACCTAAACCTGGACCAGGGAATGGGTGGCGGTTGATCATTTCAGCTGGTAAGCCTAATGCTAAACCAATTTTACGTACTTCGTCTTTAAATAATTCACGTAGCGGTTCAACTAAGCCAAGTTTCATATAGTCTGGTAAGCCACCTACGTTATGGTGTGATTTAATCACATGTGCTTTACCGGTTTTGCTTGCAGCAGATTCGATGACATCAGGGTAGATTGTACCTTGTGCCAACCATTTCACATTAGTGAGTTTTTTGGATTCATCATCGAAGACATCGACGAACACTTTACCGATAATTTTACGTTTTGCTTCAGGATCAGGTACGCCTGCAAGTTCGCCTAAAAAACGGCTTTCAGCATCAACACGAGTGATGTTTAAACCGAATTTATCGCCAAACATTTCCATGACTTGATCGCCTTCGTGTAAGCGAAGCAAACCATTATCTACAAATACGCAGTGTAGTTTTTTACCAATCGCTTTATGTAATAACAGTGCGACAACAGAGGAATCGACACCACCAGATAAGCCTAAAATTACTTCATCATCGCCAACTTGGTCTTTAATTCGAGCAACGGCATCTTCGATAATGTTTTCTGCTGTCCATTTGGTTTCGCAACCACAGATATTCACAACAAAATTAGTTAATAATTCTAAACCTTTTTTGGTGTGGGTTACTTCAGGGTGGAATTGTACACCGTAGAAACGACGATTTTCGTCTGACATTGCTGCGATAGGGCAGGTTGGTGTTGTGCCAGTCACTTTGAAGTTCTCTGGTAAGCGGGTTACTTTATCGCCATGGCTCATCCAAACGTCTAATTTGGGCTCAGAAGCGGTCAAATTATCGTTAAGATTTGCAAAAAGTGCGGTGGAATTTTCAAGAGAAACGGAAGTATAGCCGAACTCTCTGTGATCAGACGTTTCGGTTAAACCGCCAAGTTGCATTGCCATCGTTTGCATACCGTAACAAATACCTAATACTGGTACTCCTGCATTAAAGACATATTCTGGTGCACGCGGACTATTTGTTTCAGTGGTGCTTTCAGGACCACCAGAAAGAATGATACCGTCTGGATTAAATTCGCGGATTTGTTGTTCGGTTACATCCCAAGCCCAAAGTTCGCAGTACACACCGATTTCACGCACACGGCGGGCAATCAGTTGAGTATATTGTGAACCAAAGTCGAGGATTAGGATTTTGTGATTGTGGATGTTTGTCATAAAAATCTCTATTAATTAAAAAATTATTTTTTAGTTTCCTGGCATGGTGCTGTTTCAAGAGCCTGTAAGCCTTCTTTTTTATAAATTGCAAACGAACCTTGACGACAATCAGAACCGAAAAGTCCAGCAAATTGTTTTGTTGGTTTACCTTGGGCAAGTAAATACAAATTACCTTTTTCATCAGTATGTTGTTTTTTTATCACCCAATTATTTTTTTGTAATGCTTTAAGCACACTTTCTTGTGATTGACCTTCATACATATCTGGAACACCACTTGAAGACCAGTCATTTGCACAAGCGGATAAGAAGAAACTCATAGAAAGAATAATAAATTTTTTCATATTGTATATTCCTTATAATCTAGCTACAGTTAAAATCCCTTAAAAACCAACCGCACTTTAAACAACAAAAGGTAGGCTAAAGCCCACCCTACAGTTACCCCATACGATAGTTCGGTGCTTCTTTAGTAATAGCAACATCGTGAACGTGGCTTTCTTTAATACCTGCACCACTGATGCGAACAAATTCCGCTTTGGTGCGTAGTTCATCAATAGTTGCACAGCCAGTTAAACCCATGCAAGAACGTAAGCCACCCATTTGTTGGTGGATGATTTCTTTTAAGTAACCTTTATATGGAATACGGCCTTCGATACCTTCTGGTACGAGTTTATCTGCCGCGTTATCCGATTGGAAATAACGATCTGATGAACCTTTCGCCATAGCACCTAATGAACCCATACCACGGTAAGATTTAAATGCACGCCCTTGGTAAAGTTCGATTTCGCCTGGTGCTTCTTCACGTCAAGCTCGGGGGCGGCGCTCCAGCGTTTAACACATTGGGTACTGTTTAGTAATTCCTTA
>NZ_JAHAHT010000091.1 GCF_018373095.1 Haemophilus parahaemolyticus
CGTTCAACATAAGCTTCTGAAGCTCCAGAACCACCTGAGAACACGAAGCCCATATAGATACCGCCTGAAATTGCACCAAGCCAGATGTTAGATTTTAATAACGGTGCGAACACATAAATAAAAAATGGTGCATAAAACAAGAGTGTGATGGCAACTGCCCAAAGCATATGTTTTTTGACGCCAAGTTTATCGGTAACATAACCAAAAATCGGTTGGAAGCAGAGTGCGAAGAACGACATAGAAGCAAACACAATACCGCGATCTTCGCCCGAAAGCCCGTTAATATCGCCTAGCCAAATACCAAGGAAGGGATAACAGGTTGCCATAATAAAAAAGTAAGTGAAAAAATAACCGCTAAAGACAAAGTAATTATGGTTGCCCCAGTAATACACTTTGTTTGGGGTTTGTACTGTTGCCTGCATATTACACCTCATTAAGTAACATTGATATTGGAATGATAACGTTATCATTTACGCTTACCAAGCAAAAAATATTAAAAATGTAAACTAGATCACACTTTTTAACGTTATTATTTTAAATCTGTGAAGTAGATCACATTTTTTACAGAAGTTTTTTGGCGAAAAAAGGTAGAAATGTTAAGCTTAACAAAGTAATAACATTTTAAAATGAAGGAATAAAAATGGCTTCTCTCAAGGATGTTGCAAAATTGGCAGGCGTATCGTTGATGACGGTATCAAGAGCAATTAACAACCCTGAACAGCTTTCAGAAAAAACGCTTAAAATGGTAAAATCGGCGATTGAACAGCTTGGTTATGTACCGAATATGGCAGCCCAGAAAATTCGAGGCGTTACGCAAAATACGATTGGCGTACTTTCATTTAGTGCGGCAACCACGCCATTTTCGGTTGAAATTTTACTTGCGATTGAACAAACCGTGCGGGAGCATCATTGGAATTCTTTTGTGATTAATACTTTTGAAGAAGATGAGCAAGATATTGAGCAGGCAGTTGATTTACTGTTATCGCATCGTCCAACAGCAATTATTATTGCTAGGCACGGCTTAAAAGAGGTCAAAGTGCCGAAACGTTTGGCAGGCTATCCGATTGTGTTGGCAAATTGTGTCACTAATGATTTAAGCGTACCAAGTTATGTTCCCAACGACTACCAAGGAATGGCGGATTTAGCTCGCTTATTAGTAAAAAAAGGTTATCAAAAACCACTCTGCCTCTATATTCCCTATCAAGCGATTGCAGCCAAAGAGCGTCAGAAAGGCTTCCAAGCGGTCTGGTTTTCACAACAAAATGCAAAACCGCTGACTGAGTTTTTTATGGATGACAGCGATGAATATGTGCACGGTGCGGACGAACTCAAAGCAATGCTCGCCAAAGGCAAAGATTATTTTGATTACGATGTGATTGTATGCGGGAATGACCGTATCGCGATGCTCGCCTATCAATTGCTACTCTCGCACGGTTTTCGTATTCCCAAAGATGTCGCCGTAGTGGGATATGATAATATGGTGGGCGTAGCAAATTTATTCCTACCACCTCTAACCACTGTGCAACTCCCCCACTACGAAATGGGCAAACAAGCAGCTTTACATCTGATTGAAAATCGCAAAGGAGAGGAAGTTTACTTAATTGAATGCCCGCTTATTGTGAGAGAGTCTTGTTAAGCTAAAGCTTATTTATTCACAAACTGATTACTTAATTTAATCATCTGTAAGAACAAGGCAAGCGGTGGTTTTTCGCTTTTAATTTGCACACCCTCTGTATTGAAGTTTTCAACTTGCCCGCGGCGATCTAAGTGGAATTGTTCGCCATCTGACATAATGGCAACATTCCATTGGTGGTTGGAAGCCAGCACCCAAAGGCGGTTGTTTGGTTTAGATAAATCAATGCCTTGGGTGTAATCATTCGCAGGATTAAGCACACCAAAGAACTGGCTAAAGAGCGTTGGCATAATGTCTAAATGGCTAGAAAGCTGGTTGTATAATAGCCCTTCGCCTTGCCAATAGAACATCAATGGCACTTCTAATCGTTCTGCTGAGAAGCTGTTTTTCATTTTCTCTGCGTTAGCTAAATCGGCAGTCAGAATCACCAAGGTTCTACCCATTAGCTCTTTGTTCTCAAGCTGTTGCCAGATCGTTTCAATTTGCTGATTAAGCTGGTTTTCAGAGGTCATATTTAACTGCAAATAGCTAAAGAATGGTTTATTTGCTGCCTGTTTTATCAGCCACGTTTGCCACGCATTCAGGGCTTGTTCATTATCTTCCGTTTTGGCTAAAGGCATATTTGCAAATAATGCACGGCGATAGAGCGGTTCAGCAAAATTGTTTGCAGAGAATAAGCCGAATTGATAGCCATATTTTTTAAAGGCTGTCATAAGCGGTGAGCTGGTTTTTTCGTTCAAGACAGCATCAATGTATCTCCCGCTTAGTCCGTAGAAAATCCCCAATGTGCTTGCCATTGGCGTATCGCCACTCGCATAGTGGTGCATAAAGCGGTAGGATTTTCCCGCTATTTTGCGAACAAATGGCATCTGCTCGCCATCAATTGCGTGATTGGTTAAGCCTGAGATGTTAATCAACAACACATTTACTTCAGGCGTTTTGGTCATTTGAAGCATCTGTTTTGGGTAGTCTAAATAGAAAGTATCTAAACGCCCTGTCTGCTCAATGGCTTGCTCCATTTTTTCCATATCCACTAACCCGTGTTTCTCTAAGAAACTACGTGCTGTCATCGGGTAGGAAAGCGGGTAATTTGCTTTTTGCGAAGTAATTGGGCGGTTAATGCTCATATCTGCCCACGCATAAATAAGATGGGTCGCGATAAAGCAACTCAAGAAAAACATTGCGACATATTTGCCCCAAGTTTGGCGGTTGAAACTACGCAATTTTTGCCAACACCAACGGGAGTAGAGCATTTCTGCAAGTAAAATCAGAGGCATTGGTACGAACAGCAATTGCCATTGGCGTGAGAGTTCGCCGTTATCTGGATTCACTAATAAGTCCCAAACAAGCGGTGATAAATGCAGATAGAATTGCTTAAAGATTTCGGTATCGACCAAGAGTAACGTTTGCCCAATAGTAGCAAAAATGACTGAAAAGCCACGGAAACCGCGTTCGTTGCGGATTAAAAAACTAAGTGGGAAAAGGCAGAGTAGATAAAAGGCAAAAACAACGAAACTGAAATGCCCGAAAAGGCTGACGAAAAAGTAGAGTTTACCGACCAGCGTATTCGGCCAGTCGGCATTAAAAGCATAACGAGAGGCAATTAAAATTGCTACGACAATATTAAAAAGTGCAAACCAATGCCCCCACGTAATACGCTGTGAGGTTTGCTCTCGGTATTGTAGCGTGTTGGTTGGAAATAATTGACGTAGGCGATTAAGCATAGGTTATTTTGCTTTTAAAGAGTGTTTTAATGAATCGGCAAAAGCCTCAGCAAGGCGTTCACGCTGTTGTTCATCTTGCACGCGGTTTTGAATGATGTTGGTGACCATATTGCCAAGCACCATAAGCGATAAATCGGCAGGTGCTTTGTGTTGTTCTAATACGATAAATAAGTCTTGTAATAAGGTATCGAATTGATTGTTTTGATATTTGGATTTTACAGCCATGTTGATTTTCTTGAGTGAATAATTGGGCAAATACTAGCATATTTTTAGCAAAATAGAGAGAAATAAGCGGTCGAAAATAGATTTTTCTTTGCAAAAAGAGGTGAAAATCTATAGAATGAACAACTGTTCATTTTGGAAAATGGAGAGTGAAATGCAGAAAACGGAAATACAAAAAAACGAAGTGCAAAGCTCATCAAAAGATGAGATGGCTCGCCAAATTCTTTCCGTGACTGAAATACTCATCGCAGAGATTGGCATTCAAAACCTTTCTATGCGAAAAATTGCAACCAGAGCGAACCTAGCCTTAGGGACGCTCTATTTGTATTTTAAGACCAAAGACGATTTATTAAATAAGCTGGTTTATGATTTATGTGACCGTTTTACGCATTATGTGCAAGATGGCTATGATGAAACTGACACACTGTTTAATCGTTACCGCAAGATGTTTGAAAACAAGTTGGCATTTTTGCGAGATAACCCAACGGTCGCAACGAATTTATCGCAATACCAAGCAATGCTTGGATTCAATGAAATTATTGAGCGACTGATTCACGATGATGATTTTATCTGGAATAAATTTGTGCGAGATGGGCAGGAGCAGGGCGTAATCGCTCAAATGCCAGCGGAATTATTACACGTTTTGGGCATTGGTATTGTGGTGGAAATTGCTTATTTACAGCAATTGACGCAAAAAGAGTATTCGAAGGAGACAATAGAAAAAATGCTATTGTGTTCTTGGAAAGCAATTACGGTGTAAATCGTTTATTTTTTATTTAAATATATTGGAGAAAACATGACAACAGAAAACCAAAAGCCTTCTCGTGGCAGAAAGTTTCTTATTGTAGTAACGCTATTGGTTGTGCTTGTTGCTTTTGCGGGTGTGGCGGGAATGCAACGTTTTATCGCAGGCAAGAAAGCGGAAGTTGCAGCGAATATGCCTGAAACGGTGAGTGAAATCACCGCAATGCAGGTACAACCTCGTGAATGGACGCCTTATCTTTCAGCGGTAGGTTATATCCGCCCGAACCAAGGGGCGATGTTAAGTTCGGAGTCTTCTGGTACGGTGAAAAGTGTGAACGTGAAATCAGGTCAGCGTGTCAATAAAGGTGATTTATTGGTGGAGCTTGATGATACCGTTGAAGTGGCAACTTTGAAAGCGTCTCAAGCACAATTACCAAACGCAAAGCTTACGTTAGATCGTTATCGTAACTTGGTGGCTTCTAACAGTGCTTCAAAAGCAGAATTAGACAGTGCTCAAGCAACCTATAATCAATTAATAGCAAATATTGAGTCATTAAAAGCTTCAATTGCACGCCGTAAAATTTATGCTCCATTTAGCGGTTTTGCAGGTATCGTGAATGTGAACGTAGGTCAATACATCACAACCGGTACAGAAATTGTGCGTGTTGAAGATCAAAGTTCAATGAAAGTGCGTTTTACGCTTCCTCAAACAGATGTTGAGAATATTTTTGTGGGTCAAAAAGTGACTGCAGAAGTGGATGCGTTAGAGGGGCAAACCTTCCCAGCGGAAATTGTTGCAATCGATCCTGCAGTTGATCGCAATACAGGTTTAATTAACGTTGAAGCGGTGATTGCTGAAGGCGGCAACAAATTGCTTTCAGGTATGTTTGTGCGATTAAATGTGGCATTGCCAACTGAAAAAGCACAAATCGTGGTGCCACAAATTGCGGTTACTTACACGATGTATGGCGAAACCGTTTATGTGCTTGAGCAACTTTCAGATGAAGATAAAGCACTTGTAAGCAAAATGGCGGAGCAAAATCCGAAATTAGATGCAAATAAAATGTATCGTGCAAAACAAGTGGAAGTAAGAACCAAAGACCGTAACGGTATCTACGCACAATTAGCAAAAGGCGTGAAAGCGGGTGATATTATCGTAACGGGCGGTTTCCAGCGTTTAAATAACCATTCGCTTATCATTGTTTCTGATCAAGAAGCTGTTGGTGTAACCGTACCTGCGAAAAGTAGTAAACTTTAATTGAGGTAATCAATGAAATTTACCGATCTATTTATTAAACGCCCTGTACTTGCGGTGTGTATTAGCTTGCTGATTACGATTCTTGGCTTGCAATCCATCAATAAGTTACAGGTACGAGAATACCCTGAGATGACTATCTCAACCGTAACCGTGAGTGTGAACTACTCAGGTGCGGATGCAAGTTTGATGCAAGCACTCGTAACTTCCCAAATTGAAGAAGCGGTTGCACAGGCGGATAACATCGACTATGTGACTTCATCAAGTGGACCAAGTACTTCAACCACTACGATTAAAATGAAATTGAACACCAACCCACAATTGGCGTTGGCGGATATTTCTTCGAAAGTGAGTGCAATTCGTTCTAATCTTCCGAGCGGGATTGATGATCCATCAATCAGCGTTTCATCAGGGTCGAACGATGCGTTGATGTATATCCGATTTGTCTCTGATGAGTTAAATACAGCCCAAATTACCGACTATATTAACCGAGTGGTTAAACCACAATTCTTTACGGTAAATGGGGTATCAAGTGTTGATATTTTCGGTGCAACGACTTTCGGTTTACGTATCTGGTTAGATCCTGACAAAATGGCGGGCAATAATCTCTCTGGTGCGCAAGTGTTAGCGGCTTTAACAGCAAACAACTTAAACACTGCCGCAGGTAATGCGAATGGCTACTATACAGTTTATAAAAACAAAGTAGAATCAAGTACGCCATCTGTTTCAGAACTTGAGAACGTAACGATTTCAACCACATCAGACGGTAAAACCATCAAGTTAAAAGACATTGCAAAGGTTGAGTTAGATAAATATCAAGATGCTTCTCGTACGGTGGCTGATGGTAAAGAAGCAGTCGTTTTAGGTGTTTCTGCTGCAACTACAGCAAACTCCATCACTGTGGCTAAAGATATTTATCCTGTATTTGCACAAATGCAGAAAAATTTACCAGAAACAATTAACGGTCAGATTTTATACGACAAAACGATTGCCATTAATAGCTCTATCAATGAAGTTTATAAAACAATTATTGAAGCAACGGTTATCGTATTAGTGGTTATTATCCTATTTTTAGGATCATTGCGTGCAATGATTGTGCCAATTATCACGATTCCAATTTCGCTTATCGGGGTATTATTCTTCCTACAAATGTTTGGCTTCTCGATCAACCTCTTAACCTTATTGGCGTTAATTCTTGCAATCGGTTTGGTAGTGGACGATGCGATCGTCGTACTTGAGAACGTAGAACGTCACGTGAAAGAGGGCAAATCGCCATTTGATGCAGCGATTATCGGTACGCGTGAAATTGCAATCCCCGTTATCTCAATGACCATCACACTTGGTGCAGTATATTCACCAATGGCATTGATGGAAGGGGTAACAGGTTCACTTTTCAAAGAGTTCGCTTTAACCCTTGCGGGCGCGGTATTCATTTCAGGGATTGCAGCATTAACGCTTTCGCCAATGATGTCGAGCCGTGTGTTAAAAGAACACAACGAAGAACACGAAAGCCGTTTTGCGAAGTGTATCAACGGTATGTTGGATAAAATGA
>NZ_JAHAHT010000092.1 GCF_018373095.1 Haemophilus parahaemolyticus
AAATGTGAATCGTCGTCATCACCGATAGGCGTTTCCATTGAAATTGGCTCTTTAGCAATTTTCAACACCTTACGGATTTTATCCTCAGGCATATTCATACGTTCTGCGAGTTCTTCTGGTGTCGCTTCGCGTCCCATTTCTTGTAAGCATTGACGAGAAATACGGTTAAGTTTGTTAATTGTCTCAATCATATGCACTGGGATACGAATCGTACGTGCTTGGTCTGCAATTGAGCGTGTAATCGCCTGACGAATCCACCAAGTTGCATAGGTTGAGAATTTGTAGCCACGGCGATATTCGAATTTATCTACCGCTTTCATCAAGCCAATGTTCCCTTCTTGGATTAAATCCAAGAATTGTAAACCGCGGTTGGTGTATTTTTTCGCAATTGAGATTACCAAACGTAAGTTTGCTTCTACCATCTCTTTTTTCGCACGACGGGCTTTTAACTCACCGTTGGCAATACGTCCGCCAATTTCTCGAATTTGTGCAATGGTTAAGCCAGAATTTTGTTCTAAATTCTGCAAGTTCACGATATTTACACGAATTTTCTCAACATAATTCGCTAATTTCGGCACACCACCACGTTTTGCATTGATGGCTTTTTCCATCCACGCTTCGCTGGTTTCATTACCTTGGAAGTTTTTGAGGAAGTCCGCTTTCTTCATTCCCGCATATTCCACCGCATAGCGTTGGATTTGACGTTCTTCCGCACGCACTTGTTTCATCAATTTCTGCATAGTTTCCACAAGTAAGTCGAATTGTTTCGGCACTAAACGGAATTCACGGAAAATATCGGATAACGCATTGATTTGCTCACGTGCTTTTGCGTGGGTACGGCCATGTTTACGAATGGCTAATAACGCTTTTTCGTGCTGTTCTTTAAGAGCAGTGAATTTTTCACGAGCAAGCTCTGGATCGATTGAGTTATCATCACCAGAATCTGTATTACTGCTGTCGCTATCTTCCTCTTCTTCCTCATCTTCAACATCGTTCACATCTGCGTGTTCATCGTCATCAAGATGAATTGAATCATCATCAGTAACAGGGTTTTCTTCCTGTGCATTTGGATCCACGAAAGCCGTAATCAAATCTACCAAACGCATATTGCCAGCTTCTACTTCTGCATAGCAAGTTAATACACCCTCAAGCGCTTCTGGATACTCTGCTACCGCACATTGTACTTCGTTGATCCCCTCTTCTATACGTTTTGAAATCTGGATTTCATCTTCGCGAGTAAGAAGTTCAACTGTTCCCATTTCACGCATATACATACGCACAGGATCTGTGGTTCTACCGAGCTCAGATTCTACGGTAGAAAGCACTTTGGTTGCTTCTTCCACCACATCTTCATCAGTAATATTTTCGGCAAGCATTAACTCATCTGTATCAGGTGCCGTTTCTAAAACTTGGATCCCCATATCGGTGATCATTTGAATAATATCTTCGATTTGCTCTGCATCAACCAATTCTTCAGGCAGATGGTCGTGCACCTCAGACAGAATCAAATAACCCTGTTCACGACCTTGAGCAATCAGAAGTTCGATTCGAGATTGTTGTTCTAATTGTTGATCTACATGTTGTTCCATAATGATTTCCGTTTTTTCGAGCAGGCAAAAATAGTGGTGGATTATACCATTTTTTTGAGTTGTTTTGTCAAAATAGGGCTGTTATATCGGATTTTTTGTTGTGATTTTCAAGTAAAAGGCTATTAAATATTTTTCACTTTATCCGAATATAAAATCAAACAAAGTGCAATAACCATTAGTAAAATTGCACCGGCAAAGAGAATCGTGCTGGTCGCACTTTCGTGATCCACAATAATTAACCGCACCATTGCAGTAATTCCCGTATAAATAAAATAACGTAACGGAAAATGATAACCACTGCGGAAATATTGAGAAATTAGTCCTAAGAAACCGAAATAGAGAAAAAAGTTCAGAATTTGCTCAGCTAAAGTATTCGTCACAATCGCATCTGGGCTGAGTACCATCAAAAATAAGTTATAACTGATTTTTGCTAAAGCAATAATTAATACGACAGTTAAACTAAGAACAAAGCCAATTAAAATAGTTTTAAGTAATTTCGGCATTACGCCTGAAAGGTGGGTAGCAAGGTTGTGTGTGGTCATAAAAATCGATGAATGGAAAAACAATCATTCCTCTCGTCTGCTTGTGGTAGAGGGAGGAGAAAAAACAAAAAATTTTCTAAGTGAGAGAGGAAAATTTGCGAATTATAGAAGAAAATAAACCGCTTTCCCCTCTCTGGCTTCGGATTCTAAACGAATATGAAGCCTGTCTCAAACATAAATAGCGTTATTTTTAATGCTCCCGCGTTTTAAAGAACGCCACATCAGGATAACGTTCTTGAGCCAAGTTCAAATTTACCATCGTTGGAGCAATATAAGTGAGGTTATCACCACCATCTAAGGCTAAATTCTGCTCATTTTTGCGTTTAAACTCTTCAAATTTTTTTGCGTCCGAACATTCTACCCAGCGTGCGGTTGCCACGTTCACATTTTCGTAAATCGCTTCCACGTTGTACTCAGTTTTGAGGCGTGAAACCACCACATCAAACTGAAGTACACCCACCGCACCCACGATTAAATCGTTGTTCATCAGCGGACGGAACACTTGCACCGCACCCTCTTCGGAAAGTTGCACCAAGCCTTTTAACAATTGTTTTTGTTTGAGCGGATCTTTTAAACGAATACGGCGGAATAATTCAGGTGCGAAGTTTGGAATACCCGTAAATTTCAAGGTTTCGCCTTGGGTGAAGGTATCACCAATTTGGATCGTACCGTGGTTGTGTAAGCCGATAATATCGCCTGCATAAGCTTCTTCCGCGTGGGCACGGTCACCCGCCATAAAAGTAAGTGCATCTGAAATCACCACATCTTTGCCGATACGAACATGTTTGAGCTTCATTCCTTTCTCGTATTTACCCGACACCACACGCATAAAGGCAACGCGGTCGCGGTGTTTCGGATCCATATTTGCTTGAATTTTAAACACAAAGCCACTGAATTTCTCTTCCGAGCTTTCCACTGTGCGAGTATCTGCTTGGCGTGACTGTGGTTTTGGTGCCCATTCGGTTAAACCATCTAAGAAGTGATCCACCCCGAAGTTACCGAGAGCCGTTCCAAAGAACACTGGAGTAAGTTCGCCACTGATGAAGGCTTCGTGGTCGAATTCGTTGCTTGCCCCTTGGACTAATTCTAGCTCATCACGCAATTGTTGGGCTAAATCATCACCTACTGCCGCATCTAATTCTGGGTTATCCAAGCCTTTGACAATACGCACTTCTTGAATGATCGAGCCTTGCCCCGATTGATACAAATAGGTTTCATCTTTGGCGATATGATAAACCCCCTTGAACAATTTTCCACAGCCGATAGGCCAAGTGATTGGTGCACAGCGAATTTTCAACACGCTTTCCACTTCGTCCAACAATTCCATAGGGTCGCGAATATCACGGTCGAGTTTGTTCATAAAAGTGATGATTGGTGTATCGCGTAAGCGGGTAACTTCCATCAATTTAATAGTACGTTCCTCAACACCCTTCGCCGAGTCGATCACCATCAAACAGCTATCCACCGCCGTTAAAGTGCGGTAAGTATCTTCCGAGAAATCCTCGTGTCCTGGGGTGTCAAGGAGATTAACCAAACAGTCGTTATACGGGAATTGCATCACAGAGGTAGTGATAGAAATCCCACGTTGTTTTTCCATCTCCATCCAGTCGGATTTCGCATGAGCAGTTGAGCCTTTACCCTTCACCGAACCTGCAGTTTGAATTGCGTTTCCGTATAAAAGTACTTTTTCGGTAATGGTGGTTTTACCCGCATCGGGGTGAGAAATAATCGCAAAGGTTCTGCGTTTATTCACTTCTTGAGGATACTGATTTGTTGACATAAATAATCTGTGCTAAGTCTAAAAAAAGAAAGTGAGCATTATAGCACAAGAGCAAAGGAGTAGCAGTTTCGAAACTTAAGCATTATGGACAAATTTGTTCTATATAAAAGATCTAAAAGCTATATCAAGAAGCAACAGTATTATTTTGTTGAATTAGCGTATATGCATTTTCTATATTTATAAGTTTATTTTACAAAAACAATCATTTATATGATCATTCACTAAGCCCATTGATTGCATGAAAGCATAACAAGTTGTCTCCCCAACAAATACAAAACCTCTTTTTTTTAATGCTTTAGATAAAGCGACGGAAGTTGCTGTTTTAGTGGGAATAATGGAATAATTAGGTACATTATTAACTTGAGGCTTCCCGTCCACAAAGGACCAAATAAACTGGCTAAAATCCTCCCCTCTTTCTTCCATGGCAAGGTAAGCCTGAGCATTTTTCACAATAGCTTCTAGCTTTTTACGATAACGAATTAACCCCGAATTTGCCATTAATTTATCAATATCGACCGCTTGCATTTGAGCTATTTCTTTTGGATTAAACCCGAAAAAGGCTTGCCGATACTTTTCCCGTTTTTTTAACACGGTAATCCAAGAAAGCCCCGCCTGCTGCCCCTCCAAACAGAGGTTCTCAAACAATTTTTGACTGTCAAATTCAGGTTTTCCCCACTCATTATCGTGGTAATCAATATAAATTGAATAACCCTCTGACCATTGACAACGTATATTCATCTATTTTTTATCATTTAAACTAAAAAGAGTTGGTAAAGATTAAAGAATATAATCCAAACCAACTCTTTTTATTATTTCAAACCTAACTTATGCTCTAAATAGTGAATATTCGTTCCACCCTTACGGAAATTTTCGTCTTCCATAATTTTTTCGTGAAGTGGAATATTGGTTTTAATGCCTTCAATGATAGTCTCAGAAAGAGCTTGTTCCATACGACGGATGGCAATATCACGATTTTCAGCAAAAGTAATCAATTTACCAATCATTGAATCGTAGTGTGGAGGCACAGAATAGCCTGAGTAAATATGCGAATCCCAACGTACCCCTAAACCACCTGGCACGTGTAAACGTGTAATTTTACCTGGTGATGGTAAGAAGGTATTTGGATCCTCCGCATTGATACGGCATTCCATTGCGTGACCTTTCACTTTGATGTCATCTTGTGTGATAGAAAGCGGTAAACCTGCGGCAACACGAAGTTGCTCTTTTACTAAGTCTACACCTGTGATCATCTCAGTAACTGGATGCTCAACCTGTAAACGAGTATTCATTTCGATGAAATAGAATTCGCCATTTTCAAAAAGGAATTCGAATGTGCCTGCACCACGGTAGCCAATCTCACGGCACGCATTTGCACAACGCTCACCGATGAATTTACGCAATTCAGGGGTAATGCCTGGTGCTGGAGCTTCTTCAACCACTTTTTGGTGGCGACGCTGCATTGAGCAATCACGCTCTGCGAGATAAACTGCATTGCCGTGAGTATCTGCCATCACTTGAATTTCGATGTGGCGTGGATTTTCAAGGTATTTTTCCATATACACCATATCGTTATTAAATGCCGCTTTCGCTTCCGCCTTGGTCATCGCAATCGATTCTTCTAAATCTTTCTCCTGATAAACCACGCGCATACCACGACCGCCGCCACCGCCAGATGCTTTAATAATCACAGGGTAGCCAATGCGTTTTGCAATCTCTTTATTTTTTGTAGGATCGTTACCGATAGGACCATCAGAACCTGGTACGCAAGGCACACCCGCTTTTTTCATTGCATTGATTGCAGATACTTTGTCGCCCATTAAGCGAATTACATCCGCCGTTGGACCAATAAAGATAAAACCAGAATTTTCAACCTGTTCTGCAAAATCTGCATTTTCAGATAAGAATCCGTAACCTGGGTGGATCGCATCAGCATCTGTTACTTCTGCTGCTGCAATAATAGCAGGAATATTTAAATAGCTTTTTACAGAAGGTGCAGGACCGATACAGACGGTTTCATCTGCCAATAATACGTGTTTAAGTTCGCGGTCTGCTGTTGAGTGAACTGCTACGGTTTTAATACCTAATTCTTTACAGGCACGTAAAACGCGTAAAGCAATTTCGCCACGGTTGGCAATGACAACTTTTTTTAACATTGCTTATTCCTTGTAGAATGAGTTTTACTCACTATTGAAAACAATCAAGCGGTAAAATCTTCTCTAAATTTCACCGCTTCCTAGGCTTATGGTTTGAGAAGTCCTTTGATCAACTCAGGAACCGTTCTCCAACTGCCTATAACATTATTCGATGATGACTAATTTTTGATCGAATTCAACCGCTTCACCATCATTGACAAGGATTGCTTTTACAACACCTGCTTTATCAGATTCAATACGGTTCATCATTTTCATTGCTTCAACAATACAAAGTGCATCACCCACTTTCACTTGTTGCCCTACTTCAATAAATGGTTTCGCTTCTGGGCTTGGACTGCGATAAAAAGTCCCTACCATTGGAGAAAGTACTGCGTGACCTGAAACTTCAGAAGAAGCAGCTGATGCTTCTTGAGCTGGAGTAGAAGCGATTGGTGCAGCTGCAGAAACAGGCACTTGTTGAGGTGCTGCCACATATTGTACTGCTGCTGGTGCAACAGCTGGAGCCGCACGGCTAATACGTACTGTACCTTCTTCTTCAGAAACCTCTAATTCGGTAATGCCTGATTCTTCTACTAATTCGATTAATTTTTTGATTTTGCGAATATCCATAGTGAAATTCCATTAGATTAAATAAATTGACCGATCATTCTGATTTTCACAGAGAAAACCGAATCAACGGATAAAAAAGATGTGCGTAGATTACCTGATTTTCGTGAATTTTGCGACTAAAATCTATGAATTTTAGTGAAAATGCCAGGAACTTAGACCACTTTAGAAGAGAAAGCTAGTAACAAAAAGGCGTACCTTGCGATACGCCTTTTCTTGTGAAGCTTTGACTAAACCATCAATTATTTGATGATTTTAGCAACAACGCCCGCACCTACTGTACGACCACCTTCACGAATCG
>NZ_JAHAHT010000093.1 GCF_018373095.1 Haemophilus parahaemolyticus
TGGAATCTCTGCTAATTTTACTGGAATACGGCGTTCTTCGCCTACCTCGCCAATCAATTTCCCGTCAGAGGTGAAAATTTGCATCGGCTGTTGTAACTCAACGGTTTTAAGCGTTGAAACATCTGGCAAATTTTCACGAATATGAATGTAGGCAACAACGCCCGCAAGCCCTGCCACAATTAGCAGAGTAAGTAAAGCACTAAATATTATTTTTGCGATCTTCATCGAAAAAATCTCTTTTCCTAAATGACAAATAAATTAAATCGCCAATAATGTTGGCGTAAAGTTAACTAAGTATAAACGAAAAAATGGCTAAAAGTGTCAAGCAAATGTAATTTTTTGATCAGTGAATGAAGGATTTTTTATGTCATTGCTTACAACCTTTTTCTCAAAAAAATCGCAAAAATGTTTGCCCATCGGAATTGCAGAAGATGAAACTCATTATTGCGTCTCCTATTTAGAGCAAGATCAACCAATAGTAAATTTTTATCCTAAATCGACCGCTTTAATTGATATTTTAGCAACAATTTCTGATTTTGCAGGCAAAAAGAAGCAGATTATTCGCCCTGTGCCATATCACTATATTTGGAGGAAATATCTGATTCAACCGTTGAATGTGGATAAAGAAACGATTTTTCGTCAGGTGATTCAAACCATCAAACAAGAGCTGCCCATTGCAATGGATGAAGTCTATTTTGATTATCAAGTTTTACCTCATAAGGCTCAAAAAATTACTCAAATTATTATTTATGCACTGAGAAAACGTTTTGCTGACCCTTTATTGCTAGATATAGACACTGTTTTAGATTGCGAGTTGCAATGCTGGCGAAGAGGATTTCATTTTTTAATGCAATCCCCACCTCAAGATGGACAAAATTATGCGTATAAAGAGAAATTTTTTACATTTAAATTAAATGAGTTAAGCATTCAAAATGAATGTAATGAAAATTATTTAAGTCTGAATGATTTAGTTTTTCCAGAAAATATCTTTTCTAAAGAGCTATATATTCTTGCGTTAGGTGCTTGCTTGTGGAAATAAAAAGAAATATCAACTTAAGTTCATTATTACAGAAAAACTGGGTGGACAAAACTGCAAAAAATATATTTAAGCTGATAATTATATTTCTTTTTATCATTGGCTTATTGGTATGTTCAAATCTTTACAAAGAAAATAGCAAGCATAAACTTTCAGTGATTACACAGCAGTTCAATAGACAACAAGAAGAGCTTTCACAAATTGAGCAAAGTTTAACAAATCTTACACCACTACCGATTAACTACACAAAAGTATTCAGAAAAGAGGAGCTAAACAATTTGGTTAATTTATTAGAAGAATTACCTGTAAAAAGTGCGGGAATTAGCGTTATTCGATTTTATGTCGATCAAGGCTTAAAGCTAAAAATTACTGGCAGCTATCAACATCAGCAAGATTTTGAAAAGTTAGAAAATTTCTTTAAAGAGAGTGGTTTTAGCGTCAATATTGAATATTTACAAAGCAATAATAAAGCAAAAGCTGATTTTAGCATTATTGTATATAAAGAAAATAAATAAGATGAAAAAGCGTATTTCTCACTATTACTTTAATCCAACCAAAGCAGGATATCAGTTATTGAGTAAAATCAATCAATACTTTTTTCAGATTGCCATTTCTTTAGCTATTATTTTGCTTGTTTATCCGCTTATTCAGTTGGTCAAGATTTCACAGCAGATTACAGATAACAAAAATCAGCTAAATATCATTAAGATGGAGATTGAAAATAAAGCACAATCTTTAACAGAAAAATTAGCTGAAAAAGACGATACCAATAATGCAAAACTCACACCGACAAAAGTGAATCAACAGCTGGAGACGCTTTTTCATCAATATGATGCAGAAATCAGTGGAATGCAGTGGGAATTAGATCAGGATAAATTACTGCATATTACGATTATACAAAAAGCAAAATCTTTATTTGAAATTATTTCGGAATTAAATCAGCTTGATTTTCTCTTTTACAAAGAAGTAACGCTAACCCGTTTAGATTATAAAAATTTAGTACAATTAAATGCGACTTTACAGCTAATGGAAAAATAAAATGAAAAAGTATATACCGCTACTCTTTTGCTCTCTATTTTATACCTCACATAGTATAGCTGATCCTTTTTATGGAGAAGAACAAGAAAAAGAACGCACATCAAAAACAAAATCAACGATTGCAAAGAAGGGCGTAAAAACAACCTCTTGTGAGCTGTCTGAAAATGCCAATATCGTCAATATTCCTATTGAATTTGAAGAGCTGAAATTAGTTGGGGTATTGAAATATAACAATATAACAAAGGCTTTATTTATCGATAAAAACAACCAACTTTTTGATTTTTCTCAGAATGATTTTATTAAGGATAAGAGTATTCAAATCAGTGAAATTAATACCAAAGCAGTAAAATATACTAATTGGGATCTAACTGATGATTGCAACAGACCTTATCAAATTACATTAAAACTCTAATTTTTAGCAGGACATTTATGAAAAAGTGGCTATTATTATTTTCAGTTTTTCCACTCTCGCTATTAGCAAACCAAGTTTCGCTCGTGTTAAAAGATGCTCCGACAGCTGAAGTGGTTTCTTATTTAGCCAGTGAAGTGGGTAAAAATATTGTATTGCATCAAGATCTTGAAAGTAAAAGTAATATTCGTATTGAAAATAGCCAGTTTGATGAAATTTTAAAAAGTATCGCTAAAATCAATAAACTCAATATTCAACAAGAAAATGGCATCTATTATATTAATGAAAAAACAAAAGAGGATTTAAATGAAAAAATAAAGCTTCTTAATGAAGAAAGAAAACTACAATTAGTCACTCGTACGGTGAAATTAAAATATGCAAAAGCCTCTGAAGTAATTGATTCACTCACAAAGGGAAGTGGATCATTTTTAAATGATGGTGGGTATATTCATTTTGATGAGCGAAGCAATAGTTTAATTATTAAGGAAAATGCTGCATCCATTAAAAATACGTTAGCTTTAATTAAAGAGCTAGATAAACCAACCGAACAAATTGCCATTGAAGCTCGTATTGTAACCATCAGCAGCAAAAATTTGCAGGAACTTGGCGTGCGTTGGGGTATGTTCTCCGCAGATAGTAGCATTGAAGGAGTAGCAAGAAATAGTGGGCGAATGCAAGATTTAAATGTGAATTTTCCCGTGGTTGCAGGTGCTTCAGCGACGTTACAAGTCGCTTCGATTAATTCTAAATTATTGGATTTAGAACTCTCTGCTCTTGAACAAGAAAACAGTGTAGAAATTATCGCAAGCCCCCGTTTGCTGACGACTAACAAAAAATTGGCAAGCATTAAACAAGGAACGGAAATCCCTTATACAATCTATGATCGCAAATCGGAAACCTACGATATTTCTTTTAAAGAAGCGGTTTTAGGCTTGGAGGTAACGCCACATATTTCAGAAAATAATCAAATTTTGATGGATTTAGTCGTTACCCAAAATTCGCAAGGGCAATCGGTTGGTAATGCCAACTCAGGCAACACCGCAATTGCGATTGATAAACAAGAACTGAATACGCAAGTATTCGCCAAACACGGTGAAACTATTGTTCTTGGTGGAGTATTCCAACATTTGAAATCAAAAGATAGCGATAAAATCCCTGTGCTTGGTTCAATTCCGTTTCTCAAGCGGTTATTTAGCTATCAAAAAGATCAAATTAATAAACGTGAATTGGTGATTTTTGTGACGCCTTACATTGTGCAATCAAAAGATGTTGCGGTGGATTTCTCGAAAACGAAAGAAAAAAGCCCAAAACGATAAAGAAAGTATCACAAAATTATGCTAAAATTCGGCAATATTTTTGATTATCGAATTAACTAGAGGTTATATGAAACTTTCCCCTCGTCGCCGTGCTAGAGAGTGTGCGGTTCAAGCATTATATTCTTGGGTAATTTCGCAAAATAGCGTAGAACAAATCGAATTAGTTTTCCAAACCGATAATTTTGCGTCTGAAGATCCAGAAAGCACAGGTCAAGTGGATCGTGCATTATTTACTCGTTTATTACGTGGCACAGTGGCAAATATTGAAGAGATTGATGCTTCACTTCGTCCATTTTTAGATCGTAACGAAGAAAATGTTGATTTAATCGAACGCAGCATTTTACGTATGGCGGCTTATGAATTACATTTTGAACAAGATACCCCATACAAAGTGGTGATTAACGAGGCGATTGAGGTAGCAAAAGCATTCGGTTCAGACGACAGTCACAAATACATCAACGGAATCTTAGATAAATTAGCACCAGCACTTGGACGGAAATAATTTATCTACTTATTTTAAAGCGAGCAAAGTCTCGCTTTTTTCATTTTGAGAATAATTATTTGAGAGAACAAAATGGGTGAATTTGATCTGATCAAGCGGTATTTTTTACGAAAAAGTTTGCAAAATGATGTGATCTTATCGGTAGGAGATGATTGTGCGATTACTAGTATCCCAACAGGCTACCAACTTGCGATAACCACAGATACTTTGGTGGAAGGCACGCATTTCTTGCCTTCGATTTCTCCTGCTGATTTAGCTTATAAAAGCGTTGCGGTAAACTTAAGCGACTTAGCCGCGATGGGTGCAACGCCTACTTGGATGTCGCTTGCACTCACCTTACCCGAAATCAAAGAAGAATGGTTAGCTGAATTTAGCCAAAGTTTATTTGCCATTTTAGAGCGTTATGGAGTGAGTTTAATTGGGGGCGATACCACTAAAGGCTCGCTTTCGATTACCCTTACTGCTCAAGGTTTTTTGCCTGAAAATCAAGGTTTATTCCGCCACCAAGCCAAAGTGGACGATTGGATCTTCGTTTCAGGCTTTTTAGGCGATAGTGCTGCAGGGCTCAATTTACTCCTAAAAAATCGCAAAATAGAGAACGAATCTGACCGCTATTTAATTCAACGCCACCTTCGCCCAACGCCTCGTGTCGAACTCGGTTTAGCCCTTCGCTCATTTTCTTGCTGTGCATTGGATATTTCTGATGGATTACTTGCTGATCTGGGACATATTTTAGAACGTAGCCAAGTTGGTGCGGAAATTTATCTCGAAAATCTACCGCTTTCACGCCATTTATGCACCCAATACGAGCAAATACAAGCAGAAATATTGGCTTTAACAGGAGGGGAAGATTATGAGCTTTGCTTTACCGTGAGCGAAGAAAAACGCGAAGAAATGGAGCAAGTTTTATGTTCGCAGGGGATAAAAGTGACTTGTATCGGCAAAATCCTTCCCCAAACAAGCGGTCTAAATTTACTCAAAAATGGCGAAAAAGTCGCATTGCCAGAACATTGTGGTTTTGACCATTTTGGCTAATAAATTATAGGTTTATTATAAAAAGAGGGAAAAAGTGGAAAAGAAAATCAATTTAAAAAATCCCGTACATTTTCTAGCAATAGGATTTGGTTCAGGCTTATTAAAGCCCGCACCAGGCACTTGGGGTACGCTTGCAGGCTTAATGCTCTCTATTTTACTTTGGAATATAACCCAATCAAACCTATTTTTTATTTTTCTCGCCGTTATTTCTTTTATTTTGGGCTGCTATCTTTGCCAAAAAACAAGCAATGATTTAGGCGTACACGATGATGGAAGAATAGTTTGGGATGAAATTGTCGCCATATTTTTAATGTTCACTTTTTTACCTGAATATAATTGGTTTGCTTATATTCTTACTTTTATAAGCTTCCGCATTTTTGATATTTTAAAACCTTATCCAATTCGTTATTTTGATGAAAAATTAGAAAGTGGACTGGGAATTATGGTTGATGATATTCTTGCCGCTATTTTTGCTTTAATCTCGTTATATATTATTTATTGGATAATGTAATATGCTGACGATTTTATTGATTCATTTAGTTGGCTTAGCAAGCCCAGGACCTGATTTCTTTTATGTGGTTCGCCAATCAGCAAGCCACTCCAGCAGAGCGGGTATTTTAGCTTCGATTGGAATTGCAATGGGGATTATCTTTTGGGCAGCTTTTGCAATTTTCGGCTTATCGTGGTTAAAACATAGCGTTGGCAATGTGTTGCAATATGTAATTATGTTATTAGGCGGTAGCTATTTAGCTTATTTAGGCTTGAAAATGGTTCGGGTGAAAGATAATGCAAAATTTAGTGAAGAAAAGACCGCTTTATTAGAATTAAGCTCCATCACAGAAATTCGCAAAGGTTTAATGATCAATATAATGAATGCCAAAGCAGGCGTTTATTTTACTAGCGTTATTTCTGCATTTTTAGACCAGTTTACTGAAACTTATCAGCTTTTTGAATTGCTGTTTTTATTTGTTTTTTCAACCTTTATCTATTTCTATTTAGTCGCACTATTATTTTCGCGTAAACCAATTCGCCAATTTTATGCAAAAAACAGCCGCTATATTGATAATGTAGCAGGGATAATATTCTTTGGGTTTGGATTAAAATTAATTTATGAAGGAATAAATTATCTCATTTAACTCTAAGCAATATTAAGATAGTGATCAATTTATTTAAAAAACAGCATAAAGCAGTTTTTTTAAGCAAATAAAAGATCTATACTAACTCCAATTATTTCTATTGTTTGGAGTTTTTATGTCAGACCGTTCCCCTAACATCACCACCCACGATCCCTTTGGTAGCTTGCTCGGTTATGCCCCAGGTGGAGTCGAGATTTATTCGTCGGATTACAACACTGCCGATGAAAAGGAGTTTCCCAATGATGCGGCGTTTCGTAGCTATGTCGGGCGGGAATATATGGGCTACAAATGGCAGTGCGTGGAGTTTGCCCGCCGTTATTTA
>NZ_JAHAHT010000094.1 GCF_018373095.1 Haemophilus parahaemolyticus
TGAAGATCCATATGTAGAAGCTGGGGTTTATGGTGATGTAATTATTAAACCATTTAAGAAAGTGTTTTAAAAAAAGCATTTATAGCTCTTAGAATATACTTAATATCTTATAAAACATATTTTACCATCGGATAAATCCCTACTAAAAGTAATATATAGCGGATGAATTTTCCTATCAAAATGCAAATTGTACTTTGCAAAATTGGCAGGCGAAGCCAGCCTGCTAATCCACACAATAGATCACCAACAATAGGTAGCCAACTTAGTAAAAGTATCAAACTGCCATAACGATTTAACTTGCTAATTGCCCAGTGTGCATATTTATTTTCTTGTGCTTTTGGCTCTAGGAGTAACTTTCCCATTGCAAAAGTAATTAAGCTTCCTAATGTATTGCCGAGGGTTGCAATTATGATTAGCCAAAATAATGAAAAAGAGTAGAGAGACTGCTCTGAAAGGATGAGTTGGCTTGCGATAGTGGTAAATATAATTTCAGAGTTTCCAGGTAATAATGAGGCACTAATAAGGCTGCTAATAAACATTACAATGAATTGATGTTCGCTAGAAAAAAGCAAGTTTAAAAGAGAAGTAAAGTAATCTGTGATCATATAGTTGGTTAAAAGTTAATGATTAGTTAAATAAATTTTAATAAAAATTTACTATTTTTTATAAAATTGAGATACATCAAAAAAAGATACTCAAATCCCTTTAAATAGGTAAGTTTTTGATTTTCAGATTGGTGGAACAGGTCTATAATTCCATACAAATCTTATTATTCCTTCAATTTTAGTTTATTCAGAAAAATTATTGAATAAGCATCAATGTAAACATAAAAGGATTGCCTATGTTTTCTCCTGCTGAAATGGCGAAAATTACCGAAGATGGTGCAGTTTATAAAGCAACTAAACATCAACTCTATTCTTTTATCTCTGCAATTTTAGCCGGTGGTTTTATCGGTCTTGCTTTCGTTTTTTATACTACAACGCAAACAGGCACAGCAGATGTTGCGTGGGGATTATCTAAATTAGTAGGTGGTATGGTGTTCTCTCTTGGCGTGATTATGTGCGTGATTTTTGGAGCAGAACTTTTCACTTCATCTACATTAACCGCAGTCGCAAAAGCAACGCACCGTATTACTTGGTTCCAAATGTTTAGAAACTGGTTTATCGTTTATGGTGGAAACTTTATCGGTGGTTTAAGCGTTGTGGTTTTAATTTGGCTTTCAGGTCAAATGATGGTAGCAAATGGTCAATGGGGATTGACCATTTTAAAAACGGCACAACATAAAATTCATCACTCTTGGATAGAAGCCTTTACACTAGGTATTTTGTGCAACATTATGGTGTGTATTGCTGTTTGGATGGCAAATGCAGGGAAATCATTAACCGATAAAGCCTTTATTATGATTTTACCTATTGCGTTATTTGTGTCATCTGGCTTTGAACACTGTGTAGCAAATATGTTTATGATTCCGATGGGAATGGTCATTGCCCATACTTCAGATGCCTCTTTCTGGACAGCTATTGGCGTTGATCCAATGCAATATGCAGACTTAGATTTATATCATTTTGTGGTAAATAACTTAATTCCCGTTACTTTAGGTAATATCGTAGGTGGCGTGTTCTTTATCGGCTTAGTGCAGTGGTTCTTATATATTCGTAAGCACTAAAAATAACCTATTTATAAATCTGGCGAGAAGTTGAACTAAGATGTAAGCGGTCAAATTTCGCAGAGATTTTACAAACTACGATGTTTCGGCATCACAAATTTTATTTAAAACAAATAGAGGATTTAAAATGACTCAATTAACTGAAACTCAACAAAAAGCATGGGAAGGTTTTACTGCTGGTGACTGGCAAACCGAAGTAAACGTGCGTGATTTCATCCAAAAAAACTATACTCCATATGAAGGCGATGAGTCTTTCTTAGCGGGTGCAACTGCTGCAACCACTAAATTATGGGAAGAAGTGATGGAAAAAATCAAAGTTGAGAATAAAACGCACGAACCGTACGATATCGACTGCGATATTCCTTCTACGATTACTTCTCACAAACCTGGTTATATTGACCAAGCATTGGAGAAAATTGTCGGTCTTCAAACAGATGCTCCATTAAAACGTGCCATCATTCCATTCGGTGGTATCAAAATGGTTAAAGGTTCTTGCGATATTTATCGTCGTACTTTAAATCCTGAAGTAGAAAAAATCTTTACTGAATACCGCAAAACTCACAACCAAGGTGTATTCGATGTTTATACGCCAGACATCTTACGTTGCCGTAAATCAGGTGTCATCACAGGTTTACCAGATGCGTATGGTCGTGGTCGTATCATCGGTGACTACCGTCGTTTAGCGATCTATGGTGCAGATTTCTTAATGAAAGACAAACAACGTCAATTTGCATCATTACAACCACGCTTAGAAGCAGGTGAAGATATTCAAGCAACCATTCAATTACGTGAAGAAATTGCTGAACAACACCGTGCTTTAGGTCAAATCAAACAAATGGCTGCTTCATACGGTTTTGACGTTTCTCGTCCGGCTGAAACAGCACAAGAAGCGGTTCAATGGACTTACTTCGCATACCTTGCTGCAGTTAAATCACAAAACGGTGCAGCAATGTCATTCGGTCGTGTCTCTTCATTCTTAGATATCTATATCGAACGTGACTTAAAAGCAGGTAAAATCACAGAAGAAGAAGCGCAAGAGTTAATCGACCATTTAGTAATGAAATTACGTATGGTTCGTTTCTTACGTACACCTGAATACGATCAATTATTCTCAGGCGACCCAATGTGGGCAACTGAAACTTTAGCAGGTATGGGCTTAGACGGTCGTACATTAGTAACCAAAAACAGCTTCCGTATCTTAAATACGCTTTACACAATGGGTCCATCACCAGAGCCAAACTTAACTATCCTTTGGTCTGAACAATTACCGGACGGTTTCAAACGTTATTGTGCAAAAGTATCAATCGATACTTCATCAGTACAATATGAAAACGATGACTTAATGCGTCCTGATTTCGATAACGATGACTATGCAATCGCATGTTGCGTATCGCCAATGGTTGTGGGTAAACAAATGCAATTCTTCGGTGCGCGTGCAAACTTAGCGAAAACAATGTTATACGCAATCAACGGTGGTATCGATGAGAAATCTGGTGCACAAGTTGGTCCAAAAACTTCACCAATTACAGACGAATATCTAAACTTCGACGATGTAATGGATCGTATGGATCACTTCATGGATTGGTTAGCAACACAATATGTGACTGCATTAAATATCATCCACTTCATGCACGATAAATACAGCTATGAAGCGGCATTAATGGCATTCCACGATCGTGATGTATTCCGTACAATGGCATGTGGTATCGCAGGCCTTTCTGTTGCGGCGGACTCATTATCTGCAATCAAATATGCGAAAGTTAAACCGATTCGTGGTGACATCAAAGATAAAGATGGTAATGTTGTCGCTTCAAACGTAGCGTTAGACTTCGAAATTGAAGGCGAATATCCACAATTCGGTAACAACGATAACCGTGTAGACGAAATCGCTTGTGACTTAGTTGAACGTTTCATGAAGAAAATTCAAACACACAAAACTTACCGCAATGCGACTCCGACACAGTCAGTTCTTACTATCACTTCTAACGTGGTTTACGGTAAGAAAACTGGTAATACGCCTGATGGTCGTCGTGCTGGTGCGCCATTCGGACCAGGTGCAAACCCAATGCACGGTCGTGACCAAAAAGGTGCGGTAGCGTCTTTAACTTCTGTGGCTAAACTTCCATTTGCGTATGCTAAAGATGGTATCTCATATACCTTCTCAATCGTACCAAACGCATTAGGTAAAGATTACGAATCACAAAAACGTAACCTTGCGGGCTTAATGGATGGTTACTTCCACCACGAGGCAGAAGTGGAAGGCGGTCAACACTTGAACGTAAACGTATTAAACCGCGAAACCTTATTAGATGCGGTTGAACACCCTGAAAAATACCCACAATTAACAATCCGTGTTTCAGGCTACGCAGTACGTTTCAACTCATTAACTAAAGAACAACAACAAGACGTAATTACTCGTACATTCACAGAATGTATGTAATTTAAATTTAGTGTTCTAAGGTAAATTAAAGCGGTCAGATTCTGCAAAACAGTTGTATAATCTGACCGCTTGTTTTATTTAAATTGCTTATATATCAACAGATTTAGTTAGGTTTATTATTTAGTATCTTGAAATAAATAAGTTCGTACAGATTATTTATTTCAACATATTACGAACGAATTATTAGGAGAACATTATGTCAGTGATGGCTAGATATCATTCTTATGAATCTTGCGGTACCGTAGATGGACCAGGGATTCGTTTTATTCTCTTTTTACAAGGTTGTTTAATGCGTTGTAAATATTGCCATAATCGCGATACTTGGGATTTAGATGGCGGTAAATTGATTAGCGTTGAAGACCTAATGAAAGAAGTAGTAACTTATAAACATTTTATGAAAGCGACAGGCGGTGGTGTTACCGCATCTGGCGGCGAAGCAGTGTTACAAATGGAATTTGTACGTGATTGGTTCCGAGCTTGTAAAGCCAAAGGCATTGATACCTGCTTAGACACCAATGGCTTTGTACGGCACTATAGTCCTGTTGTTGATGAAATGTTGGAAGTTACTGATTTAGTAATGTTAGATTTAAAACAACTAAACGATGAAATTCATCAAGATCTCGTCGGTGTATCAAACAAGCGTACGTTAGATTTTGCTCGTTACTTACAAAAACTTAACAAACGTACCTGGATTCGCTATGTGGTTGTACCAGGCTATACCGATGACGATGATTCTGCTCACCGTTTAGGGCAGTTTATTCAAGGTATGGAAAATATAGAGAAAGTAGAACTCTTACCTTACCACCGTTTAGGTGCACATAAGTGGGAAACTTTGGGTTATAAATATGAATTAGAAGGCGTATTACCACCACCGAAAGAGGCACTAGAGCGTATCAAAGGTATTATTGAAAGCTATGGGCATACGGTGAAATATTAATTGCATTTGTAAAAAATTCTCTTATTTTGACCGCTTATTTGCTACACTTTAACTATATTCCGTAGGGCGGACTTTAGTCCGCTTTCTTATTTCTATGAACTTGCAGGCTTAAGTCTGCCCGCTGAAAGATTAACGAGGACTTTATGCTCAAAATTTACAATACGCTAAAACGTGAAAAAGAAGAATTTAAACCGATTAATCCCAACCAAGTTGGGATGTATGTCTGTGGTGTAACGGTTTACGATCTTTGTCATTTTGGGCACGGTCGTACCTTTGTCTCTTTTGATGTAATCGCACGCTATCTTCGCTATTCTGGTTATAACTTGCATTATGTACGTAACATTACCGATGTGGATGATAAAATCATCAAACGTGCGATTGACAATAATGAAACTTGCGATCAGCTAGTTAATCGAATGATTGCCGAAATGCACAAAGATTTTGATGCATTAAACATTCTTCGCCCAGATGTTGAGCCGCGTGCAACCCATCATATTCCTGAAATTATTGCGATGGTGGAAAAGCTTATCACTAACGGACACGCCTATGTGGCAGTAGATGGCGATGTGATGTTTGATGTGGAATCTTTCCCGAAATATGGAGCTCTTTCTCGCCAAAATTTAGATCAGCTACAAGCGGGGGCTCGCGTTGAAATCAAATCAGTGAAGAAAAATCCAATGGATTTCGTGCTATGGAAAATGTCGAAAGAGAATGAACCAAGTTGGGAAAGCCCTTGGGGTAACGGTCGTCCAGGTTGGCACATTGAATGTTCTGCCATGAATAGCAAAGAACTGGGTGAACATTTTGATATTCACGGCGGAGGTTCAGATTTAATGTTCCCACACCATGAAAACGAAATCGCCCAATCTTGCTGTGCAAATCATGGTGAGTATGTGAACTACTGGCTCCATACGGGGATGCTGACGATTGATAAAGAAAAAATGTCAAAATCGCTCGGCAACTTCTTCAGTATTCGCTATATGTTGGATTTATATGACGCTGAAAGCTTACGTTATTTCTTCTTAACAGCACATTATCGTAGCTTGCTTGATTACAGCATTGATAACTTAAATTTAGCACGTTCGGCACTAGAACGTTTATACACGGCATTGCGTGGGTGCGATCTAACTGTTCCTGCAAAGGGCGGAGAGCAATATGTTGAAGCGTTCAAAATCGCAATGGATGATGATTTCAACACACCAGGAGCATTAGCCGTCTTATTCGAAATAGCTCGTGAAGTGAATAAACTTAAAACAGAAGATGCCGAAACAGCGAATGGTTTAGCAGTTTGCTTAAAAGAGTTGGCGGGCGTGCTTGGTTTATTAGAGCAAGATCCAGAAACCTTCTTAAAAGGGGGAGCGAATGATGATGAAGCAGCGGAAATCGAAGCTTTAATCAAACAACGTAATGAAGCGAAAGCAGCGAAAAATTGGGCTATAGCGGATGAAGTACGTGATAAATTAAAAGCAATGAATATCGTGCTTGAAGATACGCCAAATGGAACGACATGGCGTAAGGCTTAGTTTTTATGTAGAAGCGGTCAGCCTAGGCCGCTTACATAATAATATCTACTTTATCTCGCCTTTTTTTCAGGCAAATAGGCGATCATTACTAGACGAAATTATTACTTTCTTATATAATCTACAAAGTTTTTATATCCCCCCTTAGCTCAGTCGGTTAGAGCAGGCGACTCATAATCGCTTGGTCACTGGTTCAAGTCCGGTAGGGG
>NZ_JAHAHT010000095.1 GCF_018373095.1 Haemophilus parahaemolyticus
TGTCATCTTCAACAATTAGAATTGTTGTATTATTCATTGTTCTCTTCCTCCAACGGTAGGCTTAATTCAAATGTTGCCCCACCTAAATCGTTATTATTGAGCCATTGCGAATTTCCTTGTGTAGTACAAGGCATCCGAGATTTGCTAAACGCCAGACACAAAAAATCGCCCATCTGAAAAATCAGATCGGCTCAAAGCGTTTGCGCCTCGAATACCGTACTGCCACAAGGAAACTTGTGGACTTAATGCCTAGATAAACACATGGCAACATTCACCCGTAATGTGGCAAAACGCACCTTTTTATCGGTTTACCTATCTTTTCCAATTTAAGGAAAAGCAATGGTAAAATTGATTCGTGACTAAATTGATTTCTGTTTACTTAGGAGGATTTCTCCCTTTACCGAAAAATACTAAAATTTTTAATGTAATAATTTAATCAGTCTAACTATTATGTACCTATTCTTTTATCAGCTACAGAAAATGAATTGTATATTAACTCTAAATTATTATCAGATATTCCCATTAGTTCTATTTTTGCATTAGGTAGATTAGGGAATGATTTTAATAAGTCACCAAACTTATCCAACCAATGATAATTGGTACTTGTTTGACTAACAAGATACCATAAGACAGCAATTCGGCTAAAGATTCGGGCTTTAGATTTTTGATCTAACTCAACTTTATCAAAATACGCATTTGCCTTTTTAAATTTGGCTAGTCTAGGATTTGAAAAATCAGGAATTACAATATCAGTAAAAGATTTATTCCAAACCCTTGAATGGTGAGCTGATAGATTTCTAACTATATTAATTTCATTCAACCAACCTTTTAAGGTGTTTTCATCAATATTAAATTGTTTAGCAATTTTTCTTTGTTGCTGTCCATTTAGTAAAGAATAGAATTTTGACATCGTTCCAAAATCCCATGTCTCAGTAATAACCCAAAAAGGAAGTTCTTTATCATTAGCTTTATGCCATTCGATAAACTCATCTTTACAACGTTGGATCTTATTTGATACAGAATCTAGCCATTTTGCATAGGCATAACTATTATTTTTCCACTGATGTTTTAGAAATTTATGGTTTATTAAAGTATAATCCTGATAGGCTAGAGGGTTATCTCGCCCTAGTTCATGAGCAATTATTGTTCTAATATTAATTTCTAATCTCTCTATAATATCTAGCAATAGTAATCTAAGTTTTTTATCAAAGATATATAATTTATAAACTTCTTCAAAAACAACGTTATCTAAGAACTCATCACTTAATGAATTGTTTGGATTAGGTTTTCTTGATATATGCCAAAAGCCAGACAAGCGATAATAACCAACTTGCGATAGTTTCTTTTCTGCATACTTAGGATCATTTATTGTCATTCCCCTAGATTTTAACTGTTCAACCAGTTTAGGGTATTCTTTGTGGGGTTTAATAGTCATAGATTGGGAATATAGAAAAGCAAGGGCGCAGCTTGACACTCTAAGTCGATTGTATTTCTACAAACCCTAGGGACAGGGGCTACGCCACGATTGGCACGGATTATACATTTAAAATTATTAATGTCTAAAAGTTTTTACCTATCAATAAACTTTATTAACAAAAAAGCAACCCCTTGCGAGGTTGCTCCTAATTTTGGAAACAATTTTTAAATAAAATCTTCAAAACCGTTAGGCTAAGAAGTCGGTTTGCAGATTACTGCAAATTCTGTGCTGGCAATGCTGGATTTGGATTGCCTGTAATGTGCGGACTATAAGGGGAGTTCGCATCGTAAAGTGGTGCGGGACCGATTGGACCTGCGACTTTTTCGCTTGAGCCTGCGTTAAGCTCTGTGCCTTGTACTTTAACTACCACACGACGGTTCGGGCGTAAGCAGTCTTTAGCAGCTTGGTCGTTGCCTTCGCAAGCTTTTACTTGGTTGGCTTTACCGTAGCCTACGGCACTTAACTCCGCTTTTACACCTAAACATTGGAGTTCAGCTTTCACTGTGTCGGCACGGCGTTGAGAAAGTGCTAAATTGTAAAAAACTGCCCCATACGGTCGGTGTAGCCTTCAATGGTAGAGGCTTTTACGTTTAAGCTGTTGAGCTTATCGGCAAGCGCGGCTACGACCTGTTTTCCTTAGGTTCTTAGCTCCGCCTTGTCAAAATCAAACAAGAAATCCGAACTTAAATTAAATGATTAAAGACGTTATTTAAAAATGGTATTTATGATAAAGCAAGTATATCTAGACGATTTTTGACTTCTCTGATTACAAAGTCCCAGTTGTAGTCTAGTTTTTGTCTAAACAATCTCACATTATCATACCATATACTATCCTTTCTATTTAGTAGCCATCGGCTATCTGCTTTATAAGGTAATAATATCCATGTTCTTTTTCCCATCGCTGCAGAAAGGTGAGCAATAGAAGTATCAATAGTTATGACAAGATCTAGCTCATTTATCAGAGAGGATGTATCAAAAAAGTTAGATATTTCTGAATCATATAGAAATAGATTATCCCATTGTTTTGCTTTGTTTTTATCGTCTTCACTAATTTCTTTCTGAATACAATGAAATATTGTATTTGGAATGCTAAATAGAGATGAAATCTTAGAAATTCCAATATTCCTAATAAAATCATTAGGTCGTGAAGTGCTAGACCAACATACCCCAATATTCAACTTATCTTTCTTAAGCAATGACTTAACTGATTCCGTTGAGTGAAACAAGTATTTATCTTTATATGGTATATCTATCAGCAGATCTTTCATTAAGAATGGGATACTCATAATTGGACAGTAATAATCAAACGCTACGTACTCTCCTGCCTTTCTAATAACTTTTATGTTATATTTATTCAAATTATATTCTAAAAAATCATTCGTAATATCATGCGTATTAACAATAACTTCCATCCCTAAGTTCTTAAGTAAAATAGCATAACGAATATATTGAAACTCATCACCAATGCCTTGCTCATACTGTAATAATAACACTTTCCCTTTTGCAATTATCCCATTCCATAATTGAAAATTAGAAAATTGATTATGAATAGGTTGTACATCCTTTCTAGATTCGTATAAAGGCAACCCATTTGAAAAATCCCCTAATCTTAATAAAATTGTCGATAGTCCAAATTTAAAACAATTTAATTCTTCCTTTGCATTTGGAAAATTATTAGTAATTATCTCTATCCCAATCAGATAATCAGAAATAGCAAGTTCAAAAAGTCCCAAATCGGCTAATCTAACAGCTCGATTATTGTAATCCATAACGTTAAATTTAGCATTTCTTAATGCATAATCGAATTCTTTAAGACTATTGTATAGTTCGACATAGACTCCTTTTTCTTCGTAAGAAAAACGAACAGAAGTAGAAATATAAGACGGTTTAGATATTTCTCTAATTGAAAGTTCGGCTAAATGGATAAGATCTAATTCAATCAATGATTCATAGCGTTCTATCTGATAATGATAGTCTTTAGGATGCTTTAGAAGGTAGCTATCAACAACAACTAAACGCTCTAACTTTTTTAACAAAATATTACTCATAACTTGTTTCTGGAAATATTATAGATTTTGCTGTCTCATTATTATTAACGTTCTTGTGTATTTTTTAGCTCGTTAAGAATAGCCTGACTTGTTGTTTTCAAAATACGCTTCCCTGATTCATTAATTGTGCGATACTGATTTAATAGCTCTGATTCCTCTACGTTTAAACTTATATTTTGTTCAGATGTGTACATTTCGCCATTACCACTTACCAGCCAATTCAGGTTAACACCTAATCGGGTATGTAACTTCATCAAGGCTTCAGCATTCGGTTCGCGCCCACTCAAAATGTAATTTTGTAGCGTTCGATAAGGTATATTAGTTTGCTCAGAAAAGGTTTTTAGATTAAAACCTTTCACTTCCATCACTTGTTTTAGTCTTTCGCTTGTATTCATTTGTGTACCCCTTTATTGACTTCATGTATTTATTTGTGTATATTTATATACATAAATAGGACAATTATACATCTTTAGGTATGTTCTAACAAATTATAATTTTAAGGCTTCAGATTCTACAATGGCTCAACACTTTCTTCTATCAAGCAAAGCTCGCACGCTTTCTTCTTACGAGATTGCACAACTCTCGGAAGAAGAAGCATATGATTTGCTTTGTGAATTAAGATGGGGGGGCAAAGAGTTTATCACTTGTCCTAAATGTGGAGTACAACACAAGCCTTATTATATTTCTACACGTAAACAATGGCGCTGCAAACATTGTAATCACACTTTTAGTGTCACTTCTGGTACCATTTTTGCCAATCGCAAGAAACCGATTAAGGTTTATCTCTATGCTTTAATGGAATGGGTAAATGCTGTCAAAGGGTTATCTTCCCTTCAATTAGCTCGTAATGCAAAACTTAATCCTCGCACGGCATTTGTTTTATCACATAAATTCCGCAAGGCTTTACTTGAAAGCCGTGATATGAAACCACTTTCAGGTGTAGTGGATATGGACGGTACTTATGTTCATCCTACACCACGTAAAGCAAATAAGAAATCTGATCGCATTGACTATCGTTTAAAGGAAAATCAGAATCCTGATAAACGTTGTGTCATGGTTGCACGTGAGCATTATTCGCCAGAAGAAAAAGCCAGTAATGTGTTGCATTGTGGAGCAAAACGTTCTCACGTTTTTGTGGCGCATACGGAATCGCAATCGGTAGTGAAAAGTTTTGCTGACAAATTCATTAAACCTAATACGCAAATCAATACCGATGAAAGCACAGCTTATGATGTCTTGTTGCCTTACTATAACTTGAGAACGGTAAACCATAAAGAAGAATATCGTAGTGACTTAGGTGTAACAAACAATCAGGCAGAAAGTCTATTTAGTCGTTTCAAACGTATGTACTACGGACAAGTTCACCGTATCAGCAACGAATACTTACTTAACTATGCTAATGAAATTGCGTACCGTGAGGACAATCGCCGTACCTCAAATAAAGCGCAGTTTATTGATGTATTGAGCCGATGTTTGAAAACCACCAACGATAACAATGAATGGTGCGGTTATTGGCAACGAAAAATTATTCATCAAGAAGTGATTTGGCAGTAGATATATGGCATACAACTTAGATAAGAAGCTCAAAGAATTTGAGTTTGAACGTAAACAGGTATTGCATCATCTTGCATTACTTGATTCGAACATTGCCACATTAAAATGTGCTATTGAGCTTACTCAACAGGAAAGTGATGTAGCCCTTTATAATACGGACAACTTTGTGTACCGTTCCAAATATAAGCTCTTTAAAGGGAAAATTCGTAAATACATCGTACAAATGATGCGAGAAGCACCCAACAAAGCCTTTACAATTGCCGAACTCACGCAGCGCATTTTTGATATTGAACAAAATCCTGATACACCGTCCGAAAAACATCTTGATTCCGTTCGTAAACAACTGAATGAGTTTTATAAAAGAGAATGGATTGATAGAATTCAAATCAGCCGAAATGAGGTTCACTGGCAATGGAAACAAAAATAGCGGTATCTCTACCGCTATTTACTATCCTTGCTCAAGTGTTCTCAATCGCCAATGTTGTGAGTTATCTATTAAGCATTTTTCCACTAACGATTTATACTTTAAATAGTTTAATGTACAAGCAATCGTTTGTGATTGTTTATACGGTATGACTTCTTCAATCTCTTGCCCATCTAACTTCATCGCTAGATATGTAATCTCCTTCACACTTAACCATTTTGAAGGCTCTTGTTTTAGTACCTGAGCAATCAACTGTTGAGGCGAAATTTGAAAACGAAGATTTCTAAATTTGGGGTTTGACGGTAAAGGCGGTTCTTCCCGACCTTTTGCGTGATTTAATGCCACACGATAGTCTGAAATCTTCCGATCAAGATCTTTTAATTCTTTATGGAGTTGCTTGATTTGCGCTGCAATTTCTTTCTTTTCGGTTTCAATTTCTTCAATCGCTTCTTCAAGCGCATTTTCCAAAGTTGATTTTTGTTTTGTCATTGACTATTCTTACCTTTTGTACATAAAAGATAAGAAAATGTAGCAGAAACAACAAATTAAATCTTTGTGCAACTGCTACATAATACCGAAAAATAATGATAAATTTGACCGCACTTTTTTATTTTATCCTCTCGGATGAAATCTTTCATGAAGGTGTTTCAAGCGTTCTTTAGCCACGTGAGTATAAATTTGCGTGGTGGAGAGATCGCTGTGTCCGAGGAGCATTTGCACAACACGGAGATCCGCACCATGATTCACCAAATGTGTCGCAAAGGCATGACGGAGAACGTGTGGAGATAGCGCATCCGTATCGATTCCTGCTAACACGGCATAATGCTTTATACGATGCCAAAAGGTTTGTCGAGTCATTTGCTGAGCCCGTTGACTGGGAAAGACCACATCAGAGCTTTGCCCATTGAGCAAAATTGGGCGACCATAAAGCACAAATTGTCGCACCCAAAACGCGGCTTCTTCCCCCATTGGTACAATGCGTTCCTTGTTGCCTTTGCCAATCACACGCACGACACCTTGTTGCAGATTCATATTCTCAATAGTGAGAGTGACCAATTCCGTGACACGTAATCCCGTGGCATACAACAATTCCAACATGGCTTTATCGCGTAACTCGAGCGGAATTTCGACATCAGGTGTATTTAATAAATCCGTGACTTGTTGCTCGGTTAAATATTTAGGTAAGCGGCTTGGCAATTTAGGTGAGCTC
>NZ_JAHAHT010000096.1 GCF_018373095.1 Haemophilus parahaemolyticus
CAGGCAAAAATTAGAGACATAAAATATATATTTGCATCCCGCTAGATTGAGTACCTCACTCTGGGGCAATCTAGGCAAAAATAAACGCTCACCATAAGGCGGGTTACAAATCACCGTACCTGTTTGCTCCGGGCAAGGATTTTTAAGTGCTGCAATATCGCCTTGTTGCCAGCTAATTGCCTCGCCAACGCCTGCATTGATCGCATTTTGTTTAGCTTTTTGCAGCACGCGATGATCGAGATCAAAACCAAAAAATTGACCGTTTGTCAGTGCTTTTTCGGCTGATTTTGCTTCATTCCAAACTTCGTCCCAAAGTGCCATATCGTGCCCTTTCCACGCGTGGAAGCCCCAATGCTTACGCTGAATCTGCGGGGCAATATTTGCCTGCATTTGAGCCGCTTCAATCAGTAACGTGCCTGAACCACACATCGGATCAACCAATGGCGTGTCCTGTTGCCAGCCAGAGCGTAATACAATTGCTGCAGCTAAAGTTTCACGCAATGGCGCTTTGCCTGTGTCTGAACGATAACCACGCACATGCAAGGCTTCTCCACTTAAATCAAGCGAAATCACCATATCATCACGGTTTAAATAGACGTGAATACGCACATCTGGGGCAATTTTATCCACAGTAGGGCGTTCAAAGCCTTTGCGTTCGAAGTAGTCTACGATGCCATCTTTCACACGCATCGCACCGAATTGAGTGTTGCGAATTTCACGGTTTGTACCGTTGAAATCGATGAAAAATGTATTACGAGGCTCGAAAAGTTCCGCCCAGTTGTAGCCCACCACGGAAGCATATAAATCCAAATCGCTAAAGATTTTTGTGGAAACTAACGGCAGTAAAATGCGAGAAGCTAAACGGCTATGAAGCAAGGCTTGATATACGCCTTTTTGCGTGGTAGTAAAATGCACGCCGCCTTGAGCGACTTTACAGCTTGCTCCACAAATTTGTTCTAGCTCAGTTTTGAGCATCTCTTCAAAGCCACGTGCAGCGGTAGCGAAATAGGTTGTTTGAGTGGTCATAAATTCATTCTTTTAATCAAAATTGAGGCTATTATAACGGAACAAGCGGTTAAAAACTTACAAAGTTTTGCAATTTTATTAAGCAAGAATATTACGATTTTTTTAGCCTAGATCAAAAAGAGTGCAATCTACCCAAAATAGGTAACTTGTTTTGAGTAGTAAGAGTGAGAGAATAATTACCTTAATTAGTATGTAATAAAAATGAGGCAAGAAATGACAGAACCTTATAAAATTCTTTTAATTGATGATCACCCTTTAATGCGTAAAGGAATGCGTCAAATTCTTGAGCTCGAAACGGATTTTGTAGTAGTTGGGGAAGCCAGCAATGGCTCAGAGGGCGTTGCTCAAGCATTAAAACTTCAACCTGATTTAATTATGTTAGACCTGAATATGAAAGGAATTTCAGGATTGGATACTTTACGTTCATTACGTGCTCACGATGTGGATGCACGTGTAGTGGTACTTACAGTATCGGATGAGCAATCTGATATTTTTGCGTTAATGGATGCGGGCGTAGATGGCTATTTGTTGAAAGACAGTGACACCGAAGAGCTGATTGAAAATATCCAAAAAGCCGCTCGCGGTGAGATGGTATTAAGTGAAACGGTGCGTCAGCATTTGCTTAACCGTCAGCCTGAGAGCGATCCCCTTGCACAACTAACCGATCGCGAATTGGACGTTTTACAATGGATTGCAACAGGAATGTCGAACAAACAAATTGCCGCTCAGCTTTTTATTTCTGAAGAAACGGTGAAAGTGCATATCCGTAATTTACTTCGGAAATTAAATGTACATTCACGCGTTGCTGCAACAGTGCTTTACTTAGCTCAACAAAAAGGCTAATATTCGCCTCTTTTTTAAACGAGAGGATAGCAGACAATGGCATTGTTGATTACCGCAAAATGTACCAACTGTGATATGTGTTTACCTGAATGCCCGAATGAAGCAATTTCGGTAGGCGATGAGATTTATGTTATCGATCCGTTGCTTTGTACAGAATGCGTTGGGCATTATGAAAAGCCTACTTGCCAGAAAGTCTGCCCGATTACTAATTGCATCATTACCGATAGTAATCATCAAGAAACCCAAGAAGAACTTTGGGAAAAGTTTGTGTTGATTCATCATGCAGATCAGCTGTAAATCGCCTTTCAGTTAAGCCGAGGTTAATATCTTCCTCGGCAACTAATCTCCTCTTTAATCTCTTATCTTATAACATAACAACCTCATATTGTTATTTTATCGCTGAATCAAATAACGCAATTTCGTACCATCTTGTTCAACGCTTAGCAATGTATAACCATGGTTTTTTGTGTCTACAGGAATATTGTTAATCGATTGAGCACAATCGCTTAATAGCTCTAAAATCTCGCCTTTTTTCAATTCTGGCATCGTTTCAAGCATCACGATGGCAGGATAGGGGCAAGGTTCGCCTAGGGTATCCAGTGTGTAATCTGGGGTAATCTCTTTTGGATCTTTATCCAATTTTTGTACGACAGTAAATGCCATAATGTTCTCCTGATGTTTTAGGTTATGTGGTATTGATTAGTTACAGCCGCAAGAAGCTGCCGCTACTTTCGCTTTGGCTTTAGCAAGGAAGCGTTTTTCCCACCAAACTACAGCAACCAAACAAGCGATTAATAAGCCATAATTAACGAGCAAGCCACCGACGGGGCCGAACTCTTTGAGTAAGTTAAGTTTGTCGTAATCTAAGGCGAGTGTTGGTGCAATGTCGTCCCATACGTAAGCAAGGTAGGTTGAGCCGATAACGTTACCTAGACCTACCCACATAAAGTGTACTTGCCCTTCCATGGAACGATACATCCAACCCGTTTCACAGCCACCTGCTAATACGATACCAAAACCGAATAATAAACCGCCGATAATAGCATTTGGGCCTGCCCACATAATTTTAGGAGAAACGCCTAATTGAACGTAAGAAAACACGCCTATAGTACCCACAATAATCCCGAAGATAATCGCTTTTGCCATATAAGCACGACCCGTTACCCATAAATCTCGGAATGCGGAGGTAAAGCAGATTTGTGCACGCTCAATCAATAATCCGAAGATTAATCCGCAAAGCATTGCAAAACCAAGTTTGATAGACGATTGCATCACATAGAGGGAAGCGGTCAAATATGCTAAAAAGATTACCATCCCAATGCGGAAGCGACGTGTGGCTTGTTTCGGATCACTTTCTTTGATTTTTGCTGCCCCTTTTTTGAGTTGCAATTTTACGCGGAATATTGGAAGTAAGGTGACTTTTACGCCAAAGTAAGTCCCAATTGCAGTCGCAATGGTAAAGAACCACGCGTGCACGGAAAATTGTGGAATCCCTGTGAAAAGCGAGGCTAAATTACAGCCCATTGCTAAACGTGCCCCAAAACCTGCCAAAGCTCCGCCAATTAAAGCTTGAACAATGCGACGTTTGTGCGGTTGGTTACGCCATTTCACGTTGTTCGCCCAAAGTGCGGCAGAAATACAACCAGCGAACATCCCTAGAATCATCACGCCATCAATACGGGTGAAAATCGTGCCTTGCATCCCGATGATTTTGTAGTAGCTCCACTCGGAAACATCTACACCAAGGGCTTGTAATGCGTGTCCACCCCAGCGGGTAAATTCGCCCGTCACTGCCCAATAAGTGCCTGTTACGCCAAAATAGTAAGCCGAAAGTAAGCCTGCCGCAATAACCGCAGCCACTGGGTTCCAATATTTAATTAGATAATCTTGTTTGAATTGTTGCCAAATCTCTAACATTGTCCTTAAATCCTTAAGAGAGTTAATGATTTGCAAGCGAAGGTATATAATGAAAAATAGAATTGAATTGAGAAAAACAATTGGATTTGTTCACGTCCTATACACAAACTTGCGATATATGAATGAATTACCGTTGAGGTGGGCGAATTATAGCCAGAAAACAGATAAAAAAGAAAGGGGAAAATCTATATTTTCTCCTCTCTATTACATTGAATTAACAACCTATTTTGCAGAATATTGTCTTAAAATCGTATAAAGTTCATCTTTAATTTTCAATTTTTCTTTTTTAAGAGTTTCAACTTCCTGTTGAGTAGCGAGCTCAATATTCGCCTCTTGGTTTTTAATTTTTTGGTCGATTTCATTATGTTTATCAAATAAACGAGCAAAATGTGCATCTTCGTTTTTCAATTTAGTAATCAAATCACGATATTCAGGAAACATAGTAAACTCCTTAACATAGGTTATTAATAGATTCGATTTCATCCTACTCCTTTTAGCTTAACTTGGTAGTGAAATCTCACTAAAATTTGAACTAGATCATAAAATTTTTACCCACTTCTACTACGACAAGCCCAAAATTTAACGGTATAATGCAAACTCAACTATTCAAGAGGCACTAATAATGCGAAACAAAGCTCTCTTTACTTTGTTATTTACCCTATTAAGTGGCAACGCCCTATCTGATTGGAAGAAAATCAACGACTTAGATTACACTTGGGGGCCTTTCAAAATATACAACATCTCTCTTTTCACTGAAACAGGCGAATATCAGCCCAACATTCGCCCGCTTATGTTGAGCTTAAAATATGACAAACCCGTAGATGGGCGCGATTTTGCCATTTCTATCGCACGCTCTTGGGCTCGTTTAGAGATCAAATTACCTAACCAAGATGCGATAATCGACCGCTTGCGTAAAACCCTGCCTGATTTAAAACCAGGCGATAAGCTCTATTATATAGCATTGGTGGATCGTGGTTATTTTATTGTCAATAATCAGGTGATTGCAGGAGAATTTGATGACGCTACTAATGATGCGATTTTAGCCATTTGGCTTGATCCTAAAGTAGAGCTAAGCCGTAAATTGATCGCTAAGAAAACTAATGGTGCACAAAATATCCATATTGCTGAATACGATCCTGAAAACTCAGACGAGATTAATGTAGTTTCACCCTTGCTAGAAGAAAAAAACAGCAAACCGAGCCCAGAACTTTCAGATAACACCGCCACAACCGAACAAGCGGTCGATTTTGAGCTTGAAAATGCAAGCGAAAAAATAAAAATGCACAAACAACCCGTTGTTGGTGTGCCTGATAAAGCCATTGTTGAGCCAGTAAAAATAGAGCCAACAGCAGAAATCCAAACCTCACAGGTGATTGAAAATGTAGCTGAAGTTGCAACCGAAGAGGCGGAAAAACAACCTGTTCAAGATGCTTCAAAATCTCAGCAAGAAGAGCCGAAACAAGAGCAAAAATTGGAAGATAAGGTTGATCCTGAAAATCCAGAAATCGACATTCGCCCGATCGAAGATCCAATGCCTGAAAAATATTCGTGCGAGTTGATTTAAAGTAACATTGCGGGCGGGGTATCCCCGCTTTATTTTCTTATAAGGCTAAATTGAAAAAATACCTTTCTATTAATTATAAATTTAGAAGAGAGGAAACAAAATGAACCAATCATACTGGGCAATCGTAAACCATTTTGATATTGCCTTAATTGACAATGAATTACCCTTTGGTACGGCGGAAGAGATCGGAACAAGCGGTCGAAAAATCGTAAAAATTGGCGAATATAAAGGTTTTCCGTTGAATTTAGTGAAAGCAACGGAAGCGGATTTAAGCCGTTGGGCATTTATGTTTTTACGCACGCAAATTGCTCGCCCTATGGAAGAAGCCTTGACGATGCACCGAGCGGTGGCTCTAAATCATTTCCTTGAAACACATACATTTTGTGGAAAGTGTGGTGCAAAAACAATACTTTCAGAGAAAGAAATTGCGATGATTTGCCCAAGTTGTAACCAGCACTTCTATCCTGTTTTAAGCCCAAGTATTATTGTGGCGGTGCGTCGTGGCAAACAGATTTTATTGGCTAATCACCAGCGTCATAAGGGCTCAATTTACACCACATTAGCAGGTTTTATCGAAGCGGGCGAAACAGCCGAACAAGCGGTTGAACGTGAGGTATTTGAGGAAAGCGGTCTAAAAATTAAAAACATTCGCTATTTTGGCAGTCAGCCGTGGTCGTTCCCCAATTCATTAATGTTAGGTTTTTTAGCAGATTATGAAAGCGGAGAAATTTGCTTGCAAGAGGAAGAAATTTGCGATGCGAGATGGTTTGATGCAGATAAGCCTTTACCCGAACTTCCACCCAAAGGCACGATTGCGTTGCAATTGATTGAAGAAACATTAAAAATTTGCCAATCAGAAAGCACGTAACAATTGGTGAGATAAGCATCAGATTTTATGGCTTATTCTTTTAAAATACCCGAATAATATGGTATAGTACCACCTTACTCAGTAGCTTATCATTCTCACTTAGTAAAGTATATAAAGAGCAAAGAAGCTAAAGCCCACGGTTGGAACATTATGGCAAAACAGGACGCAGATTGTATCACCCTTGATTTGTTCGCAAGCGTGCCAAAAGTTGGGCGACCACGCACAAATCCTTTAAGTCGAGAACAACAAATTCGCATAAACAAACGCAATCAACTTAAACGCGACCGCTCATCTGGGTTAAGACGCGTGGAGCTAAAATTGCATTCCGATTTAGTGCAACGACTTGAAGATGCAGCGAGCCAACGCAATATCACTCGCGGACAACTGATTGAATATATTTTAAATGATTATGTCGGCAATCTTGCCGATAATGATAACAGGTA
>NZ_JAHAHT010000097.1 GCF_018373095.1 Haemophilus parahaemolyticus
AACGGTATGATTTGTGCTTCTGAGCAGGCTGCAATTGTCGATAAAGAAATCTATGCGGATTTCATCAAAGAGATGCAATCTTACGGCGTTTATTTGGTGAATAAAAAAGAGAAAGCCTTGCTTGAAAAATTCATTTTCGGTGTGGATAAAGCCCATGATGAAAACTGTGCTGGTGCGAAATTAAATGCGGCTGTGGTGGGTAAACCTGCAGCGTGGATTGCAGAACAAGCGGGCTTTAGCGTTCCACCAAAAACCAATATTCTTTTAGCAGAATGTGCTTCCGTGGGAGAGAGTGAACCACTTACTCGTGAAAAACTTTCTCCAGTGCTTGCATTATTAAAATCTAATAGCACAGAACAAGGCTTGGAATTAGCGGAAGCGATGGTGAACTTCCACGGTTTAGGTCACTCTGCGGCAATTCACACGCAAAATGCAGAATTAGCAAAAACTTTCGGCGAACGCGTTAAAGCGATTCGTGTAATTTGGAACTCACCATCAACATTTGGTGGTATCGGTGATGTGTATAACTCCTTCTTGCCTTCATTAACGCTTGGTTGTGGCTCATACGGTAAAAACTCCGTGGGCAACAATGTGAGTGCAGTGAACTTAATTAACATCAAACGTGTGGGCAGACGGAGAAATAATATGCAATGGTTTAAAGTGCCATCAAAAATCTACTTTGAGCGTGACTCAATTCAATACCTCAAATCTATGAACGATGTTCACAAAGTGATGATCGTAACAGACCGTTCAATGGTAGATTTAGGCTTTGTGGATCGTATTACCGAACAATTACGCCTACGCCGTAACAAAGTGATGATCCAACTCTTCACTGATGTTGAACCAAACCCAAGCTTGCAAACTGTACAACGCGGTACAGAATTGATGCGTAGCTTCCAACCAGACACCATCATCGCATTAGGTGGTGGCTCACCAATGGATGCAGCGAAAATTATGTGGTTATTCTATGAACAACCAGAAGTAGATTTCCGCGATTTAGTGCAAAAATTTATGGATATTCGCAAACGTGCATTCAAATTCCCACAATTAGGTCGCAAAGCGAAATTCGTGGGCATTCCAACCACATCAGGTACAGGTTCTGAAGTGACTCCATTTGCGGTAATTACGGATGGCGACATTAAATATCCATTAGCGGACTACTCATTAACCCCAACAATCGCGATTGTTGACCCAGCGTTAGTGATGTCTGTGCCTTCACATGTTGCGGCTGATACAGGTTTAGACGTATTAACCCACGCAACCGAGGCTTACACCTCAATCCTTGCGAATGACTATACCGATGGCTTAGCCTTACAAGCGATTAAATTAGTTTTCGAAAACCTAGAAAAATCGGTGAAAGAGTTTGACGAAACCGCACGTGAAAAAATGCACAACGCTTCAACAATGGCAGGTATGGCTTTCGCCAATGCGTTCTTGGGTATTTGTCACTCAATGGCACACAAAATCGGCGGTAAATTCCACACCATTCACGGTCGTACCAACGCAATTTTACTGCCGCACGTAATCCGCTACAACGGCACACGCCCAACCAAAGTGGCTACTTGGCCGAAATATACCAACTATGTAGCAGATATTCGCTTCCAAGATATTGCACGTATGCTTGGCTTACCCGCTTCAACTCCAGAAGAAGCCGTGGAATCTTATGCAAAAGCGGTACACGACCTAGCTATTCGTTGTGGCGTGAAAATGTCTTTACGCGATCAAGGCGTAGATGAAAAAGAATTCATCGGTTCACTTCGTGAATTAGCCTTACACGCATTTGAAGACCAATGTACCCCAGCTAACCCACGCTTGGCGATGATTGAAGATATGGAAGAGTTAATGCGTAAAGCGTATTATGGCAAATAAGTGAATCATTACTGAATGACTAAAGCGATCTGCATCCTAAAAGTTGGACTAAATAACCAGCTGATTAAGGTGCAGATTTTTTTATGATTGACCCACAATCTTTTGAGTAGAATAAAACATAAAATATTGAATTGCGTTTGAGTAGTAAAGTGGGGGTGTGGCATAATCTTACTTGTTTTAGTATTAATCCATGAACGTATAGTGTTTCTGGTATACAGCAGCTATATTTTACACAATCTTAAATTATGAAAAAATTTTTCTTTTTACTTTCTTTGTTCTTTTTCTGGCAAATTTCACCGCTTGTAATAGCGAAAACAGAGCGAACTATTGATTGCAAAGTTGTGGGTATCAGCGATGGCGATACCCTAACTTGTTTGCAAGATCGTACTCAACTTAAGGTGCGATTGCTTTATATTGATGCACCAGAATCGGCTCAACCCTTTGGTAATAAAGCGAAGCAAGCCTTATCTAACTTAGCGTTTAAAAAGCAAGTGACACTACAAAGCACGGGGTATGATAAATATGGGCGAGTGTTAGCGGTGGTTTATGACCATAACACAAACGTCAATTTAAAACTGGTTGAGCAAGGAATGGCGTGGGCATATCGCCAAACACAGCCAATTTATGAGCAAGCTCAAGAGCAAGCGAGAAGTCGTCGAATTGGATTATGGAACGATGCTCGCCCAATTGAACCGACTGAATGGCGAAAAGCAAAAAGCATTGGCTATCAACGTACTAATGAAGGTAATTTTGTACAAACCCGCACATCTGAATATTCTGGTGTGATGAGTGGTGTTGATTGTTCACAAAAATTAACTTGCAAAGATTTCAAGAACTACCCTGAAGCAGAACGATATTTTCACCAATGTCATGCAAAAAAATTAGATAGTGATGGTGACAATATTCCGTGCAATAGCCTCTATCATAAAATAAGAAAACATCGATAAGGAAAATTCCGATGAGCCAAATTAACCAGAAATTTCGCCAACATTTTCCGTTTTTCCGCCAATCTCCTGATTGGACGTATTTAGACAGTGCTGCGACCACGCTAAAACCGCAAGTGTTGATTGACGCAACGCAGCATTTTTACAGTTCAGCTGGCTCTGTGCATCGTAGCCAATATGATTTGTCTCAAACTCAACAATATGAACAAGCTCGTAGTTTAGTCGCTGAACGTTTTAACGCGAAGCGAGAAGAGGTCATTTGGACTAGCGGCATAACTCACAGCCTGAATTTAGTCGCTTACGGGCTAGAAGATCAAATCCAAGCAGGCGATGAGATTGTGATTTCTGTAGCGGAACATCACGCCAATTTTATTCCGTGGCAGCAACTTGCCAAACGTAAACAGGCAAAATTGATTGTATTGCCGTTAAATGCAGATTACCAAATCGATCAGCAGGCTTTAACGCAAGCGTTATCAGCAAAAACTAAAATTGTTGCCTTTAATTTAGTCTCGAATGTAACAGGCGTTCGCCAACCGGCGGAACAGATTGTCTCCATTATTCGTGAACATTCTTCTGCTCAAATTGTGGTGGATATGGCACAAGCAGTCTGTTCTGAACAAGTGGATGTACAAAAAATCGGAGCGGATTTCTATGCCTTCTCTGCACATAAAATGTATGGGCCAAATGGCGTTGGTGTTTTGATTGGGAAATTCGACCGCTTGCAAGTCTTAAAACCGCTCTTTTATGGCGGGAAGATGTTACAAGATGTAACTGAAACCGCACTTACGTTAGCAGAGCTGCCTTATCGTTTAGAAGCAGGCACGCCAAATATTGCTGGCATTATTGGTTTTGGCGAAGTGTTACAATGGCTAAAAGAATGGGATTTTGAAGCGTTAAATCAGTCGCTTTATCAGCTTGCCGAAAGCACTCGCAAGCGGTTAAAAAATTATAAAAATTTGCAAATTTTAGGCAGTCAACATTCTCCGACTATCAGCTTTGTGATTGAAGGTGTACATCATGCGGATTTATCGGCTTTTTTCACGGAAAGTAAAGTGGCGATCCGTAGTGGAGAACATTGTGCGAAGCCTTATCTTCGCTATTTAAATCAAGCGGGAACGGTGCGGCTTTCACTGTCTCATTACAATACTGATGCGGATGTGGAGCAATTTTTCATAGCCCTTGATAAAGCGTTAGCAATTTTATTGGATTAGATCAAAAAATAACGATTTTATGGTAGAATTCGCCCGCAAAAAGGCGTAATCTCTCGCTCAATTGAATTTTTTAATTTTTAAATAAGGTGTCAAAATGGCTAAAGAAATCAAACGTATTGCCGTATTAACAAGCGGTGGCGATGCACCAGGTATGAATGCCGCTATCCGCGGTGTGGTGCGTGCAGCATTAAGCGAAGGTTTAGAAATCTATGGCGTTCGTGATGGTTACTACGGTTTATACCACGATAAATTAATAAAATTAGAGCGTCACTCTGTATCAGACGTAATTAACCGCGGTGGTACATTCTTAGGTTCTGCACGTTTCCCTGAATTTAAAGATCCAGCAGTTCGTGCAAAATGTGTTGAAGTGCTTAAAAAATATGAGATCGATGGCTTAGTAGTTATCGGCGGTGACGGTTCTTATATGGGTGCAAAGTTATTAACTGAAGAGCACGGTATTAACTGCATCGGTTTGCCAGGTACAATCGACAACGATGTAGCAGGTACGGATTACACTATTGGTTATCAAACAGCACTTGAAACGGCATTAGAAGCAATCGACCGCTTACGTGATACTTCAAGCTCACACCAACGTATTTCAATTGTTGAAATTATGGGGCGTCACTGTGGTGACTTAACCATCAGTGCCGCATTAGCAGGTGGTTGTGAATACATCGTGGTACCAGAAAAAGGCTTAGACAAAGAATCCCTTATGCGCAATATTGAAAGTGGTTTACGCAAAGGTAAACGCCACGCAATTATTGCTATTACAGAATTAATGACTGATGTACATCAATTAGCACGTGAAATTGAAGATAAATTTGGTCATGAAACCCGTGCAACCGTATTAGGTCACACACAACGCGGTGGTGTACCTTGTGCTTTCGACCGTATTTTAGGCTCACGTATGGGCGTTTATGCGGTAGAGTTATTACTTCAAGGCTTTGGTGGTCGCTGTGTAGGCATCCAAAACGAAAAATTGGTTCACCACGATATTATTGATGCCATCAATAATATGCGCCGTCCATTTAAAGAAGAATTATTTGAAACATCAAGAAAATTATTCTAATTTGATGTTATTATTCAAAAAATAAATGTATGAGGGGCGTGCTGAGCACGCCCTTTGCTATGATTAAAGGAAAAAGAATGTTTGAATTAAACCCGATCCGTACCCAACTTGCTGATCTCGCTGAACGCACCAATGTGCTTCGGGGGTATCTTTGACTTTGATGCCAAAGTCGAACGCTTAGAAGAAGTGAATGCTGAATTAGAGCAACCCGAAATCTGGAATACGCCTGAAAAAGCACAAGCCTTAGGCAAAGAACGTTCTGCTCTTGAAATGGTAGTAAATACCATCAAAGCCCTTGACCAAGGTATTGAAGATGTCGAGGGCTTAATTGAACTTGCCGTTGAAGCAGAAGATGAAGACACTTTCAATGAAGCACAAGCAGAAGCGGTTGAGTTAGAAGCAAAACTTGCAAAATTAGAGTTTCAACGAATGTTCAGTGGTCAACACGATGCGTCTGATTGCTATGTGGATTTACAGGCAGGTTCGGGCGGTACGGAAGCACAAGACTGGACGGAAATGTTGCTTCGTATGTATTTACGCTGGGCAGAAAGCAAAGGATTCAAGGCTGAGTTGATCGAGGTTTCAGACGGTGATGTTGCTGGATTAAAATCGGCAACAATTCGTGTTTCGGGCGAATATGCTTTCGGTTGGCTACGTACTGAAACAGGCATTCACCGATTAGTGCGTAAAAGTCCATTTGACTCAAATAACCGCCGCCACACCTCATTTGCTGCAGCTTTTGTTTATCCTGAAATTGATGATGATATTGATATTGAAATTAACCCAGCAGATCTTCGCATTGATGTTTACCGAGCATCGGGAGCGGGTGGTCAGCACGTAAATAAAACCGAATCAGCAGTACGAATTACTCATATGCCATCGGGAATTGTGGTGCAGTGCCAAAATGGTCGCTCACAACATCAGAACAAAGATCAGGCAATGAAACAGCTCAAAGCGAAATTGTTTGAGATGGAAATGATGAAGAAAAATGCCGAAAAACAGGCGATGGAAGATAACAAATCCGATATCGGTTGGGGTAGCCAGATCCGCTCTTATGTCTTAGATGATAGCCGTATCAAAGATTTGCGTACGGGTGTGGAAAACCGAAATACTCAAGCCGTGCTTGATGGCGATTTGGATAAGTTTATTGAAGCTAGTCTTAAGGCTGGATTGTAAGCCAGATAATAATTACTACTTAATTTCTTCGTAAATAATGACTGCCAAATCTTCCCTCCTCCCTTTGTTAAAGAGTGGTAGGGGAGATTTGGCAGAAGAAAATTCGAAGAAATTAATTTATAAATCCATAACAAAACTAATAAGGTTCCTATGCTCCCTCGTTTCGTTCATCTCAAAGTTCACAGCGATTTCTCAATGATCAACGGTTTAGCTAAAGTCAAACCGCTGGTAAAAAATGCTGTGGCAGACAATATGGTTGCGATGGCTCTTACCGATTTTAGCAACTTTTGTGGCTTGGTAAAATTCTATGGTGAAGCCCTCAGTTCGGGGTTAAAACCGATCATCGGAGCAGATATTCTCG
>NZ_JAHAHT010000098.1 GCF_018373095.1 Haemophilus parahaemolyticus
CCGGCGTGTTTTAACGGACACATATAGAAAAACAGGGACCGCCGCAGTAAATTTTCTGCAGCAGTCCCTGTGCATTCACTGGTTATTTATGAAGGTCTATGTTGTAACTGTTGGCGTTGGCGGGAGCGTACTTCAACAAGCTCGGCTAATTCCGCTTCTAAATCTTCGCGTTTTACTTGTTGCTCTTCAAAGTAATTTTCAAGCTCGTCTGCGTGACTAAACTCACTTTGCGTTCTTTGATTAAGCTCTGCCAACAAGCGTTTTGCTTGCTGTTGTTGTTGCAAGCGTTGTTCAAGCTCGTGCAATTTCTGGCGTAATCCAACCGCTTGTGTCGCACGCATTTTCTGTTCTGGGAAAGCATTAAGCAGTGATTTAGCCTCCTCAAACGCTTGCAAGCGGTCTGTTTCGCCCACAATTTTGCAAACTAATTCATACGCTTTTTCAAATTGCTCTTTCGCCATATCTGAGACAGATAAACGCTGTTCTAAGTCGAACACTTTGTCGGTCATTTCATCGGCTTGGGCTAAAAATTCTGCGTGGTAATCTTCAATATTATGTAAGTCTAAATTTGCCAAACCTGAAAGCTGTTTTGCTTTTTCTAGGGCAGCAACCGCTTGTTGATATTGCAAAGCACGGGTTTGTTGAGCATCTAATGCTTGTTGATAATCCGCAAGCTGTGCTCGCAAATCTTCCACGTGTGCTTCCGCATCATCGGCCTGGTGTTGGGCTATTTCCACTGCTTCGGAAACTTCTTCAATCGCCATTTGTTGCTCTTCAAGTTTCTCGTTGAGCTCTTCAACGTCATCTTGATAACGTTCTACTTTCTCTTGATGGCGTAATGCATTTTGCACCAAGTTTAAATGATCATTCGCGGAATTAAATTCCGCTTCAAGCCCTTGTTCGGTGGCTTCAATTTCTGCTGATTCACGGCTAAATTCCACTAAACGATGTTGCTCAAGCTCACGCTTCGATTTTAAATTCGCCCACGCCTGACGAAAGCTTAACGCTTGTTGAATATTTCCCAAACGCTCGTTTGCGTGACGCATATAGTCCGCAGATACGTAATCGGTTGAATGGGTAATCAACTGCTTGAACATATCACGATCCGATTGCGTAACCTTGATCGCTTCAAGCGTCATACGGTTTTCACGTAATGCCGATTCCATATCTTGGAATGCTTGGCGAACGCCCGTATTTTCAGGCAATAAGTAATCGCGTAATGATTTGGTAATCACACTTGAAATACCACCATAAAGTGACGCTTCGATCAATTTATAGAATTTACTACGATCGCTTGCAGAACGTAAACGTTTCGGCAATACGCCCACATCAAACATAAAGCTGTGGTAATCGGTAATGGATTGATATTGCTTGAATTGAGCATCCGATTGCTCAAATTTTTCTTTGACTTCATTCAATGCCAGCACGCGTGCTTTTGTGCCCATTTGTTCGGTCAAAATATAGATAATCTGCTGATCAAAGGGTACGTTTTGTAATGAAAATGGGCGAATATCCACTTTTTTGTCTCGCCCCGCAATCTGTTGCAAACGCACGCCTGTGATAACACGCTGACCGCGAGAATTCACGCTTTCCAACACTGCATAACAAACACCCGCTTTCAATTTACCATATAACCCTTTATCGCGAGAGCTAGAAGTTGAACCTGCTTCAGTGGTGTTACGGAAGTTTAAAAGCGTTAAATCAGGGATTAAGGCAGTGACAAAACCCGCCATCGTGGTTGATTTACCCGCACCATTACCGCCCGAAAGTGTGGTGACTAATTCATCTAAATCAAAAGTACGAGCAAAAAAGCCGTTCCAGTTAATCAGCGTTAAGGAGCGGAATTTGCCACGTTCAATCTGTTGTAGCTGAATTGTCGGTTGCACAATCATTGTCTCTTGTGCATTCTCTTCTAAAATTAAATCCGTGTTACTCATTAGGATTTTTCCTTTATCTATTTAATTCTGTATTGATAATAGCGGTTAATTGATCTGCTGGTGTATCTTTAATATCAAATAATTTCTGAGAGCGAGAATATACTTCAAAGCCATCGGGTTTCGCCTCTTGCAAAACACGCACCGCGTTATTTGCTAAATTTGCAATCACAAAGTCGAAATGTTCTCTTGGCACATAACGAGGTTGCATACCTTGACGCGCTTGTTCCTCTGCTCTTTTTAGTGTGCTATCCCAACTCAGCTCTTTAGGGCAAGTACAAATTAACACATTGGTTTGGTAGCCATAATGCTTAAAATTTGCAAGTTCTTTAAGAGGCACATCAGCGGTGCGAAAAGTCCCTTCAATCAATAAATTAAAGCGATGTGCTATGGCTTCATCTCGAATACGTTGCACCATTTTACCGGTGAATTCGCCTGTATATTTCGAAGCCTCTTTGCCATATTGCTGATAAATTTCATGGTAATACTGATGGTAAGGACGAAATTCATCTCCGTTAATTATCAGCAAGTTGAAATCTAAACGCTTACTCATTGCAAGAGAACCGAAAGATTTCCCAGCACCAGGTTGCCCTCCCAGTAAAATAGCAACAGGGTACTCTTGTGGGGTAACCAGATGTTCAGCAAGCAAATTTGCCCAAATTTTAGGAAAATTTCGTTCAATATCAGCCTCAACATCGTAAGCATTGATATCGAAGTTTTGCATAAAACCTCTAAATTGCTCGTGATGAATGGTATTTAGCACCAACCTCTTTCACTTGACTTGAAAGCAAATCGAAATCGATCGCCTCAGGTTCGGTGCGATATACTTGCCCTCTTAAACGGCTAAGAAAAAGTTGATCTTCATTGAGTGGTAATTCTAAAATTTTACTTAAATCTGCTTGAGTACTTGCGATTAACTCAATCAACACATCTTTTTGCATTAACGTACACATTATTCCTCACCCTCTGCAAAATCTTCCTCATTTTCTACCGCTTGTTCTTCTGTATCAGCGGTAGGATTTGACGCGGTTGCCTCACCATCACGAATCAAACGTAATTGTGCTTCGCGGTAATCATCTCCTGTGCGAACGTCTGCACCGAAACGGAAAACGGAAACAGAAATCACAAATTTCTTGCTGTTTTGATCCCCAACACGGGTAATCATTCCGATACGGGCTAAACGGCGTAATGCCCCACCGACTTTTTCAACTAATTTAGCTTTATCTAAGTCTGAACCTGTCGAACGTGGATTTACCGCTTTTAACAATTTTTGTTCATCGGCAAGGTTTAACAACTCTTCATAAACATCATCGTAACTAAACACGCCTTGTTGTGCCAAGCGTTCAGGACTTAAGTAAAGATAGCACAACACTTTACCGACCAACATCTCCATTTCAGACATCGCAGAACGGGCTATCAAGGTTGAGGCACGTGGGCGGAGGTAGAAAAAACCTTCTGGTGCACGAATAAGATCCACGTGATAACGGTTGTAAAACTGCTCAAGTTCTGCTTGGAAATCCATCAAAAACGCGTGTTCATCAAGCAAATCAATACTAATATGGCGACCTGCACGTAATTGGCTATCAAGGCTTGGAAAAATTGGGTTGGCAATTGCCGCCGCTAATTTAGTTGAAATCACATCTTGAATATTTTCTGTCATAATTTTTCTCTTTTTTGCTTGATTACTGGTATTTATCAATCACGTGAGCTTGCACTTCCGCTCCTGTTTCATTAATCGCTTGCCATTCTGGATAAACCGCTTGGCTATCTAAACTTGCCATACCCAATTTACTTGCTTGATCTACGATAATACGTGCCACATCAAAATGGCGAGAATGCGGATAGCGAGCCAATTGTTCACGTAAAACCACACCTAAGTCGATTGGCTTACCTTCCGATCTAAATTGTGAGAGATAAGCCTGCATCATTGCCACGATTTGCTCTTGTACATCGCTAATGGATTGATATTCCAACTCTGTTGGTAATTCACCAACCGCTTCGGCTTCATTAAATTCATTTTCATCATCACGTAAATCAAGAAGCGAATCCGCTTTCGCAGTATAAAGCATCCAAGGTGCATCAAAATAATCTTGAATAGATTGACGCAAGCGCTGACCAAATACACGGTTTTTATCCATATCAATCGCAGTACGAATAAATTTATGCACGTGGCGATCGTAGCCAATCCAAAGATCGATAGCCTGTTGTCCCCAACTCATAATGCGGTCTAATTTATTTTGTAAATTAACTATCAGCTGATCGATAAAATCTAAATCGTAACGCCCAATCAAACAACTCTGAATACGTAACAACTGTGCCTGTAGCTTGTCGCCCGCTGCATTCAATGTATCTTGCAACTCTCGCAAATTACCCGATGTTTCGTCTAATAATTGTTCACAACTAATAATCGCTTCGTGCCAGTTTTGACTTAACAGATTCGCAATTCGCTCACGAATTTGGTGCTGATTCTCATCCATAACACGTTGAGAAAGATCGATACTATCAAAAATTTCTGCCACCGAATATTTTAGCGGTGCAAATACATTATTTCGCCAATGACGTTTATCTCCGTCCTCTTCAGCAGCGAGAGATGCTTTTTGGATTTCGCTTGCCACAATCGAAAGTTGAATAGAAAGACGCAAGCTAGAAAACTCACGCTGACGGATGTAGTAGTTCGCAATTCCCACAGCAAGCGGCGTAACACGATAAATTGCCAAACCTTCAGTAAATTCGCTAGAAAAGCGGTTTAAAAGGCGTTGTTTTACTAGATCATTGATCGCATTATTTGCACGCTGTGAAAGGGTAAATTCTGATTGTTCAAAAGATTGCGAAACATAACGGAACAGATCGATTAAATCACTCTCAAGCAGTTCGCCATCAGTTTGTTCTTGATTAAAAATAGAAATCGCCAATAAAAAAGCAAGGCGTTCAGGTGGGAGAGAAAGAGAAAACTCACTCTCTTTCGTCCAATGGATAAGCTCTGGAATAGTGTGTGCCAACTCGTTCTGTGCAGTTTCGTTCAGCATAAGGCTCATATTCGTATATCGTCAAAAATGGCGTTTATTGTACAGGAAAGTCGTGTAAATATAAATCGGAAAAGATATCACGCGAACATAAATAAGAAGCACATTTCTCTTCAAAAATAAAATCAAATACACCATATGTACATTACAGAAAAACAAATACTGCCCTCTATCACATAAAAAAAGACCGCTTGTAGTTATACAAGCGGTGAAATTTTTTCTTAGATTTACTTATTCATACTCTTCAATCCATTTCAGCAAAATCGCCTCAAGGATTGATTCGTTAGAGCCTTCAGGATCATCATCAAACTCTTCGAGTTCGCAGATCCATTGGTGCATATCGGTAAAACGCACGGTCACAGGGTTTAAATCAGGATCGCGGTCGTACAACGCCCACGCAATATCTTGTACATCAGTCCATTTCATTAGTGAGCAGCCTCATTTGCGTGGTTAAGGTTATATTTTGGAATTTCGACCACTAAGTCTTCATCACCAATCACACATTGGCAACTTAAGCGGCTTTCCATTTCTAAGCCCCAAGCCTTGTCCAACATATCTTCTTCTTGATCTGAGCTTTCGTTTAAAGAATCAAACCCTTCACGAATCACTACGTGGCAAGTCGTACAAGCACAAGAACCATCACAGGCGTGGTGGATTTCCACGCCTGCATTGTGTGCCACTTCTAATAAATTATCGCCTTCATTGGCTTCAACAACCATACCCTCTGGGCAAAATTCTTCATGGGGAAGAAAAACTACTTTTGGCATATTATCCTCTTTTAAATAATCTCATCAACGGCTTTACCCGCTAATGCTTTTTGAATTGATAAATTCATTCGTTTTGCTGCGAATGCTTGGGTAGCATGGTCAAGTTCTTTAATCCCTTGGGCAATCGCTGCTCTATCTGAACCTTGTTTTAAATCAATCAACTTTTGAATTTCCGCTTCGATCTCTTTAAATTCTTCAACAGAAAGCACTTCTGAGCCATCTTCTTGGAGAGCTGAAATCACGGTATCAATCACACGATCAGCTTCTACACGTTGCTCTGCAAGCTGGCGGGCTTCCATATCTTCTTTGGCATTTGCCATTGAAGACTTGATCATCTGGGTCACTTCTTCATCGGTTAAGCCATAAGATGGTTTGATCTGAATCGAAGCCTGCACTTTGGTCGATTTTTCCATTGCTGTTACGCTCAACAAACCATCAGCATCGACTTGATAAGTCACACGAATAGTTGCCGCACCTGCTACCATCGGAGGAATGCCACGTAAGGTAAAGCGACCGAGTGAACGGCAATCTTCCACCAATTCACGCTCGCCTTGTAGAATATGAACCGACATCGCTGTTTGCCCATCTTTAGCGGTAGTAAACTCTTGGGCTCGTGCCACAGGAATAGTGGTATTCCGTGGAATGATTTTTTCCACTAAACCGCCCATGGTTTCAATACCAAGCGAAAGAGGCACAACGTCTAACAATAACATATCCGCGTCAGGCTTATTGCCGACCAAAATATCCGCTTGAATGGCTGCACCAAGGGCAACCACTTTATCTGGATCAATCGAGGTTAATGGCGTTTTACCGAAAAATTCGCCTACTTGTTCA
>NZ_JAHAHT010000099.1 GCF_018373095.1 Haemophilus parahaemolyticus
CAATAACTTCTTAATGCAATTCCAAGCGGATATTTTAGATGTGAACGTAGAACGTCCAGTGGTGAAAGAAGTAACCGCACTTGGTGCCGCTTACCTTGCAGGCCTTGCGGTTGGTTTCTGGAAAGATTTAGACGAGCTTCACGACAAAGCTCGCGTAGAACGTACCTTCACACCTGATAATGACGAAGAAAAACGTGAACGTCGTTATAAAGGTTGGAAAAAAGCCGTTAAACGCTCATTAGAATGGGCAAAAGAAGACGCGGAATAATCAATCCTTCCTAGCCAATAATAAAGTGCGGTCAAAATCGCTTATGTTTTTCGGTATTATGTAGCACTTGCACAAGACCTAAACCGCAATAAAAATTAAGATCTCCATTGCAATTTATATATCAATGGAGATCTTTTTATTATGGCAAAACCACACTATTATTATATTGCAATTACTATGGTTTTATTAATTATGCCAACTTGCAGGCGAATAAGTTACAGATATTTTGCCAATACCGCTGCTTTTTCTGCTGCGGCATTTGCCATTTTACCCTCAAGCATTGCGATTTTATTTTCCCACTCGTTAATTTGAGTAATGATGGTTTGTTGTTCGGCGATATCAGGCACTACGAACGCAATATTTTCAATCGTGCTTAAATTTAATTCAATTTGACCGCTTGAACCATTTGCCATTTTTTCAATGGTTTTAAAACCAATGTTTGCCAAAGAATACAAGCCAAATTTAGGCAATAATTTTTCATTTGTTCTAAAAATCGTGATATGGCTATCTGCTACAAAATCACCATCTAAATCAAATAAAGTTACTCGCCCAGCTGTTCCGACACCTGTGGAGTTAATTAAAAGATCACCTTTTTGTAATTTACGTTCGTCCAGATTAACTTCCTCTGAAAGATAATAGCGTTCTTTAAACTCAAAGCTACTGTAACCTCTAGCTTGACCTGATTTAATCACTTGGACAGCTGAATTGCCGTATTTAGGAGATTTACCACGCTTAAGCAAAGAGCATAACTCATTGATTCTAAAGCGTTTCACCCCCGAAATTACTTCTAAATCATTAAATATCTTAGCAATTTTCCCACGATACTCTTCAATTTTCATTCGGGTGTTTTCAAATTCGTGATCGATTTTTTCACATTCTGCAACGATTTGTTGTTGAATGGGTAAAGGCGGTTGTGGAATTTTTATTTCTTCACGTAAGTATTTGCTATTCAAACTTTTACCAAAGGCTTTATTGCCGACATTTTCTAAATCAATCATTCTTCCGTTAAACAAATGAAATAGGTAATTATCCGAAACAACTTTTTTATCCATAGGAACTAATCCGGCAATCGCTTCATTAGTATATAAATCTGCTCCTGCGATTGCTGTTTTGCCAATACTGAGCTTAAAACTCAGTAAAGTTGTACCTTTAGGTATCAACTTCACATTTGAATTTTTAATTGCGGCTTCAGTAATTTTCTCCTTAGTATCAGTGATAACTTTACCGTTCATTTCACTAATAGAAACCCACAGATTTTCGCCTGTAAAATATTCGCCGCTGGCTCGTGAAGGTGTACCGCCAATCTTTACTTCACAAACCTCGCCTAATTTTACCAATGGATATTTACTTTTGATTTCTTTGCGTTCTGTAATAGTTGTACGAATCACCTTATCAAACTCAGCACGTCCGAAATCGAGCATTTCAACCAACGGTAACGATTGGGCGAATTTCTGCAAATCTTCCGGAATTTGCACCGCACTTTTGCCGAAATTTTGGCGAATTAAGGCATTGAGCTTGTTGTCATCGCTTAAATTATTCGGGTTAAACAACGGCGTTTGAATTTGATTAATACCTTTAAGCTGGCTTAAACCGTCTTCTTCATCGCTTGCTTGCGTGGTGAGATATTTGATGCCTTCATTTCCTTTAGCGCTACTCCATTCATAACCTAAAAAGGCTTTTTTCTCTTTGGTTTCTGATGGCATTTTCACCACCAACACATCTTGCTCGGCAGATTTCGCCAGCATAAAATAATGCAGTTTTTCCGCCTCACATGCTTTGGCAAATTTTATCCATTCCGCATTTAAATCGGCATTTTTGCCGAATTTCTTTTTATCAAATACTTTGCGGTATTCTTGGAAGACTTCCGCTGAAGCGATTTCAACAGGCATTTCTACTGCGGCGTTTAAAAAGGCTTTGTAATGTTCAAAATCAAAACCGCAATGTTGGCAATAGGCTTTGAGCAAATGCACGTCTTCAAATAAACCATCAAAGCCGAAATTACCTTTGTGCCATTGGGCGACACGGTTACGGTAATGTTGGCTTAGATCTAAATCTGTGGCTTTACGGCGTAAAAATAAGGTGGCAGTGTTGGTGCCAGTTTTGCCAAATGTCCCCGAACCGAATTCTGCAATCGCGACTAAATCGAAATATTGTAAAATCACTTCGCGACATTTGATATAGATATTGCCATTGGTGAGTACGCTGGAAGGCAACACAATCACTGCAATACCATCGGAATGCAACAACTGCTTGGCTTTTTCAATAAAGAAAGTTTCGATACTGTTGAAACTTTCTTCGTCACTCACGTTCGGATAAAGACTGAAACGGGCTTTGTCGTCTTCGCTTAACGTTGCTAAAAAACCTTTTACGCTATAAGGTGGATTGGCAACTAACAACGAAAATGTGCCGTCTTGAATTTGCTCGCTATGTGCTAACGCATCGGCATAGACAATATTCATTTCATCTTGCCCGTACATAAAGGCAGACACTTTCGCCACTTTGGAAAGGCGATATTCTTTTTCAATACCGTAGATATTTTGGTAAAAACTCGCTGGATTTTGACCGCTCTTTAACAACGGTTTAATCTGCGTTGCGTATTCAGTGAGAAAATGCCCTGCACCACAGGCATAATCAATCACTTTCGGCGGTTTTTCGCTGTTAAGCAAATTCGTCAATGGCAAACTGGAAATGAGGAATTTCACAATCGGCATTGGCGTGAAAAATTGCCCTTCCGATTGTTTCACGCCTTGATCTAAAAAGCCTTCAAATAAATCGCCTAAGAATTGATGTTGTTCATCTTCATTTTTGAGGCGAATATCTTGCAACATTTGCACAATTTCTTTCAAAATCACTGCATTTTGGAAAAACAACTTTTCATTGTGGACATCTAAAAAAGCAAATGGATTGTTAGAATAAAATTTCAGCTTTTTAAACATTTCCAATACCACCTCTTTGGTGGCATCGGGATCATTTTTGAACAATTTAAACGCACTACTTACATCGTTTTCACTGATGTAAGTCACTTCTTCGCGTAAAAATTCATACATACCGATTTGATAAAGCTGTTGCAAGCGATCTTGTAGGTCATAATGATTATCCGAAGCCGCCCCTTTCCAATACACTTTTAAGGCATCGGCATTATGTTTTTCGTCCACCACTTTACAGAGAAACAAATTCACCAATTTATCAAAGGCATTTTCACGAGCGGAAACATTGTGAGCCCGCATAATGGTAGCAAATTGATGATATTTCTTTTGAATAGTGTCACTATCCACACTTTTTAAATCTCTGATATTATAAGGGCGATTGCCGATGTGAAAGGCTTCCGATTCAAATAGATTGTGCGTGATAAAGTCTTGCTGATAAGTATCACTCCATACTTTGAAAAAGTCCGTTTTACCGCCGCCGTTTGCTCGTACTTGTTCAAAGCTCAATAACTTGGCATTATCTTTCAAATAATCTTGGTTATCGCTCATTGAAATTAAGTGATAAGTCGGTTCAATTTTGTCATTGTGAAAATCCGAAGCGTACAAACATAGCCAGCGAGCTTTACCATTGTTGGTGTAGTAGCTAAACAGTTGACCGCCGTCTTTTTGCATTTTCGCCCACGCACGGGAAAATTCCTTGCTTTTGCCATCATCTGCGGTTTTACATTCGATCAATAAATACGGATTTTTATCATTATCCTGCACGATAATATCGGCAAATCCGCCAGTCATACCGTGTCCACCGTACAAGCCTTTTTCCAAAATAATGTGTTCTGGCTTGTAACCGGCTGCCAATAAATTATGTACGCATTCAAACACAACAAAATTTTCAGGTTGAGAAAAGTTTTTGGTAGTATCGCGGTCGGCTTGCAATTCTTTTGGATAAATGAGCTTTTCTGCTGCAATGTCAACTTTGAGTTCAGCACCCGATTCAAACTTTTTACTGTAAATGTTCTTCTGCTCGGTAAAGCCAAGGGATTGAAGTAAGTACGGAAAGGATTGTTTGGTGATCATAAAATATATTCAAATAGAGGAAATTAATTAACGAGAATTTTAACAAAGAAAGCTAAAAAATTCTTGATATTTTCGCCTATTTACGGGCAGTATTAACATATTCGGATAAAATGAAAGATGTTATAAAGGAGAAGGCAATGGCAGATCCGCATATTCAATTTGTTTTAATTGCCAGTAAACTTGCTTACGGCTGACGAGCAATTAAGCCCGTTTGATAGAAGTCATTGAGCTGCTTACGTACAGAATCAAGGTGCTTTTCTGATGGGGTATTGTGGTTTTATTCAACAGTAAAAATTTAGGGGCTGAAGTAAAATACCTTTACCTGTATAAATGGGTAAAGGTATTTTTTATGCTGTTAAGATTGAATTTGGGTTTTGTGCAATTGCTACATAATATCGATGTTTTTGACCGCACTTTTATTATCATTCCCGACTTATCTACCAAATAATGAAGCCCAAAATCCTTTTTTATTTTCAACTTTCTTTTGCTTCGTTTCTTCCATTCTTTGTTTGACATAATTTACCCAAACTTGATGGGGCGCATCAAAATCAAATAATTTCATAAAATCATAAGGAATTTTATATTCTGATAATGGATTTATATCAATCAATTCTTTGGGCGCTATAGGGCTATCAATATCCAAATCAAAACCGTGGATTGCTGCGATTTTGGCATACATTAAAACTTGCGGTTGCAAGTAAAAATCAAAATGTAAAAGTGTGTCTTTGGCTGCTCGTTTCGCAAACTTAAGTTCGAGTAATTTATCTAAAGCCTCTTGCATTCCTTTTATATTTTTATCTGCTAGTGCCACATAAAATTCATGATTGGGAATGCGCTTTAAATCACTACGGGCTTTTTTCTCATCATTTAAGAACGTGAGTGAGCGTTCTTTTAATAATTGCCAATCTCCACTTAATGCCAATAAAGTGTTCGCATTAAAAAAAGGTCTGGTATCAGTTCGTTTATAGGGGACTGAAATATCCACAATTTCATCACGATGTTTAATCAGATAATCAATCAACTTTTGATTATCTGAAAGTAAACTCATAAAAAAGAAATTTGTATTAATCCCGTTGTATGCCCATTGAAAATCATATTTAGACAGAATCCCCAAGAAACCAGCAATAGAAGCATTTTCTTTAAATCCTGAAATATTATTTTCTAATAAATACTTAGAGGCTAATGCACGATGGAAATCATTTAAATAATGAATTAAAGAAAAAACATTACCTGTAAAATTATCTATAGGAGCTAACGTTGAAAATAATTCTTTATGATTAAATTCAGTATATTCATCTACTCTAGCCAGAGTAAAATTCTTTGCTTCATCATAGCTTTTAGCAATCTCACTACCTAAAAATACCTTATATCTTTCCATATTTACACCTATTACGATTAATTCTTATTAGGAATTCTAACTGGTAATAACACAACCTTACCATTTGATTTATCCACACCTGCTATAATAGTTGATTCACTTAACATAAGCATCGTTGAAAATACAAAAGTGCGGTCAGTTTTTGAGAGGTTTTAAAACTCTTTAAAATTGACCGCACTTTACATTTTTGAGGAAAATATATTACCGATAAATACTCGTACAGTACGTCAGGGCTTCTCTTACAGCTTTTCCTAATTCTTCATCTGAAATATTCTTGTCATATTTAAATTCTAATGGTGAATTGTCAGGAAGTGAAATCCCTGTACTTCCATCTAAAGAATCTTGATGAAGAGGCGAAATAGTTATATATAAATCATCCTGTTCTAAAGATAAAAAAGACATATCCTTATAGATAGATTTTTTATTTTTGTATCCATAGCGTTTTTTCATCTCCTCTTCGAGATTTTTTTGTAATCCTTTCATTTTTTCAGAATTAAAAATAGCCTGAAATTCCTGGAGGGATACTTCTCTGCTTTCATCAAGTTTTTCTTTAACCAACTTGCCAAAGTATGAATCTGTAATATCCACTTTATTAAAAACAAAATCTTGATCTGGATCTGTCATTCCAATCATCCCTATAATAATAGAGGCAACCAATAAGAAATCTTTATTAATTCTAACAAAAGCTGCTTTAGGTTTGTTCATATCAATTTACCTTATTAATAATATTAGCTCCTTTCGATCTAGTATACATTAAACAATTACCTAATTTACCACTTTGACCTGTTATGCTATCTATAGTGATATTTCTACAGAAAAGTGAATGTGAAATTATAAGGTTTACTTAGAATAATCATCTTTGGAAACAAAAGCGCGGTCAAAA
>NZ_JAHAHT010000100.1 GCF_018373095.1 Haemophilus parahaemolyticus
TACACTTAATTTTATTACCGCTCACGATGGTTTTACGCTTAAAGATTTAGTGAGTTACAACCAAAAACATAATGAAGCGAACGGCGAAGAAAATCACGACGGCAGAAACGAAAACTACAGCTACAACCAAGGCATAGAGGGTTCGACTGAAAATCTTGCTGAGCCACAAAAAAGTGCGGTGGAAAATAACCGCACTTTTGCACAAAGTGGATTATTAATAAGTTTATTACTTGCCAATGGCACGCCAATGTTGTTGGCTGGCGATGAATTCGGTAATACCCAATATGGTAATAACAATGCCTATTGCCAAGATAACGAAATTACTTGGCTTAAATGGGCAAATTTTAACGAAGAATTATTTGAACTGACCAAGCAAACGATTGCACTCCGCAAAAAAATGGGCAGTTTAAACCGAGATCAATGGTGGTCGGCTGAGAATGTGCAATGGCTTAACATTGCAGGCGAACCGATGACAGTTGAAGATTGGCAAAATCAACAAACCAAAGCATTACAGATAGTTTTAGATAATCGTTGGCTTTTGTTGATTAACGCCAAAGCCGAAGGTCAGGTGTTTCACTTGCCTAATGGGAAATGGAAGCCCCAAATCGGCACACATAATGTAACCCTTGAAGCACAACAAGCCGAACTTCGTTCAATGGGCTTTTGTATGCTGAATGACGAATAACAATAAGACTATGGAGATCCGTATGAAATCTGGCGACCTTAACAAATATGATTTAGTTAAAAACACTTTGGTGCTTGTTCTCGCAGGTGGACGTGGTTCACGTTTACACGAATTGACAGATAAACGTGCAAAACCAGCGCTTTATTTTGGTGGTAATCGTCGCATTATCGATTTTGCACTTTCTAATTGTATTAACTCAGGTTTAAACCGAATTGGCGTAGTAACCCAATATGCGGCACACTCCTTGCTTCGTCATTTGCAAACAGGCTGGTCTTTTTTGCCACAAGAGAGAGGGGAATTTGTCGATATGCTGCCTGCTCGCCAACAAATCGATGATTCCACTTGGTATCGTGGCACTGCCGATGCGGTGTATCAAAATATGGCTATTATTAAAAATCACTATCGCCCGAAATATATTTTGATCTTAGCAGGCGACCATATTTACAAACAAGATTACAGTGTGATGTTAATGGATCACGTCAATAGTGGGGCGAAATGTACCGTTGGTTGCATTGAAGTGCCACGTTCTGAGGCTCACGAATTTGGTGTGATGGCTGTAAACGAAAACTTGAAAGTGAAAGCCTTTGTGGAAAAACCGAAAGATCCGCCAGCCATGGTGGGCAAACCTGATGTTTCGCTCGCCTCAATGGGAATTTATGTATTTGATGCGGATTATCTTTACAAAATGCTTGAGCAGGAAGTGAATACCCCGCAAACTAGCCACGATTTCGGTAAAGATGTGTTACCAAAATGTTTAGAAGAAGGTACGCTTTATGCTCACCCATTCAGCCGTTCTTGTATGGGACGCAACACCGAGGGCGAAATTTACTGGCGTGATGTAGGTACACTTGATAGTTTTTGGCAATCCAATATCGATTTAGTCTCTGAAAATCCACAATTAGATATTTATGACCAAAGCTGGCCAATTCGTGGTAATCCTATTCAGGCTTATCCATCAAAATTTTTCTACAAACACTCCAATGTGCATCCTGTAGATAACTCACTTATCGGCGGCGGTTGTGTGATTACCGATGCTTCGATCAGCAATTCTGTGTTATTCGACCACATTAAAATTGATGCATTTTCAAAAGTAGATCACTGCGTGGTGCTACCACAAGTTAAAATCGGTAAAAATTGCGTGTTGAAAAATTGTATTATTGATCGTGAATGTGAAATTCCTGATGGTATGCAAATTGGTGTGGATATAGAAGAAGATAAAAAACGCTTCCGTATTAGCTCAACAGGTAAAGTGATTCTTGTGACCTCGAAAATGTTAAAGAAACTTGAGGGACACGAGATTGGCGAGGAAGGGCATTTAGATTAGTTAGGAAAAGTGCGGTCAAAATTAACCGCTCTTTCTAAAACCCCTCTTTAGCAAAGAGGGGTAGGGGAGATTTGGCAGAAGTGAAATCAACCTCATAAGAATTTCAAACATCGTAATCAAATCTCCCCCAGCCCCTCTTTTCTAAAGAGGGGGGCTGATCGAGCGTTATTCATATTTATAGGGAAAATAAAAAACTCAATGAAAATCTTACACGTTTGCTCGGAACTCTATCCGCTCTTAAAAACAGGCGGGCTTGCCGATGTTTTAGGGGCATTACCCCAAGCACAGAACCAAATAGGGCTAGATGCCCGCGTTTTATTGCCTGCTTATCCTGCAATTACAGCAGGCATTCCGAATACCCAAGTGGTTGCCGAATTTGATAACTTCGCTGGGCACGTGGTGTTGCGTTATGGAGAATATAATGGTGTCGGGATCTATTTAATTGACGCACCGCACTTATATGGTCGCGAGGGCAATCCTTATCACGATGCCTATTACAATGACTACGGCGACAACTACAAACGTTTTGCCTTGCTCGGTTGGGTGGGCGCAGAATTAGCCACTGGTTTAGACAGCTGGTGGCGAGCAGAAGTGGTACACGCTCACGATTGGCACGCAGGCTTATGTGCAGCGTATCTATTCAACAAAGGTCGCCCTGCGAAATCGGTGTTCACTATTCATAACTTGGCGTATCAAGGGCAGTTTTCTTATCATCATTTATACGAAATTGGTTTGCCTGCGGGAATGTTTAATGTGGACGGTTTGGAGTTATTCGGACAAATTTCTTATTTAAAATCAGGCTTGTTCTATTCTGATGCAAGCACGGCTGTTAGCCCAACTTATGCAGAAGAAATCACGACACCAGAATTTGCCTATGGTTTACAAGGCTTACTTTCTGGCTTAAAAGCTCAAGGTCGTTTGGTGGGGATATTAAACGGCGTGGACGAAAATATTTGGCATCCGAACATGGATCAATACATTCCGCACCATTACAAGCTGAAATATATGGCAGGCAAAAAGAAAAATAAAGCCGAATTGCAAGCGTATTTCAATTTGCCACAAGATGAATCAGCCTTGGCATTTGTGATGGTCACCCGTTTAACCGAACAAAAAGGCGTGGATTTATTGATTGAAAGTGCGGATGAAATTGTTAAACAAAGCGGGCAGTTGATGATTTTAGGTTCAGGTGCACCTCACTTGGAACAAGGTATTCGTGAGCTTGCTGAACGTTATCCGCAAAATATTGCGGTAAAAATCGGCTACGATGAAGCCCTTTCGCATTTAATGGTGGCAGGTGGCGATGTGATTTTAGTGCCAAGCCGTTTTGAGCCTTGTGGCTTAACCCAACTTTATGGTTTGCAATATGGCACACTGCCACTCGTTCGTAAAACGGGTGGTTTGGCGGATACGGTGGTGGATAGTACCTCAGAAAGTATTAAAGCTCGCACCGCAACAGGTTTTGTGTTTGAACAGGCAACGGCAGATGATTTACGCCGCACCCTTCAGCACGCATTTTCAATTTGGAAGAAACCAAGAGCTTGGTCAATGATACGCACGGACGCAATGGAACAAGACTTCAGCTGGCGTAAAGCTGCAGAGCAATATAGAACGCTTTATGAACGCTTGTAGTTTTATTCGTAAACTTTCTTAACAATCACACCGCTTGTGAAAGAATCTTTTGCAAGCGGTGTGATTGGGCTTGTTTTTTACAAAGATAAGCATAAAATTCGAACTACTTTTGTAGGCTGTGTAAACAACATTCACGCACGCAAAGAGCGGTCAAATTTTGATTGATTTTTGCAAATTCACACACCCTACGTTAATCATTTCTTAGCATTCTAATAGAGGTTTTACCTATGATAATGGATAACTTTGATTCTCCATTCCAATATAATCGTCCTGAAATGACCGTTGAAGCGATTAAAAAATCAATCGTTTACAAACTCATTTTCTTAATCGGTCGCTCTCCACGTGAAGCGAGCCAACGCGATTGGCTCAATGCAACTCTCCACGCTGTGCGTGACTTAGTAACAGAGGGTTGGATCACGACTGCTCGCCAAACTCGGGCAGAAGATTCTCGCCGTGTTTACTACCTTTCAATGGAATTTTTAATCGGACGTACGCTATCTAATGCAATGATTGCAGAAGGCATTTATGGATTAGCACAGGAAGCACTTTCTGAATTAAATGTGGATTTAGAAGAAGTTTTAGAAAAAGAAGTAGATCCAGGCTTGGGTAATGGCGGTTTAGGTCGTTTAGCTGCTTGCTTTATGGATTCTATCGCAACACTTGGTTTACCAGGTATGGGCTATGGTATTCGTTATGAATATGGTATGTTCCGCCAAAAAATCGAAAATGGTCAGCAAGTAGAACGCCCAGATGCGTGGCTTGAAAAAGGGGCACCTTGGGAATTTATTCGTCCCTCTAAACGCTTTACCGTAGAATTTGGTGGAAACATTCATTTCGAAGGCAAAAAATGTATTTGGCAAGATACCGAAAAAGTGACCGCACTTGCTTACGACCAAATGATTCCAGGTTATCAAAATAATTCTGCAGCAACATTACGTTTATGGTCGGCACACGCAGGGGAAGTGTTTAACCTTGCCGACTTCAACCGTGGCGAACATTTAGCCGCATTAGAAGAACACTCCGCAAATAAAAACTTATCACGCGTGCTTTACCCTGATGATTCTACGTGGAATGGTCGCGAATTGCGTTTACGTCAAGAGTATTTCTTAGTCTCTGCATCACTTCAAGATATTTTACGCCGTCACAAACGCACCCACGATGGCCTTGAAAACTTGGCAGATAAAGTGGCGATCCACCTAAACGATACTCACCCAGCGTTAGCGATTCCTGAATTAATGCGTATTTTAGTGGACGATGAAGGTTTTGAATGGAAAAAAGCGTGGGAGATGACGCGTAACATTTTCTCTTACACCTGCCATACTTTAATGTCCGAAGCGTTAGAAACTTGGCCAGTGGAAATGATGGCGAAAATCTTACCGCGTCATTTACAGATGATTTTTGAAATCAATGATCATTTCTTAGAGTATGTTCGTTCTTACGTAACTACGGACAACGATTTTATCCGTCGTGTTTCTCTTATCGAAGAAGGCTACCAACGCAAAGTGCGTATGGGATGGCTATCCGTTGTAGGTTCACACAAAATCAACGGGGTCGCAGAAATTCATTCTGATTTAATGGTAACTTCAACCTTTGCCGATTTCGCTCGTATTTTCCCAGAACGCTTTACCAACGTAACAAACGGTATCACACCGCGTCGTTGGTTAGCCGTGGCGAATCCACAATTAGCCGCATTGTTTGATAAATATATCGGCTCAGAATGGCGTTGCGATTTAAGCCAAATTGAAAAACTCAAACCGTTCGCACAAGAAAAAGCATTTAAAGAGGCTGTCGCTGACATTAAATTTGCTAATAAAGTGAAATTAGCGGAATACGTAAAACGCGAGTTAGGGGTAGAGCTTGATCCGCACGCTTTATTTGACGTGCAAGTAAAACGTATTCACGAATACAAACGCCAAATGTTGAACGTGTTGCATATTATCGCTCGCTACAATGAAATGCTTGCCAACCCTGAAAAAGATTGGCAACCGCGTGTCTTTATCTTGGCGGGTAAAGCAGCTTCAGCTTATTATGCGGCAAAACAAACCATTCATTTAATCAATGATGTGGCGAATGTAATCAACAATGATGAACGTTTGAAAGGTCGCTTGAAAGTAGTGTTTATTCCAAATTACAGCGTGAGCCTTGCACAGCTTATCATCCCAGCAGCGGATATTTCAGAGCAAATCTCACTTGCAGGCACAGAGGCTTCTGGCACTAGTAATATGAAGTTTGCCCTAAACGGTGCATTAACACTCGGTACGCTTGACGGTGCGAACGTAGAGATCTTGGAAAACGTGGGTGAAGATAACATCTTTATTTTCGGTAACACTGTGGAGCAAGTTGAGCAACTTCGTCGCGACGGTTATCGATCATTTGAATACTATCAAAATGATGCTCAATTACGCACCGTCGTGGATCAAATTATTGAAGGTAAATTCTCACCAGAAGATCCTCAACGTTATCATCAACTATTACAAGGCTTGCAATACCACGATTATTATCAAGCGTTCGCTGATTTCCGTAGTTATGTAGAAACTCAAAAAGCCGTAGATGAAAAATATAAACAACGCGATCAATGGATTGAAAGCACCATTCAAAATATCGTGAATATGGGCTTCTTCTCATCTGACCGCACGATTAAAGAGTACGCAGAGAGAATTTGGAAAGTTGAAGCAGTTAAATTTGACTAAATAAAAAAACCTCGCAATCGAAATGATCTGCACCCTAAAAGTTGGATTAAACAACCAACTCACTAAGGTGCAGATTTTTTATGACTAAATATAATCAACTTTTCAAACAACAAGTCGTGAATTTCTATTTCGAACATCACGGAAAC
>NZ_JAHAHT010000101.1 GCF_018373095.1 Haemophilus parahaemolyticus
TAAAGGCAACAAGAGAAGAAAAGACTAGTGTCATTCCTAATAATAAGTAGGTATTACGTAGCACTTTATGTGTGCTAATCAGTGATTCAGCACGTGCGTCGCGATGGGCTAAACGGTTTTCCATAAGTTCTCCTTTAACTTGTTTGAAAAATGAAATATTTTCTCTTATCTATGGGCAAAGAACCATAAATTAAATGCAAATTATCTATAAATTATACGAAAGTCAATCGAAATCTACAGTGAAAATATGATACACTTTCGCTAATAAATTTTCCCAACCTGCAAACATAATGAAACTAAACTTTCCAACCTATCTAACCCTTTTCCGTGTGGCTTTAATTCCACTTTTTGTAGTTGTTTTTTATTTGCCAATCACATATTCCCCCGAAATCACAACATTCATCTTTTTTATTGCATCCATTACTGACTGGTTTGATGGCTATTTGGCAAGAAAATGGAACCAAACCACTCCACTTGGTGCATTTTTAGATCCTGTTGCGGATAAAGTTTTAGTCGCAGTTGCCTTTGTTTGCGTGGTGGAATATTACCACACCTGGTGGATTACCATCCCTATCTGCATTATGATTGCTCGTGAAATTATTGTTTCTGCTTTACGTGAATGGATGGCTGAACTAGGCAAACGCACTAGCGTTGCTGTTTCTATTTGGGGAAAAATTAAAACCACTGCACAAATGTTCGCTTTAGGTGGAATGCTCTGGCGACAAAGCGATTTAATGGAAACGCTTGCGTTTATTCTACTTTATATTGCAGCTGTATTAACAATTTGGTCGATGTTGCAATATCTGAAAGCCTCGAAAGGAAGTTTGTTGAAATCTTAATTTCTGTTTCTGATAGCTAGAAAATGTACATAAATAGACGAAATTGTTGCTAACTAAAAGTGGCTTAAGTCCTTATCTTACTGGAAGGAAGCCACTTTGAAAAATATAGATAGCAAAATATTATGCAATGATATGTTGCTCATATGCATCCAAAGTATTTTGCATCAACATTGCAACTGTCATTGGACCAACTCCACCAGGTACTGGGGTAATAAAGTCAGCACGTTTAGAAGCCGCAGCAAAATCAACATCGCCTTTTAGTTTGCCGTCTGTACCACGGTTAATGCCTACATCAATGACAATTGCACCTTCTTTTATCCATTCGCCAGGAATAAACTCAGGTTTACCTACGGCGACAACTAAGATGTCGGCTTGGCGAATATGGCTTTCTAAATCTTGCGTAAAGCGGTGAGTCACAGTAATGGTACAACCGCCTAGTAATAATTCTAATGCCATCGGACGACCTACAATATTAGATGCACCGACAATCACGGCGTGTTTGCCGTATAGGTTTACACTTGTGGTTTCAAGCAATTTCATTACACCATATGGAGTACAAGGGCGTAAAGTTGGAATGCGTTGGCACAAACGACCTATGTTGTAAGGATGAAAACCATCCACATCTTTATGCGGAGTAATTGCTTCGATCACTTTGGCTGAGTCAATCTGTTTTGGCAGAGGGAGTTGAACTAAGATGCCATCAATGGCGTCATTACGATTAAGTTCATCAATTAAAGAGAGTAGTTCAGATTCAGAAGTTGTTTCAGGTAAATCGTAAGATTTAGAAAAAATGCCAATTTCTTCACAACTACGACGTTTACTGCCAACATATACTTGGGAGGCAGGATCTGCACCTACTAATATTACAGCTAAACCTGGTGCTCGCTTGCCTTGGGCAATATGTCCTGCAATTTTGGTTGCAATGTTGGCTTTAATATTTCTAGATAATTCAGTACCGGAAATGATTTTGGCAGTCATAAACTCTCCTTGGATGAGATTGTAATGATACGAAAACGTTTGCTATTCTCGCAAAAAAAAGACCTTTTGATAAGTAAATTTTAATAAACGGATAAAACTCAAGCATTTAATAGAAAAATTTAGATTTTTATTTGACAAGATAAACCATCTCTTTATAATAGACATCAATTATCGGCGAGTAGCGCAGCTTGGTAGCGCAACTGGTTTGGGACCAGTGGGTCGTAGGTTCAAATCCTATCTCGCCGACCACTCTTTTTTAATTTCAGAAAATCCTTTTTTAAATAATTATCTTTAATAATGCGCCCTTAGCTCAGCTGGATAGAGCAACGCCCTTCTAAGGCGTGGGTCAAAGGTTCGAATCCTTTAGGGCGTGCCATTAAAAGTCTTATAAATCAATATGTTACCATTAAAAATGGTGTTTTCTTTCTATTTCTAGTTTATGATCGTGTCAAAATTGTGTCGTAAATTTTATGCTACCTGCGTGTGCCATTAAATGGTCTGCATTTAAGTGAGAGTATTTTTTACCATTTCTAATGTTTCCCTCTCTGATTATGTAGTAATTGAATCGTTTTGTCATTTAGGATTTAGTATTTCTGAACGTTCATTTAAAAATGTATGATGCTTTTTCTTCCAGTCATATATTTTTAAATAAAATTCATTTTTAGCACTTGTTTTTAATGTTTTAATAATACTTTTTAATTCTCTTCCTGCAGGTGATTGATGTTTTTTTCTTAATGCTCTCATTACTATCGAAATAAGATGAAATTGGCACATTTGAGTAGGTGTATTAAAAAGCTCTTTTAGCAATCCTCTACGTCCATCGCAGGTAATAGATTAAATTACATAGTCTTTTTCTCTTAGGCGATTGAGTACTTTCTTGTAATAAATATCTTTTTCTGTTTTAACAATTTGATGATAAACCACTTTTGTTGAACGGCTATCAATAAAGACCATTATGCCAAGATCTTGATGAAAAAATGTAGTATCAATGATAAGTTTAAAGATTAATTTTTAGGCGAGTTTAATGTGCTTTTTGCCCTTTTTAGCTTAAATTTTTTGATATGACAACATCAACAATGTTCGCCATTTGTTATTATTCTGTTCATCTTTTCCCATATTGGCAATATTAGGGAAACGTCCCCACTGCTCAAAACCGTGCTTAAACATTAAATTCTGGCTTACTTGGTTCATTTCAAAAACATACGCCATTAAGGTGTTAATCTGATAATTTAACATTTCGGCTTGCATAAATTCAATGATTTTTGAGCCGTAGCCCTTGCCTTTCGCATTTGCATCTAAGTAAATGCTAATCTCAGAAGTATGGACAAAAGCAGGACGCTCATAAAAGGGAGAAAAACTAAACCAACCTGCGATGCCTGTTTCATCTTCCACCGTCCAGATCGGATATTTCGTACTTGAAAGATGGAAATCAAACCACGCGCGGCGATTTTCTGTGTTGGTTAATTCAAGATCCGCTGTAATTTGATGGGTTGGGATGGCTTGGTTGTAAATATTTAAAATCGTTTGGAAATCAGCTTCTGTTGATTTTCTGATCTGCATTTTCTGTCCTTTTGCAAAATAGTTGAATTTTTTGACCGCTTATCATTAGCGTTGCCCCAACATATTGGGTAATACGACCATTACTTGAAAACCGCCTTCTGGACGATTGCGGAAATTTAATTCACCGTGCAGTTCAGCAGCTCGCTCGTTCATTATGGTGAGTCCGTAATGCCCTTCAGGTTCTAAAATAGTTTCAACGCCTTTGCCGTTGTCTTGGATAATCAAATAATGTTCGCCGTCTGCATTGGTATCTGCAATTACGTCAATTTCGGTTGCATCAGCGTGTTTAATCGCATTGATGACTGCTTCACGGGTAATTTGCAGCACGTGTACTTGCTCTTGGGCGTTAAACATCAGCGAAGGCAGTTTGCAATGTAAACGAATTTTAGCTGGCGTGCGAGCGCGTAAAGTATCCAGCATTCGTTCTAATGCACTGGTCAAATTGGATTCTTCAATGGTTAAGCGGAAAGTTGAAAGTAGCTCTCGTAATTGGCTATAGGCATCGTTCAACGCTTTTTCTAAATCATTTAAAATATCCGCTTGTTTTTGCCAATCTTGAGCTGTTTCGCCATTACGTTTGAGTAGGCTTAACTGGATTTTAAAAAAAGTGAGTGATTGCGCCAATGAGTCGTGTAATTCTCTAGCAATAATTGACCGCTCTTCCATAAGAATAAGCTGCTGTTGTTGCTTATGATTTTTTACGACATAAATACTTCGCCCAATCATTTCAGACACGCTTTGAAGTAAACGCTCATCAGGGCAAAGTAACGAAGGTTTCCAACGTAACATCGCAACTTTTTCATTTTCAATTGCAATTTCGTGTTGTTGCCAGTGGCTTGAAAGCAAATCTTGGTCAATCTTAACATTCCAATAATCTGCCCCATAAACTTCGATCGCAATGCCTTTAAGCTGTTCATTATCTAGTACAGTTTCCAACACTTGATGCAAAAGTGCTTTACTAATGGGTTTAGAAGTCAAAATTTGCGAGCAGTGATAAAGCACCATAATAGAACGGTTTACCGCAGTTAGGCGACGTGTCTTATCTGCCACTTTTTCTTCAAGTGAGTTATACAGTTTTTCCAATTCGCTTGCCATTTGGGTAAAGGTTTTTGACAATACACCCAGTTCATTTGGTTCATTAATTGCCAATTCAACGTGGTTAAAATCCTCTTTTTGAATTTGTTGGCTGGCAAGCAAAAGCTGATCAAGATGGCGAATAATACGGCGGCGAGTATACCACACACCATAATAGGCAAGAGCGATAATAAGCAGCATCGAAATCGCAATCACGCCAATCGCAATCATCAATTTCAGTTCAGCAAATTCCTGTAAGTTCTTCACAAAAGTATCGATCTCGTCGACATAATACTCAATATTACTGAGATATTGCTGTTTATCTTGTGTTTCGATATAGGTCGCCATTTGAGACCAATGTTCTTTGAGATTTTGATAACCTTGAGTTACCTTTTTAGGGGCACAGTCAGAATGCAATTCCTCATATAATGCATTCAGGCTAGCTTGATATTCTGCTAAACGTGAACTGCGAATTTCGGGGTGATACTCCATTTCGTGCAAAAAACGGTAACTTTGATAACGCAATGAACCTGCCACGTTAATCAACCGTGCATCTGCGTGATTGCTCCACATAATACCTAGAGAAATGCCGCTAATCAGCGTCGCAAAAGCAATGATGGTGAAGAAATAAAGCCCGATACGACGGGCAATGGAATTTTTAGGATTAACGACAAAAGTGTTCATCAGAGTATCGTGAGTTGATTAAAGTTGGAATAATTTAGTGAGTTCTTCGGAGATGCTATTTTCACTGTTCGAACCAATAGTTTTATCCGCTTTTTGCTGTACTTCTTTTTCAGAATCGCCCATTGCGATACCGAGTCCAACTAATTGCAACATAGAAATATCGTTAAAATTATCACCAAAAGCAACCACTTGAGCAGGATCAATACCTTCACGTTCAAGTAATTTTGCCAACATCGCTCCTTTGCTGTTACCCGCTGCAGTAATATCGGCACGGTCAACCCAAGACCATTCAGGGCTCACTTGATCAAGCGGTAGAGTATCAACAAACTTTTGCATTTTAGCTAAATCAGGATCGCTAATTAACACTTTCCAAACGGTTGTACCATTATCAATCTCTTTTTGGAATTTTTCCACTTGATGCACATCAGGACGCACGTTTTCAGGGCACGAGTCCACCCATTTTTGTAGCTTAACAAAATGCGGGTTAAGTGCTTCGTAGGTCATTGCATCACGGAAATAGACAGAAACGTGGATATCTTCTTCTTGAGCATTGTTAATCAGCATTGAAGCTAATTCAGGTGTGAGAGGATTGCTTTCCAACACATCATCTTTTTGGAAATCGTAGAGGTAAGTACCGTTACAACAAACTACAGGGGTATCTAAATTCATTTCAGCGTAGTAAGGACGAACCGCTGTGTGGTGGCGACCTGTTACAAAATAGACTTTTATACCTTTTTCTCTTGCTTTTTGAATAGCCTGTTTACTTGATTCCAAAATGGTTGCGTTTGGGGAGAGAAGAGTGCCGTCTAAATCAAAGGCAATGGCTTGATATTGCATAAAAGTTCCTTAAAAGTGTAAGAATAAGATATTAGGTTGAATTTAATACATTGTTTTATATTATTTAACGTTTGGATTGTCAAACTCAGTTCAATAAATTTTATAAATAAGCATGTTTTATCTCATAAACACCGACACTGATTCCAAATGCCCTGTATGCGGAAACATATCAATCATTGCCGATTTTGCTAATTTATAGCCGGCTTGAATCAGTTTTTCGGCATCTCGAACCAAAGTGGCTGGATTGCAAGAGACATAAACAATACGCTCAGGATTGAGTTCGCATAAGTGATCTAAGGCAAATAGTGCACCGTTGCGAGCAGGATCTAATAACACTTTATTGAACGGTTCTGTTACCCAAGGCTGATCGGCGAAGCGTTCATCTATGTTTGAGTCGAATAACTTGAAAAAATGGGATTACCGGGGAAATCTGCTAGATCCGTCAATGGACTGGGGATATATGTGCGAATGTCCGGATATAGTGG
>NZ_JAHAHT010000102.1 GCF_018373095.1 Haemophilus parahaemolyticus
GTGCTTCTTCCGCTTTACGTGCTTCTTCCGCTTTACGTGCTTCTTCCGCTTTACGTGCTTCTTCGGCTTTACGTGCTTCTTCCGCTTTACGAGCTTCTTCCGCTTTACGAGCTTCTTCCGCTTTACGAGCTTCTTCCGCTTTACGAGCTTCTTCAACTTTACGAGCTTCTTCTGCTTTACGTGCTTCTTCCGCTTTGCGAGCTTCTTCAGCTTTGCTAGCTTCTTCTGCTTTACGTGCTTCTTCAACTTTACGAGCTTCTTCAGCTTTCTTAGCATCAGTTACTTGCTGACGAGCTTGCTCATTTTGAGCGGTTGGTTGATTAGTGTTTGGTGTGTTTGAACTGCCACCACTGCTTCCACAACCTGTTAATACGGCTAAAAGTGCTGCTGCAAGGGTTACATTTTTTAGTTTCATAAAGACCTCAATAAATAAAAGTAGGAGAAAAAAACCAAAACTATTATAATTTGGTCGAAATTATGTACAATAAACCAACAATTACAGCCAGTTACCGAATTAAGGTAACTATTTACCTTGAGAGAGCAGTGTATGAAAATCAATGAGAAAATCCGTCAGTTACGCGAACAACACCAGTTATCGCAAGAAAATATGGCGGATAAATTAGGGATGTCAGTAACGGGATATGGGAAAATTGAGCGAGGTGAAGTGCGTTCAAATCTATCTCGTTTAGAACAAATCTCTGAAGTATTTGATATGGATATTTGTGAGTTGCTCTCTGTGGGGGAAAATGAGAAAGTTTATTTTAATAATACTGTAACTGAATCAAGTAACTCAAATAATTTTTTGTTTGCAATTGGAAATGAAAATTTAGAAAAAACCATTCAACAATTACAATTAATATTAAGCCATAAAGATGAATTATTAGCACAAAAAGATAAAATTATAAATGGGTTAGAAAGAGAAATCGATTTACTCAAAAAATTACAAAAATAATATTCACAAGCGGTTAAATTTGTAAAAGAAATGGCAAATTTTACCGCTTTACTTATAAATATGTTAAAATAGACAGTGATATACTAAAACAATATGCAGTAATTTAAATAGGAGCAATTTATGGCAACTTCTTCTTTTAGCAAGAATTTTGTGATTTCTGATCAAAAAGTCGTCAAAGATTTATTATATGCAATAGATAATCCAACGGAAATTCAATTAAGAAAAACAAATCCCTCTCAGGAAGAACAGAAGAAACAAGATGTTTTATGTGCAATAAAAAAACAATTAGCCTCAATGAACTAATCGAAAACTTAGGTATTGAAGAAACACAGCGATTTCTTACCTTTTTTCAATGTTCCCGAAATCCTGATGTTGAGAAATTTTTAGTACAAAAAGCAATTCGGTTTGAACAAGCATCAGCCGCTTCAACACATCTCATTCTCAATGAAAATGGGCAAATTCTTGCCTATTATGCTCTTTCGTTTAAAGAAATTCGGATTGAAGCAAGTAAAACACTTTGGAAAAAATTATCGGGTGGATTAGGCGTAGGCAATATCCTAAAAGTGTTTCTTATTGGTCAAATTGCTAAGAATGAAGCCATTTCAAATAATCCTATCAATTTATCAACCATACTTGATGATATTTATCAGCAAATTTATTTAGCAAAACGTTCTGTGGGTGGGCGTGTTATCGTTCTTGAATGTGAAGATCATCCAAATCTTATCTCTCATTATCAGAAACACGGCTTTCAATTACTTCAAACTGTAGAAGATGAAAACCAATTAAAAACAATGTTTATCGTGCCAGCCTTTAAATAATCACAAGCGGTGAAATTTGTAAAAGAAATTGCAAATTTCACCGCTTGTTTTTTATTTCATCAAATGTGCGATCAACATATAAGTTGCGATTACCAGCAAAATAATGCCGAGCAGTTTTTTTACTAAAGCGGGCGAGAGTTTACCGCGGATTTTCATTGAGAAGAAGCTGGTAATGAATGCACAGAACACCACAATCAGCACTACAGAAAAGTTGATATAGCCCACTTGCCAGCCGAAATGAAATGGCGGAGTTTTGGTAAGATAGCCATACAAACTGCCGAGTCCGCCAATCACCATCATATAGTTGGTGTATGGGGCGATTTGATGCGGTTTTACGCTTTTGAGCTGCCCGATAAGCGGTGCCATAATCGAGCCTCCGCCAATGCCCGTCATTCCTGCAATAAAGCCGCCGAAGGTGCAAAGCCCAATCCCTTTTGCGGTTTCATTTGCATTTTGACTGTCGTTTTCGACCGCTTGTTTGCTCATTAAGGTGCGAATTGCCAGGGCAGAAAGCGTAATGACAAAAACGCTGATAATCACGATGTCAGGCACATAAAAACTCACTTCAAAACCGAGCTGTACGCCAATAATCATTCCTACCGACCAAATCAACATCGCTTTGTAGTTTATTTCTACTTTTTGGCGGTAAAAATAGACGAGGTTGATCATTGAAGAGCCCATTACGATGGTCAGCGAGGTAGCGGCGACCATTTGCAATGGAAATTCGGGAAAGAGAGTGTAAAGAATGGGTACCATCAATACACCACCGCCAATGCCGAAAATGGCAGACATAATGTTGGTGATAATGCCACAACCTATCAGAATTAAAATTAAGGTGATGCTCATCATCTGCTCCTTTTGCCTTTTGTAATTTCTCGCTGATTATAATGAGAACAAAAAAGGAAAATATGATCACGCTCATAAACCATCCAATAAAATGCATAAAAATGAAGTTTTGTTTCGAATTTGTGATCAGACTCACACAGCCAATATGACAAGCATCATAAACTAATCGAAAACATTGCAGTAATCTAACCACAATTTTAGATGTTTCCTAAAGGAGGAGCGTATGTGGCTAACGATTTCTAGTTTTATCATCGTCACTGCATTAGTTGCGTATATTTCGTGGCTTAAAACTAAAGGTGATGACCTTAAAAGCTCAAAAGGTTATTTCCTTGCAGGACGGGGCTTGGGCGGTTTGGTAATTGGTTGCTCAATGGTCTTAACCTCGCTTTCCACCGAACAGCTTATCGGTGTAAATGCGGTTTCTTATAAAGGTAACTTCTCTGTAATTGCGTGGACAGTGCCAACCGTGATTCCGCTCTGTTTCTTAGCTCTTTATATGTTGCCAAGATATTTACGTAACGGTTACACCACCGTGCCAGAATTTTTTGAAAGCCGTTTCGACCGCCAAACGCGTTTGATTATGTCCACGCTCTTCTTAATTTTTTATCTTTTAATCGTGATTCCAACAGCTCTTTACACAGGGGCAATTGCGTTTAACAAAATCTTCAACCTTGAAACAGCATTCGGCTTAAGCTATGGCACAGCAATTACTTATACCGTGATTGCCATCGGTGTGGTCGGGGCGATTTATGCAATCTTCGGTGGTTTAAAAGCGGTAGCGGTGTCAGACACCATCAATGCGGTAATTATGGTTATCGGGGCATTGCTCGTACCATTCTTTGCGTTGATGTATTTGGGCGATGGCAGCTTCTCTGAAGGCTTACACACCATTACCACCACGCACGTCGATAAATGGAATGCGATAGGTAGCGAAACGGATGCAACGCCGTGGCCAACCATCTTCACTGGGATTATGGTAGTTCACTTTTTCTATTGGACAACCAACCAAGCAATCGTACAACGTTGCTTAGGGGCGAAAGATTTAAAATCAGGTCAAAAAGGGATTTTGATTGCAGCATTATTCTTGCTCACCTTACCTGTGATCTTAAACTTACCTGGTTTACTTAGCTTCCACATTTTAGGCGAGGGCGTAAACCCAATTGATGCCTCTTACCCATTACTCGTGAACAAAGTATTACCAACGTGGTTACAAGGTTTCTTCATTGCGGCATTATTCGGGGCGATTTTAAGTACCTTCAATTCATTCTTAAACTCAGCGGCAACTATTTACTGTAAAGACTTATTGCCTTCCATCAGCAAAAAAGCCCGTTCAGAAGAAGAGTTAATTGCTTACGCGAAAAAAGTCTCTACCATTATGGCAATTGTAACAATGATTTTCGCACCGCTTTTAATGTTCGGTACAGATGGTATCTTCTTAATCACTAAACGTTTCGCAGGCTTCGTGAACATTCCAATCGTGGCATTATTTGCGGTCGGCTTATTCAACAAAACCGTCTCTGGCTTAGCTGCTCGTATCGCGTTGCTTGCACACGTTATTTTATACTTCTGCATCGTTTGGGTGTTCCAAGTTAAACTTAACTTCGTATATGTAATGGGTGGTTTATTCGTATTCGATGTAGTGTTAATGCTCGTGTTAGGCATCTTCTTAAAACGCGAACCTTATGTAGAAAACACCGTAAACAAAGGCGACGTGGACTTAACCAACTGGAAATATATCAAAGTGACTTCCATCTCATTAATCCTTGGTTTATTCGCACTTTATGCCTTCTTATCGCCAATTGGCTTGGCATCAGAAGCGGGCAATCCAAGTATGGTGTTAGGCGTATATGCCGTGTTACAAGTAATTGTATGGTTTGTGTTTAAACCGAAATCGGAATAATCGTAGGGTGTGTGGATTGTTTGCAATCCACGCACCATTTTTAACCGCTTGCGTGCGTGAATTTTTCAAATTCATACACTCTACAGAGTAATGGAGATATTATGAACATTCTTTACATTCTTTTAGACCAAATCCGCAAAGATATGCTTGGGGCTTATGGGCATCAAATAGTGAAAACACCCAATATCGACCGTCTTGCCAAAGACGGTATTCGTTTCAATAACGCCTTCACGCCCGCCTCGGTTTGTGGGCCTGCACGCACTTCACTTTTCACAGGCTTAATGCCTTCCACCCACGGCATTATTCGTAACGGTGAAAAAGGCGGCACGGGCGAGATTTCTCAATCAGCCCCAAACATCGGAAAACTGGAAGGCTACAACACCTATGTAGTCGGAAAATGGCACGTTGGCACCAAATCTGTGCCTGAAGATTATGGCATTCAAGGACACAATTTTGACGGCTACGGCTACCCTGGTAGCGGCGTGTATAAAAACCTCGTGTTTAACCAACCGCCAACACACTCCAACCGCTATAAAGAGTGGCTGGAAGAAAAAGGCTATGAGATTCCAGAGGTGAGCAATGCCTATTTTGGCGACAACCCACACTTACGGGTGCAAGAGCTTTGTGGCTTGCTTTCTGGCAGCAAAGAGCAAACCATTCCGTATTTCATTATTGACGAAGCAAAAAAATATATCGGGCAATCTTTGGCGGAAGGCAAACCGTTTTTTGCGTGGATCAACTTCTGGGGCCCGCACACACCGTGCATTGTGCCAGAGCCTTATTACTCTATGTATCGCAAAGAAGATGTGGTGCTAGATGAGAGCTTTTTTAAACCGCTTGAAGGCAAACCGAACCACTACCGCACCATCTCCAAAATGTGGGGAATGTGGGAAGCGAGCGAAGATCATTGGAAAGAAGTGATTACCAAATTCTGGGGTTACATTACCTTGATTGATGATGCAATTGGCGACCTGTTCGCTTTCCTTGAAGAAAAAGGCATTTACGACAGCAGCTTCATTGTTGCCACCGCTGACCATGGCGATGCGATGGGCGCTCATCGAATGATTGAAAAAGGCGAATTTATGTTTGATACTACCTACAACATTCCGATGATTATTAAAGACCCAAACTCCAATCGCAACAATCAGCAAGATGATAACCTTGTCTATTTGCACGACTTGACCTCTACGGTGTATGATTTAGCCCAACAGCCAATCCCAACAGCCTTTGAAGGCGAAAGCATTTTGCCGATTGTGCGTAAAAATCAAGATAACCAACGCAAAGGTGTGTTAGCACAATTGGCGGGGCATTTTGTCTATTTCGAGCAACGAATGTGGCATCGTAAAGATTACAAACTGGTGTTCAACGCCTCTGATGTAGGCGAGCTTTACGATGTGAAAAACGACCCTGCAGAAATGCACAATCTCTTCTACAAGTCAGAATATCAAGCGGTTAAAAAAGAAATGCTAGCGGAAATGCACGCGGAAATGGTACGGTTAAAAGATCCATTGGAGAATTGGGTTTATCGTATCATCAATGAAATTTAACGCATGGAGTATTTATGGAAAAAGTCCCAATTAAACCTACCGAACTCAACCACTGCCAACTCACGGCATTAAGCCTACTTCCAAAAGGCACGACTGTTTACGAACAAGGTGAAACCGCACACGGTTTTTACTACGTTTCCTCAGGTTTAATCGGACTTTTTCACACTCTTGAAAATGGCAAAGAGAGCCTTGTTCGCCTCTATTCCCACGGCGATTATTTTGGCTTTCG
>NZ_JAHAHT010000005.1 GCF_018373095.1 Haemophilus parahaemolyticus
ACCAATGAAAATTTGGGGCGTGTTGAAAAGTTATAGGCAATAATTTCTCGGTTAGCCAAGTCCATCAACGGTGAAAAATAAAGCTTTTCTTGCGTAAAATGGAATGAATACCTAACTCGTTCATCAGCTTTAACACCGTTTTATGATTCAAATTAAAACCCATTTGGCGTAATTTACACGTCATGGGGCGATAACCATCTCGTTTTCTGTTCTTTTTATACAGCGATAAGATAGCCTCTTTTACCTCGTGATAATTTCGCTTAATCTCTTTATAGTAAAAGCTTGAGCGAGGCATTTTAGCCACACGAAGTAAATCATTTAACGCGTGGTCTGACTTCAATCTTTCAATGATTTTTCTTTTTTCTGTCGTTGTTTTTGACGGTCGAGCTTCTCCAACTCCTTTAGATAAGCAATCTCCGCACGAGCCAAGGCGAGCTCTCGCTGCAGCTTTTTAAACGCTTTAGGTGAAAAGTCTGTGGTTTCTGGAATTTCAATGTCTTTCTTTTTCATCTTTAGCTTCACTATTTTCGGTGTCTGAAGGTTTGTATGAGGCGATTTTACGCCATCAAGCCCTCTTTCGCGAAATGCTTTTAGCCAATAAATGACGAGAGCGTGGGAAATTTGATGAAGTTTAGCCACCTCACGGATACCATAATTCTGTTCAGTGACGAGTTTGATAATTTTCAAACGAAATTGATAAGAGTAGGACATAATCTGCACCTCAAATTAGGTGTCCAGGTTTTGGGGTGCAGATCATTATGAACCTTAGCGATTAGTAAAATTCTATGCTTTCAACGCTATTTGTTACACGCGTTCCCGCTTTGCCTGCTACAATATCTTGAATCTGGGCAAGTGAGCCAATCGCCGCATCTTTGCCTGTTGCTTTAACGAAGTTGATCACAGCCTGCACTTTTGGCCCCATTGAACCTGCGGCAAACTCAGAAGCCAAGGCTTCGAGTGCTTCTGGGCTGCCTTTAGCGATTTTACGTTGGGTCGGTTTTTGGAAATCAACACAAGCAGCATCCACATCGGTGGCGATAATAAATAAATCGGCATCCAAGTGTGTTGAAATCACCGCCGTCGCTAAATCTTTATCTACCACTGCTTCCACGCCTTGTAATTCGCCTTTTTCATTACGGAAACTTGGCACACCACCACCACCGCCACAAATCACGATTTGATCTTGTGCAAGTAATGCTTTCACCGCTTCAATGCCAGTCACACCGACAGGTTTCGGACTTGGTACAGCACGGCGGAAGTATTGTCCGTCAGCCATCACTGTCCAGCCTTTTTCCGCGGCTAATTTTTCCGCTTCCGCTTGACTATACACCTGGCCAATCGGTTTACTTGGTTTAGCAAACGCAGGATCGTGTTTATCGACAATCACTTGAGTCACTAAGGTTTGCGTTGGGTGTTGAGGAATTAGGTTGGTTAATTCTTGTTGTAACATATAACCAATCATTCCCACGGTTTGTGAAACTAAAATATCTAACGGATAGGGCTCAATTTTCGTATCTTGAGCGTAATAAGCTGCGTGTTGTAACGCAAGTAACCCCACTTGTGGCCCGTTGCCATGTGAAATTACAAGCTCATTATTGGGTTTAATTTTAGCAAGCTGTTCTGCTGCGATGCGAATATTCGCTGCTTGATTTTGTGCCGTCATCGGCTCACCACGTTTTAATAATGCATTGCCACCGAGTGCTACTACGATTTTCATTTTTTCTACCTCTTACGCCAAACTCGCCACCATCACCGCTTTAATTGTATGCATACGGTTTTCCGCTTGTTCAAATGCCACATTTGCTGGTGATTCAAACACATCTTCTGTTACTTCAATGCCATTTGCCAAAGCGGGGTATTTTTCTGCGATTTGCTTACCAATTTTGGTTTCGCTATTGTGGAACGCAGGCAAGCAGTGCATAAATTTCACTTTTGGATTGCCTGTGCGTTTCATCAATTCAGGTGTAACTTGATAAGGCATTAACATATCAATACGTTTACCCCAAGTTTCAAGCGGTTCCCCCATTGACACCCACACATCAGTATGCACGAAATCCACACCTTTCACTGCTGTATCAATATCGTCGGTTACCGTAATGCGAGCACCCGATTCTGCCGCAAATTTTTGGCACATTTCGACCAGCGAATCTTCTGGTAACAATGCTTTTGGTGCACAGATACGCACATCCATTCCTAATTTTGCCCCGATTAACAAGAGTGAATTCCCCACATTGTTACGTGCATCACCAATATAGACGTAACTAATTTGACTCAATGGTTTTTCGCAGTTTTCAATCATTGTGAGCACATCGGCAAGCATTTGTGTTGGGTGGAATTCATCAGTTAAGCCATTAAATACTGGCACGCCTGCATATTCTGCTAACTCATTGACAACTGATTGTTTAAAGCCACGATATTCAATCGCATCATACATTCTACCCAATACGCGAGCGGTATCTTTCATTGATTCTTTATGCCCAATTTGCGAAGAGGTTGGGTCAATATAGGTTACGTGAGCACCTTGATCATAAGCCGCTACTTCAAAAGCACAGCGAGTACGGGTGGAGGTTTTCTCAAAAATTAACGCAATGTTTTTGCCTTTTAAACGAGGCTGCTCTGTGCCAGCATATTTCGCACGTTTTAAATCGCGTGATAAATCTAACAAATACTTAATTTCACGTTCGGTATGGTTCACTAAACTGAGTAAATGTCTATTTTTGAGATTAAATGCCATAATATGTACTCCTGCAATTGTGGATTAAAAAATCGGACTATTCTAGCAAAGCAAACGATTGCTTTCAAATAATACTTTCTTATGAAGAGATTTCATTCTTGAAAAATTATGCATTTATTTTGCATTTTTATTCAATTTAAAGCAAGAAGAATTTTCCAAAAATAAAAAAAACGTACTTACTAAGTACGCTTTAAACCATAGATAAAACTAGTTTTTCATTGACTGAACAGGTGCTGGAATACGCCCGCCACGGTTGACGAACACTTCGCAAGAGCCTTCTTTGACAGGCATAATCGGTGCATAACCAAGCAAGCCGCCGAATTCCACGGTTTCGCCTATGGTTTTACCCGTGACAGGAATAAGGCGCACTGCGGTAGTTTTACTGTTAATCATCCCAATTGCAGCTTCATCAGCTATAATGCCAGAAATAGTGTGAGCAGGAGTATCACCTGGGACAGCAATCATATCCAAGCCCACCGAGCAAACCGCTGTCATCGCTTCCAGTTTATCCAACGTAAGTACGCCACTCTCTGCTGCAACAATCATCCCTTCATCTTCTGAAACAGGAATAAATGCACCACTTAAACCACCAACCGCGCTCGATGCCATCATTCCGCCTTTTTTCACTGCATCGTTAAGCAATGCAAGGGCGGCTGTTGTGCCGTGGGTGCCACATACGCTTAACCCCATCGCTTCCAAAATACGGGCAACAGAATCGCCTACAGCAGGGGTTGGAGCAAGGGAAAGATCCAAAATACCAAATGGAATATTGAGCATTTTAGAAGCTTCTTGCCCAATCAATTCACCTACACGGGTAATTTTAAACGCCGTTTTCTTCACCACTTCCGCCACTTCGGTAAGTGTTGTTGCATGGGAATTTTCTAACGCCTCTTTTACTACACCTGGCCCTGAAACACCAACGTTAATCACTGCATCGGCTTCGCCCGAACCGTGGAATGCCCCCGCCATAAAAGGATTGTCTTCCACGGCATTACAGAACACCACGATTTTGGCACAGCCGAAGCCTTCATGGGTAATTTCAGCGGTTTGCTTAATCATTTCGCCCGCTAATTTCACTGCGTCCATATTGATGCCCGCACGGGTTGAGCCAATATTGATTGAGCTACACACGATGTCGGTAGTTTTCATCGCTTCAGGAATTGAACGAATCAGCACCTCATCAGACGGCGACATCCCTTTTTGCACTAATGCTGAAAAACCGCCGATAAACGACACGCCAATCGCTTTCGCCGCACGGTCGAGGGTTTGGGCAATCGAAACGTAAGAATCCGCTTTGGTCGCTGCCGCAATTTGGGCAATAGGGGTAACAGAAATTCGTTGATTCACAATCGGCACGCCATATTTTGCCGAGAGAATTTTGGCGGTTTCCACCAAATCTTTACCTACTCGGGTGATTTTATTGAAGATATTTTGGTTCAACTCATCAATATCGCTACTGATGCAGTCGTGCAAATCAATGCCAATAGTAATGGTGCGAACATCAAAATGCTGATCCGATACCATTCTAATCGTTTCTAAAATTTCGTTAGATTGAATACTCATCTCGCCCCCTAAATGCGGTGCATCGCTTTAAATATTTGCTCATTTTGCAAGCGAATATCTAATTGTAATACTTTGCTTTTTTCACTACACAGTGCGGCTAATTCAGGGAAAGAAAGTGAACATTGAGCAGTGTCAACAAGGATAATCATCGTAAAATAATTTTCCATCAGCTGCTGGCTAATGTTAAGAATATTAATGTTATTTTCGGCTAAGATCTTCGCAACATCGAATACAATCCCAACACGATCTTGTCCAATAACGGTAATAACTGAATGGCTCATAAAGGTTCCTTTTAGGTAAAATGCAAACAAGCGGTCAAATTTAACCGCTTCTTTACTAGGTTAGCTATTTTAAATTAAACATTAAAAATTCTACCTCGCTTTGCGTTTGTAATTCAAGCAAAGTTTCCTGACTTACTGCCAACGCATCGCCGCTATTTAGTTCCACACCATTGACAGTTAAACTGCCCTAAAATTTCCATATCTTTATGCGGATGCATTCCAAAGCCCATTGTCGGCTGGACAAAATCTTCGTTAATCACCCGTAAATCGGAAAAAGGCATATGATTACAGTCGAAATAATCCGCAAAAGAGGGGGTTTATGAAGAGATTGTTTAGCAAAAATGAATAAAATAAAAAGCGGTCAAATTCTCTTTCATTTTTGCAAAATAGAACAGAAATTTGACCGCTTAAAATCATTAACTTTGAAGTGCTTGCCTTAACTTGCCTTGATTCTCAGCAAGCATTTTTTCGGCTTGGGGTTTATCCACATTGGCTAAAATCATAAGAATAGCAACTTTGGCGTGGTTATCGGCTTGAAGCAAGGTGATTTCTGCGGTTTCTTTGGTGCAATCGGTGGCTTCCATCACGATTTTCACCGCTCTTGCTTTGAGTTTTTCGTTGCTGGCTTGCACATCTACCATCAAGTTCTGGTAGCATTTGCCGATGCGAATCATCGAAGCCGTAGTAAGCATATTAAGCACCAGTTTTTGTGCCGTACCCGATTTCATTCGGCTTGAACCTGTGAGCACTTCCGCACCTACGACGGTTTCAATTACAATATCGGCAATTTGCGACATCGCACAACCTGCGTTGCTGGCAATGGATACCGTAATCGCACCTAATGAGTTGGCATATTCTAACGCACCAATCACATAAGGCGTCCGACCGCTGGCTGCGATGCCAACTAAGACATCTTTTTCGCAAAAATCGACCGCTTGTAAATCGGCTTTGCCTTGCTCGTAGTTGTCTTCCGCCCCTTCGATTGGATGGCGTAGTGCTCGTTCGCCACCTGCAATAATACCTACCACCATTTCAGGAGGAACACCGTAAGTAGGCGGGCATTCAGACGCGTCTAATACGCCTAATCGTCCGCTCGTGCCAGCACCAATATAGACAAGTCGCCCGCCGTTTGTGAATGCGTATTCGATTTTTTCGACTGCTTCGGCTATGTGAGGTAAGCATTTTTCTACTGCCTTAGCAACTAACAGATCTTCTTGATTGATAAGTTGCACTATATCGATTGCTGTCATGCAATCAATGTTAAGAGAACAGGGATTGCGTTGCTCGGTGGTCATCTGAGCAAGCGAATGGAGTAGTGTTGGGTTCATATTATACTCGTTTTACTACCAAGCATTTAATTTGTGGTTATATTATACCCTATTTGGCTAAAAGCATAGAACGGGATGAGATAGGTTGATGTGATGAATATGCAGACAATGATTTTGTGACAGTTCTTTTCATGGCCAGTATCATACGTCGTGATATAACTGACTACGCAAGTATTTTAGGCTAAATGGAACTTTTAGTTCGTATCTCATACAACTTCTAAGATTTTTGTGATCTACTCCACATTTTTCACTTCAATCCTTTGCACTCCAATTCATTCACGATTATTCTTCAATTATTCATCAATCAAGATAAGGAAATACTATGACCAATGCAGAACTCTTTGGCGAAGGTGTCAATTTGATGATTTCTGGTATGGGATTTGTGATGTTCTTCTTATTCATCCTGATCTATGCCGTCGCTTTTATGTCTAAGCTCATCAATCAATATTTTCCCGAACCTATCCCCGCTCCCGTAAGCAAACCTCAAGCGGCAACGCCACCTATTCAAGATGATCTTGAGCGTTTACGCCCTGTGATTGTTGCCGCTATTGCACATCACAGAAGAAAACAAGGTTTATAAATTATCAGAAGGATTTGAATTATGACAACTCAACCCAAAAAAATTGCCATTACTGACGTGGTATTACGCGATGCTCACCAATCTCTTTTCGCAACCCGTTTACGTTTAGATGATATGTTACCGATTGCCGCTGAACTCGACAAAATCGGCTATTGGTCTTTAGAAGCATGGGGCGGTGCAACTTTTGATAGCTGCATTCGTTTTTTAGGCGAAGATCCGTGGGTGCGTTTACGTGAATTGAAAAAAGCGATTCCAAACACTCCATTACAAATGCTTTTACGCGGTCAAAACTTATTGGGCTACCGTCATTACGCAGACGATGTGGTTGATAAATTCGTTGAACGCTCTGTGGCAAATGGTATGGATGTGTTCCGTGTGTTCGATGCGTTAAACGACCCACGCAATATGAGACAAGCCCTACAAGCGGTCAAAAAACAAGGTGCACACGCACAAGGTACGTTGAGCTACACCACTAGCCCTGTACATACATTGCAAACGTGGTTAGAGGTAACAGAGCAACTGCTTGAAATCGGCATCGATTCGCTTGTCATCAAAGATATGTCAGGCATTCTTACCCCGATGGCAGCACAAGAATTAGTGAGTGCCATCAAAAAACAATTCGATGTAGAACTCCACCTACACTGCCACTCCACCACAGGTATGGCGGAAATGGCGTTGCTGAAAGCGATTGAAGCAGGCGTGGATGGCGTAGATACCTCGATTTCTTCAATGTCTGGCACTTACGGACACCCTGCAACAGAATCTATCGTTGCCACCCTGCAAGGCACACCATACGACACAGGTTTGAACATTCCTGCATTAGAAAAAATCTCCGCTTACTTCCGCAATGTGCGTAAAAAATATGCGAAATTTGAAGGACAACTCCGTGGTATCGACAGCCGTATTTTAGTGGCTCAAGTGCCGGGCGGAATGCTTACCAACCTTGAAAACCAACTCCGCCAACAAAATGCCTCTGATAAACTCGATCTTGTGTTGCAAGAAATTCCACGCGTGCGTGAAGAGTTAGGATACATTCCGTTAGTAACACCAACCTCACAAATTGTTGGTACTCAATCGGTAATGAACGTGTTGATGGGCGAACGCTACAAAACTATCGCCAAAGAAACTGCGGGCATTTTAAAAGGCGAATACGGCAAAACCCCAGCCCCAGTTAATGCTGCATTACAAGCTCGTGTGTTAGAAGGTGCTGCACCATTAACCGACCGCCCAGCGGATCATATTGCCCCAGAATGGGATAAATTAGTCGCCGAAGTAACCGCACAAGCCAAAGAAAAAGGTATCACTCTTTCAGGCAACGTAGTGGACGATGTATTAATTGTGGCACTCTTCCAACAAGTGGGCTGGAAATTCTTGGAAAACCGCAATAACCCAGAGGCATTTGAACCGACACCAACAGGTCAAGAATCTGCAAAATCTGCGGAAAAACCAACCGCTTCTCAAGCCCCAGCAGCGAAAGCAGGCGAACCAGCGATTTATACTGTGGAACTCGAAGGCAAAGCCTTTGTGGTAAAAGTGAGCGAAGGCGGCGATATTACTCATATCACACCGACTGCAGCTCCAGCAGCTGAACCACAAGCGGTACAATCTGCACCAAGTTCTGCAAATGCTGAACCTGTGAAAGCCCCAATGGCGGGAACCATCTTAAAGGTAGAAGTGGCAGAAGGTCAGCAAGTAGCTGAAGGCGAGGTGTTGCTCATTCTTGAAGCAATGAAAATGGAAACCCAAATTTGTGCAGCGAAAGCGGGCAGAGTGCAAGGCATTAGCATCAAACAAGGTGACTCTGTGGCAGTTGAACAAGTGATGATGAGTTTGGCGTAGTTTTTAAAATAATGCAGGGTGCGTGAGTTTTCAATTCACGCCCCCTACAAAGAAAAGGACAAAATATGGACAGCATTATTGCACTTTTCCAAGGCATGGGCATTATGCATATGGAGTGGGGGCAAGCGGTGATGATTATCATCAGCCTTGTACTACTCTGGCTGGCGATTGCACGTGGCTTTGAGCCACTTCTGCTCCTGCCGATTGGTTTTGGGGGATTACTCTCGAACATTCCTGAGGCAGGAATGGCGATGACAGCTCTCGATAATCTTTTACACCACGGTACACCTGAGCAATTGGCGATTATTGCCGCTAAAGTGAACAGTCCAAGCATTGATATTCACAGCCTGAAAGAAGCGATTGCCTTAGCCTTGCCTTCCGTTCAAAACGAACTCGAAGTCATCGCAGGCGATATGGGCTATACCGCAGGCGTGTTGGCATTATTTTATAAAGTGTCGATTGGCTATGGCGTGGCTCCTTTAGTGATTTTTATGGGCGTAGGGGCAATGACCGACTTCGGTCCACTACTTTCTAACCCGAAAACCCTACTTTTAGGTGCAGCGGCACAATTTGGGATTTTCTCCACTGTATTAGGGGCATTAGCTCTTAACTGGATTGGCGTGATTGATTTTACTCTACCACAAGCCGCAGCGATCGGCATTATCGGTGGGGCGGACGGTCCAACTGCAATTTACTTAGCAAGTAAACTCGCCCCTGAATTACTGGGTGCAATTGCCGTTGCTGCTTACTCTTATATGGCATTAGTACCGCTCATTCAGCCGCCAATTATGAAAGCATTAACGACAGATGCAGAACGTCGCATTCGTATGGTACAAGGTCGCCAAGTGAGCAAACGTGAGAAAATTCTCTTCCCAATCGTTTTACTCGTGTTAGTCGCACTCTTATTGCCAGATGCTGCTCCATTACTTGGTATGTTCTGTTTCGGTAACTTAATGCGTGTGAGTGGCGTGGTGGAACGCTTAAATGACACAGCTCAAAATGCGTTAATCAACATCGTAACCATCTTCTTAGGCTTATCTGTTGGTGCGAAATTAGTGGCGGATAAATTCCTACAACCACAAACCCTTGGCATTTTGGTGCTTGGCGTGATTGCCTTTGGCATTGGTACTGCAAGCGGTGTATTAATGGCGAAATTGATGAACAAATTCACCAAAGACAAAATCAACCCGCTTATCGGCTCCGCAGGCGTTTCTGCCGTACCAATGGCAGCACGTGTGTCGAATAAAGTTGGTCAAGAATACGACAAACAAAACTTCCTCCTTATGCATGCAATGGGACCAAACGTAGCAGGCGTTATCGGTTCAGCCATTGCCGCTGGGGTGATGTTGAAATATATTTCAGCGATGATGTAATTAGTTGTAGGGTGGGCTTTTAGCCCACCATTCTATAACGCTCTGAACTCATTATTAGTAGGCTAAAAGCCCGCCAACGACATAAGAGAGCTATATTTTTAGACGATTTCGCTATAAAATACCGAATTTTACAACATTAAGGACTAAAAATGACATTCCCAGCTTGCCCAAAATGTAACGGCGAAAATACCTACCACGACACTATCCAATTCGTTTGCCCAGATTGTGCTTATGAATGGACAGGCGAAGAAGTAGCTGAAGACAATGAAGATCAACTCATCGTCAAAGACAGTAACGGTAACTTATTAAGCGATGGCGATGATGTGTTATTGATTAAAGATTTAAAACTCAAAGGCTCATCAGAAGTGTTGAAAAAAGGCACAAAATTCAAAAATATTCGCTTAGTGAACGGCGATCACAACGTAGATTGTGGCAAAATTATGCTGAAATCGGAGTTTTTAAAAAAAGCGTAGTCTTTGATATACAGATACTAACGGCGGACTTTAGTCCGCCATTTTTTTATAAGCAAACATAACTATTTCAAATAATCATTTAAGGAAAGCGGATGAAAATTGGCTTAGTGCTTGAAGGTGGCGCGATGCGAGGTATGTACACTGCAGGTGTGCTGGATACTTTTTTAGATAAAGATTTTTGGGTGGATGGCGTTATCTCAGTTTCAGCAGGGGCATTGTTCGGCGTAAATTACCCTTCTAAACAAAAAGGCCGTGCTATTCGCTACAACAAAAAATTTATGCCAGATGCCAGATATATCAGCCTAAAAAACCTAATTAAAACGGGTAATATTATCAGCAAAGCGTTTGCCTTTTACGACGTGCCATTTAAACAAGATGTTTTTGATAATGCCACTTTCCAACAAACACAGATAGATTTCTACGCCACTATTACCAATCTGAATACAGCTCAGGCAGAATATGTCAAACTGACTGATCCACTGGCTCAAATGGAAGTGCTGAGAGCCACTTCCGCAATGCCTTATGTTTCAATGCCTGTCGAAATCAATGGTGTACCTTACCTTGACGGTGCGATTGCCGACTCCATCCCACTTGAGCAAATGAAAAAAATGGGCTACGACAAAATCATCGTGGTGCTTACTCGCACGCTTGATTACCGAAAATCCAAGCCTAATCCGCTACTTGCCAAACTTTGGTATCGTAAATATCCTAAATTTGCGGACGCAGTAAACAACCGCTATGCGATGTATAACAAGCAAGTCGAAAATGTAATTGAACAAGCCGAAAAAGGCGAGATTTTTGTGATCCGCCCTTCTGTTGATTTAAACATAAAACGAATTGAAAAAGATCCGAATAAACTCCAAGCCATGTATGATTTAGGTGTAAGTGATATGCAACGAGAATGGGAAAATTTGCAGGCGTTTTTAGAGAAATAGATAACGAGAAAGCTAGTACAAAATTCCCTCTTTTCATTTATAGATGAAAGGAAATTGATTATAAAATCAGCTTAAAATTACTACATTTAATTTGGCAATTAAAAATACGAGGCTAGGTAAAAATAAATTGCAAAAAAGTACGGTGAATTTCATCGTACTTTTTTTGTATAATAAAAGAAAAACGGAGGAAAAACGTGCAATTCAAAAGTGCAAGAGAAGGCTTATTTTTAGCAGGGCTGTACAACTTTATCGCTATCTTAGGCTTCACCCAATTTTTTACTGATACTACTTTAATAGATAACGACCCAATTGTTTTCTCGTGGCTCGGACAAATCTCAATTTTGTTGTGGGGTTTAGCATATTGGTCGGTTGCTAAACATTTTTGGCAAGTGCCTGTCTTGCTTTGGATTTTCTGCGTAGAAAAATTGGTTTATTTCGGTGCTTGGTTACATTGGTTGCTCACCACTCCAGAAAAATTAGATGTGCTTGCGGGGCAATCAATGGTTTATTTCTGCTTTTTTGCCAGTTACGGTTTCGGTTATTTCCTCTTTGCTATTTTCTTTGCAAGAGTGGCAGTGAGGAGTATGAAAGGAAAATTTAAGTAACAAAAGGGTGGAAAACCACCCTATTATTTTTACTAGATTGAATTATCAATTTAGCTGTTCTTTATTTTTATCCACTTTCACCACGCCACTTAACTTGGTTAATCGTTGAATAACCACGTAAAGATGAGCATTATCAGTAACCGAAATTTGCAATTTCACTTGATAATTACCGTTTTCAATTGGGTAACTTTGCACCGAACCAATGTTACTATTAAGAGATGCAATGGTATTGGTAAGGCTTGCCAACACACCTGGTTGGTCTTTAATTTCCAACACCAATTCCACGTTAATCTCTGTAGGCTCTTCGGTTTCTAAAGCTTGATCCAAAGCATCAAGCTGTTTTAAGGCTTGTTTGATTTTCGAACGTGCTTTAGCACTCACTGCAAAATTCAACCAGCTTGAGCTTGGATAACGACCTGTTTCAGTTAAAATTTCAATCGTTTGACCAGATTGTAACGGTTGTGAGATTGGGTATGGCTGACGATCCACAATCGCACCCACACAGTGATCACCAATATCTGAATGCACCGCATAAGCGAAGTCGATAGCGGTCGATTTTGCAGGCAATTCTACAATTCTACCTTTTGGCGTGAAGACGTAAATGTCGTTTGAGAACAGCTCCGATTTCACGCTTTCGATAAACTCTTCTGCATTGCCTGCACTTTGTTGCAATTCGATGATGCTTTGTAACCATTTTTGCGCTTTTTGTTGCACGCTGGTTGCGTGAATTTGCTCATCGTTATATTGCCAGAATGCTGCCACACCAAGTTCTGCCATTTGATCCATCTCTTCGGTGCGAATTTGCACTTCAATCGGCAGACCTTTATGCCCAATCATTGAGGTATGGATCGATTGATAGCCGTTACTTTTCGGCACGGCAATGTAGTCTCGCACTTGGTATGGACGAGGTTTATACAGAGCGTGCACCCGCCCCAATGCTCGATAGCAATTATCCACATCATCTACCACCACGCGGAACGCATAAATATCCAAAATTGAACGGAAACGTTGATCGCGTTGGCGGAGCTTGTGATAAAGGGTGTAAAGATGTTTTTCACGCCCATAAATACGCGCAGGAATACCTGCTTCTTTCAAGCGGCTTTCCAATTCGTGCGAAATAGTCGCAAGCAAGTCTTGGCGCGTACCGCGTGCCATTTCAATTGCCATTTTCAGCACGTTATAACGGTGCGGATACATCGCTTTGAAACAGAGATCTTCTAACTCGTTTTTCAGATGCGTAATACCTAAACGATGGGCGAGTGGGCTGTAAATTTCGAGCGTCTCTTTGGCAATGCGTACGCGCTTATCAGGGCGGAGTGAACCCAGCGTACGCATATTGTGCGTTCGGTCAGCAAGTTTGATTAACACCACACGAATGTCTTTAGTCATCGCCAAAATCATCTTGCGGAAGTTCTCCACTTGTGCTTCTTGGCGAGTGCGGAATTTTAATTTATCGAGTTTAGAAACCCCTTGCACAATTTCGGCAACGTTCTTGCCAAATTCAGCTGCAAGTTGTTCTTCGGTATAAGGCGTATCCTCAATTACATCATGTAAAAGCGCCGCCATCACGGCTTCGTGGTCGAGTTTCATTTCCGCAATAATGCCTGCAACGGCAACAGGGTGCGTAATGTAGGGTTCACCGCTTGAGCGAGTCTGCCCCTCATGAGCGTCTCTCGCAACAACAAAAGCACGTTTGACCAGCTCAATTTTATCGGCTGGCAAATACTGACGAATTATGCGATCTAATGGTTCAAAAAGATACACGATACCCCCAACACTAAAAATGGATAATGGACAATAAATTGCAATTGATATGGTTAATTTAACCGCTTGCGTTTTAATTGTCCATTATCCATTTCAGGAATTTATAAATTTTAATTAAGCATTTGCTTGAACGTCTGCTAAGAATGAAATTGCTTCTTTTTCTGCGATATCTTGTTGAACAGCTTGTTGATTATCAAACTGATCCATAATTTCACCATTGATTAAGCCTTCTTCAATTTCTCTTAAAGCAATTACAGTTGGCTTATCATTTTCTTCTGGCACTAATGCCTCACGAGTGTGAAGCTGGATTTGTCTTGCACGACGTGCTGCAATTAAAATTAAATCAAAACGGTTGCCGATCATCTCAGCAGCTTCTTGAACAGTTACACGAGCCATTTGTTACTCCAACGATTTGCGATTCTGGGAATTATAGTTTATTAGTATATAAAGGGGTAAGATTATACAAAAAATAGGCTAAAGTGACAATCGGTAAGTAAAGTTACGCAATTAATTTTCTCAATAATATCGTACTTTCTCAAAAATTTGGCTTTTTAGACGGTTCATTTTTCTTTATTTCAGCAAAAATCGTAGGGCAAAACCAAGCCGTTTTTCGTTCGGCTACCTCTGTTTATTCTTTTCTATTACGATTCAATCGGTGCAAAATATCTTCGTTAAATAACTTGCCCAACGATACTACGTGATGGTTATTAGTGCCTTCACTGTCACTTTTCCGCATTGATTTGCTTTGTGATAGCAGGGCAAGCGGTCAATTTGTTGATCTGAGATTGAGAAAAGAATTGAAAAAGTAAATTAGGGCGTGAGGGTTATGATCTTCACCTCCTATCTATTAAGATTGATTAGAAAATAAGTTAATTACCAGCACCCCGCCGATAATTAACGCCATTCCAATTACACTCGGTAAATCTGGTTTTTGCCCAAAAACGAGCATAGCCACCAAGGTGGTAAGAACAATTCCCACCCCAGACCAAACCGCATAGACAATACCAAGCGGAAGCGTTTTAGTGATCATAGAAAGTAGATATAACGCCACTACAAATGCAACAATAGAAATTACAGTTGGAAGTGGTTTAGTGAAACCATTGCTTGCTTTAATGCAATTTGAACCGAGTACTTCGATTACAATAGCAAAACCTAATAAAATCCAAGGGTTCATGGGTTCCTTATAAAATCAAATTTAAATATATACGATTTTTATGAATATCTTTTTAATAAGCTCCATCACGTCTTAAAACAACATTCACTGTTTTAAATAAAATCACGAAATCATTCCAAAGCGACCAGTTTTTAACATACCACGCATCTAAATAAACACGAGTAGCATAATCAACATCATTTCTACCGCTCACTTGCCATAAGCCAGAAAGCCCTGGGCGAATCATTTGGTAGTAAATTACATCATCGCCGTAGTATTTCAACTCTTGTCTTGTAATTGGACGAGGACCGACTAAGCTCATTTCACCTTTAAATACATTCCATAATTGAGGTAGTTCATCAAGGCTGGTTTTACGCAAAATGTTACCAATTGGGGTAATGCGTGGATCGTTTTTGAGCTTGAATTCTTTGTTCCACTGCCTACGAGCCTCTGGATCTTTGGCTAATAATTCTCGCAGCACTTGCTGAGAATTGACTACCATCGTGCGGAATTTATAGCATTTGAACACCTTACGATCTCTTCCTACCCGCACTTGGTTATAAACGGCTTTTCCGCCATCTTTACGAATGATCAAGAATAAAGCAAAGAACAATGGCGAAAAGAGCAATAGCAGCAATCCAGAAACTATAATATCAAAACTACGCTTTACAAAACGTGTTGAACGTTTGGCGAGATTATTTGGAATACGCAACATAATAGTTTCAGAGCTGAAGAAATGCGAAATTTCTGCCCCGTAAAGCGGAATACCTTGCAAAGAAGGGATAATAGATACATTACGGAAATTCAATGTAGACAATTTTTTCACCCAATAGGCAAGTAAATCGGCTTCATGGTATTCTAAAGCAATAAACACCTTTTCATAGCGTGGCAATTGCTTTAAAAACGCCTGTTCAGAAATAAAATCTAGATGCTTTGCTATTAATCCAATATTTTGTTTGGAAACAAAGGCTTGCACTTTATAGCCTAGATTGCTTTCATATTGAATAGCTCGATAAGCACGCATGGCATTACACCCTATACCGATAATGACACAGGGCATTTCCCACAAGCGACTGAATTTGAGGATCTTTTTACAAATGATTCTAAACAATGGGAAACAAAGAAATAACACAGCATAAACACTAACCCAACTTTCAACTGGATCTGGCACTTTTGCGAAAACCAATAACGCTAAATTTACCAATGCAATCACAAAAAGTGAAAAATAAACATCTTTCAACTCGTCCCAGAATGGTTTGCGATAAGTGTAGTGACGATAAACAACCCATAAAATGCTGACACTAGCAAGCATCGCTAAACCAAAAGACCCTGCGCGATAAATAGAACCTTTGAGTTCTAAAATATCACTCGAAAAATCATTGAGAGGAGAAATCCAATAGCCTACAGAAATGGCAAAAACAAAGGAAAAAAAATCGGTACAAACCAGGCTGATTTTATTGATCAGCGGTGCTGAACGTTGTGTTTTTGTCATCTTTCCAATATCCCTTGTGCATACTGAATGCCTTACGCCACGCATAAGGCAGTTTGTGGTAATGATAACCTAATTTAAAGCCAACCCATTTGGCAAATGTAGAGAACATTGCTTTGGGTAGTAAGTGCGGTGCATTGTTGAAGAGAAATTGTAGCTCAGAAAGTACAAACCTTTTCCCCTCAGAAGCAGCCCTACCAAATTTTTGTTGAATCCATTGCTGTTCTTGCTGAAATACACCCGTATCAAAATAACGTTGGAATTCTTGTTTTAGTGTATAGTTATGACTGTGAAATACTGTTGCCTCAGCGCAGTAAGCAACTTTATATCCCGATAAAATCATTTTTGCCGTCAAATACATATCTTCCGCTAAAATAGTGTTATCCGGGAATCCACCTAATTCCTCAAAAACTGATAGACGATAGGCAGCAAAAGAATTTGACATAAATGCTGCTTTTATTCCAAGTGTTGGAATATCTGCCTGTGATTTAACTTTTGATTCAGGCGGATAATTAAAATAGCGGGCATGGGTGGCTAACATTGTTGCATTATGATGTGGTAACTGTCGACCACAAACAGCGGCCACCTTAGAGTCTACAAAGGGAGCGAGTAAATTTGCTAACGAATCTGGCGATGCTAAAATTGCATCTTGAGTCATAAACACCACTACATCAGTAAAACTTTTGCCAAATTCAACCGCTTGATTACGAGTTCTACCATGATTAAAGGCCGATTGCGGAATAGAATAGACTAAAAATCCTGCCTCTTCCGCTAAATTTACCGTATTATCAGAAGAGGAAGAATCAATCACAATTACTTTATCAGCTTTTAAGGATTGGGATTGATAGGCTGCGATCCAATCTTGCCATTGATTGCCAGCATTATAGGTTGGTACACATAATACAAATTGAAGAGCGGTCATTTTTCGTCCTTATTTTACCAAAAGGGATAATAGCCACTGCTTTAATTTTGGCACACTTTGGTATTCTCTTTTTGAAGAGGGAGGTAAACAATGTGGCTTGCCATATTGTGTAGCAAATTGTTCAAACATTTTAACTTGCCGGATTGCCTGGCGAATATTTTTCCAGTAAGACTTAAATCGAATAAAATAATAAAATAGACGCAACTTATGGTTAAACACCCCCACTTGATTTTGGCAATGTTGACGATAATCTAGTAAAGACTTATCTATAAATTGTGTTTCACCATAATAACGCGCTAACAGTGCCAACCACCAATCGTGCATATAAAGCTCAGAAAGTCGAATATAAGATAAAGAATCTAGTGCTAGATTACGTAAAGCACGATTGATCATACAGGCGGCACCTTGCACACAGTTTTTATATAAAATTGAATCATCACTTAAACATTTCGCACTTAAAGCCTGATAAGCAAAAAAACTTGGCGAAATTTCATTATTTTGCTCATCAACCAAACACGCATCACTAAAGATGAGCATTGGAATAGCATTATTTTTCTGCTTAGCAATTTTAGCAAATTCAACTACTTTATTTATATGCCAAATATCATCTTGATCTGCTAAAAAGGTAAAATCTGCTTCGCTATATTTTAGTGCAAATAAAAAATTAGCAATCACTCCTTTTCTCGGACCTTGCATAATGTCATAAGCAGTAAAATTAGCATCAGCAAAGGTATTTCTGATAACAGAAAGCGTCTCATCACAAGATCCATCATCAGACACAATAATTTTCTGCGGCAAAATGGGTTGAGATAAAATGCTTTTTAATTGTGAAGATATAAAAGATGCACCGTTGAAGGTGCATACAATTACGTCATATTTTAATGCCTTATCCATATGATTTTTTTATTTTGATAAAAAATAATAGATTATTTAGCTTCCCTGTTATGTAATTAACCAATGGATAGACTAAGTAACCATAAAAAAAACTTAATGTTATTACAGTTATTAATATAGAAAATTTCACAAAATTATTTGAGTGAGCGACATCAAATGCACTATAAAAAAGTAATAGCATTTGATGATGAACTAAAAATGCTAGAAAGCTGTAACGAGATAACTGACTAAAAAGTTCCCTCATATATTTAGGAATAAAAATTATATCAAATACGCTAGATGTAATAACAAAGAAAGAAATCCCAACCATAATAAGCACAAAGTGATATGGTATTTTATCTAGTAAAATTGATGTATTTACTAGGATAGCTAGAGCAACAACTGTCAAAATTCCTCTTAGCAACTTGTCTTTTCTAATATTTTGAGCAAAACAAATACCAAAAAAGAACTCTGGTAATCGCATCAGAGGGTTTATTGGCTCCCACATTTCAAATATAGACCCATATTTTATGTGCAAAGAAGCAACTAATCCTATTAAAAGGAGAAATGATAACAAAGGCTTTTTTAAACCATATAGAAATAAGAATGGAAAAAATATATATGTTATTAACATATATCCAGTATACCATTCACCAACCAAGTAGAAAGTAGGAAACTTATAAAGGAATAGTCCATCTAAACCGATTATTGTTAACAAGAACCTAATACCTGGAACATCTTCACCTATTGGCTTACTCAATAATATAAATAATAACGCAACAGCAGCATAACTAAGCCAATACGAAGGATAAATAGCTAGAAATCGCTTTCTTATATAAGAGGTTAGAGAAAAATTTTCTTTAGCTGACAGCCCCAAACCAAAACCAGAAGATATAATAAAGAGAGATACTGCGATATCTCCAACATTCATTCCTAAAAATTTTAGTCCAAAAAATAACGGAGCATTATTATCTGCATAAAAAGAATGCATATCCAAATGAAATAACATTACAGCAATGCAAGAAATAACTTTGATAAAATCAATATAGAAAAATTTTTCCTTCATAAATTTCTACCTATTTTTTCCCCCACACAGCCATGGAATCATAAGGGCGAGCAGGGAAAACATTATATTTAGGCTTAATTTTCAGGTTATGTACTGCAATAAACTCTTCTACTGCTGTTCGTAAGCTCTTTGGTTTACCTGAGCAACAGTTAAATATACCAGACTGTTTGCTTGAAATTCTTTCTTCTATTTGTGTCGAAAGCTCTTCAATATCAATAAAATCATAAAGCATTTCACCACTATTCAATGGGAAAAACTCTTGTCCTTCATCTTCAGCCTTTAAGATCTTTGTAAAAATAGAATTACTAAAACGATCATCTCCTGTAATATAATAAAAGCGTAACCACTGTAAATTTAATTCAGGAGTTACACTAGCAAAATCAAACATTGCTTGGCGTAAGAAGTTTTTTGCAATTCCATAAGGATTTCTAGGATTACAAGGTGTATTTTCATCAATAGGTCCAACAAAGTATCCGACCTCATGCATTGTTCCTGCAACAGAGATATTTTTTATACCTAATTCTGTCATAGATGTGAGAAATTCATAATGTTTCATCACGTTAGCTAAATGAGATGGGTCTCGATGATTAAACCCAGCCTGCCAAGCCAAATGCAATAAACATTCTGCATCTTTAACTAAGTCACATTTTTTATCTTGAGATAAAGCGAAGATATTCCCATAAAATAAGCTTGCTCCATCTAAAAAATGATGGGGTGTTTCTCCATCAAAAAGCATTGCTGTGACTTGATGTCCTTTATCTAATAAACCTCTTACAACATTTCTACCGATATAACCATTGGCTCCAGTTACAATAATATTCATTGAATTAATGTCCTCTTAATTTATGATAATAGTGTCTTAATTTTCTATATGGCATACGTGTTACTTTGGATAATTTAGGATAATTACCTAATACATGATTTTTTAATAGGCGTACCACATTAATTATAAAATAACGGCTAATATTTGGATTTCCAGATGAAATATTATTTCCCACCATATATTTAGCATTATGAGCCAGACTAATTTGATATGAAATGTCTCCATTAGAAAGATTACTTACTAATCTCTGCATTTTATATTCTAACTTAGTGTAATTAAGCTCCATCATTTCTGACGACATAATGTTACATGCTAAGTAACCTGCATCATGAGCGGTATAAGCTAATAAACGTTCTAGGACATGAGCCAACGAGCCATCACAATGCATTGGCTCTTTATTAAACTCTTCAAACTTCCAGTTATATTTAAAAAGTTTACGCAATGCCTTTGGTCTGAACCAAAACATAGTACCGTATGCAGCAAATGGAGAAATGTCATCAAATGGAATTTTAACACCAACCTTTTCTGCTATTTTTATAGCTAATTCCCTATTAGTAAACCAAGCATGACCTAAAGTAGGATGACCTATATGCACCATTGAAGGCATTGCAAATCCTATTGATTTATTTTTATCTAAGTAATTTAATACCTTAGATGTATAAGCTTTATCTTTTAAAAGATTTAGATACATCATCTCTTTAAAGTGTTGAGACATATTATGAGAATTTTGTGGTGATTTTTTAGAATGTAATCGACAAATCCAATCATATTCATTTGATAAAACTTCTTCTTTACATGTAATAAAAAGAGATGACATATCTCTACCACGATTTTGCTCTACTACTTTTACATTAATTGATTTTGCACCACTAGATTGTAATATTGAATTAGATTCAATCTTACATTTATTTTCTGTACTAGAAGTAGTAATAAGTAAATCATAAGAACAAGGTATATTTTTAGTATAACCAACGATTTCATCGAGCATATCTGGATAATAAATATGCGCAATAACCAAAATTTTAATATCGGATCTTACTTTTTCTTCACATTGTGAATCAAAAACTTTCAATAAAGTTAGGTTAGTCGAAAGATCCTTAGGTTTAGTTGTTCTAAGTATATTTTTAAATATAAGAGTCGTATCATAATCAGAGTTATTTTCAATATACTCTATACTTCTACGTAAAAATAAGCATTCTACGTCATGATAAAGCGGATCATGAAAAAAAGGTCTTCTTTTTAGTATAGGACAACGGTGTTTTAACGTATCTTCTATTGATAGAAAAGTTGGGTAATTTACGGAAAAATCATCTGAATCAATATAAACAGAATAATTATATCCTTTTGTTAAGAAATGATTAGTAAACCTAGATTCATGCATTAATACTGAATCAGTATATGAATGAATCATAGGCATATTCTTCCAATAATCTTGGAACTCATGAGAGACTAATAAAGTTTTTCTAATTGCAATAAAATGCGATTGAATATGTTTAGGTAAAATACCTGTTCCCGTATAAGGATTTGGTTTTATTTCAGCATGATCAGAAATCCCCCAGAAATCAACATCTTGCTTTTCTGACCACTCAAATAATTCTGAGAATGGGAAAATAGGCGCAAAGAAAGTATAATTTAATAAAATAACTTCATCATATTCAGCTAGTTTCTCAAAGCCAATTTTCTCAATTGCCTCTTTATATCCCCAGACATCAAATCCTACATTTTCTCGGCACATAATATAATCTGTGCAATGTTGAATCTTTTTACGTGAATCAACAGTTAATCCTGAATTTGAAATAAACCAAATGTCTTGGACAAACTCTTTTAGTTTTTCTAGTTTATACGGGATATAATCATCTACGATTCCATCGTGATCATAGAATAAATAAATTGCTAATCTTTTCATTTTTTTCCTTCGATTTAGTTATTAACGATAAAAGATATATATTCTTGAGAAACAGAATAAGTATCCCCTATAGCCCTTACTTCACCATTATCAATCCAGATAGCGTTAGAGCATAACTCTTTAACTTGCTCAATTGAATGAGATACAAACAATAATGTTGTGCCATTGCTCAACAAATGTTCCATTCTCTCTTTACACTTTTGTTGAAAGGCAAAATCACCTACGGCTAATACTTCATCAACAATCAAAATATCAGGTTTCTGCACTGTTGCAATAGCAAATCCTAATCTAGCAGACATACCTGAAGAAAAATTCTTAATAGGAACATCAATAAAATCATTTAATTCTGCAAAGTCAACAATCGCTTGGAAATGAGATTCAATAAATCTTTTACTATAGCCTAATAATGCCCCATTAAGAAAAATATTTTCTCTTGCTGTCAATTCCGGATCAAAGCCAGCTCCTAATTCAATTAATGGTGAAATAGAGCCATTGACTGTTACATTTCCTTGGTAAGGTCTGATAATTCCTGAAATTAATTTAAGTAAAGTAGATTTCCCTGAACCATTCTTCCCAATTAATCCCCAAGACTCCCCTCGTTTTACAGTAAAATTAATATTTTTAAGTGCCAAGAACTCTTGAAACATTAGCTCTCGTTTTAACATCTTAATAATATATTCTTTTAAACCACTAATACTTTCAGCTGATTTATTAAATCTTACTGTAGCATTTTTTACTTCGATCACTATATCATTCATAATTATTTAGATATAAAGTATAAATTCATTTTCTTTACGATTGAAAAACCAAATACCGACTAATAATAGAATTATCGATATAATAAAACCTTGAGATAAAGACTCCATTGACAAACTCTGCCCATTTAGAATTACATTTCTAAACTGCTCAACATAATTCACCATAGGATTAAGGTTATCATACCACCAACGATATTCTTGAGAAATAATAGACACAGGATAAATTATAGGGGTTAAATACATCCAAATAGAAGTAAAAACACCCCATAAATATTGAATATCTCTAAAAAATACAGTTGAAGCCGATAAAATGAATCCTAATCCTAAACTAAAAATATAAAGCTCTAAGAAAATTATGGGAACCCATAAAACATTCAATGTAATTTCTACTTGGGTAAAAATCATCACAAGAATTAGGGCTATCATTGCAAACAGCATATTAACTAATGAGCTTGTTATTTTAGATAAAACAAAAATATACTTTGGTACATATGTCTTTTTAATTAAAGAAGCATTATGAACAATAGCTGTGACTGAACTAGAGGTCGCCTCTGAAACAAAACCAAAAATTAATTGTCCTGTAAGAAGATAGGCTGAAAAATTAGGAATATCGAATTTAAATAAGTTTGAAAAAACCACTGTTAATACAATCATCATTAACAAAGGATTTAAAATACTCCAAATATAGCCTAAATAACTTCTTCTATATTTTAGTTTTATATCCTTAAGAACCAACTGCTTCAATAATTCGATATATTTAATTTGATTTACAAATAATTTCATAAACAATATCTTATTTAAATTTCACAGCATCCTTTAAAATTTTTCCAGCTAAATCTTTTGCTGACAAACTCGGTTCGCTCTCTAAAGGCCATTCAATACCGACGGTCTCATCATTCCAAATTAAGGAATGCTCTGCTTTAGGATTATAGTAATCAGTACATTTATAGGTAAATTCAGCTTCATCAGTTAAAACATAAAAGCCATGTGCAAACCCTTCAGGTACCCAAAGCTGACGTTTATTTTCAGCAGATAAAATTTCACCTACCCATTGTCCAAATGTAGGAGAGAATTCCCGCATATCAACGGCAACATCAAATACAGCTCCAGATACTACACGCACTAATTTACCTTGTGTATTTTCAGTTTGATAATGTAATCCACGTAATACTCCTTTTACCGATTTTGAATGATTTTCTTGTACAAAAGTACGATCTGCTATATTTTGTTTAAACCATTCATCACGGAAGGTTTCCATAAAGAAACCACGTTCATCACCAAACACTTGAGGTTCTAATAATTTTACATCGGGAATTTTAGTATCAATAACTTTCATTATGAATCCTTATATTTTCTTATTCTGCATAAGCCTTAATATTTTTCAATGCTTTTTGCCAATCACTTGGCTTAACTCCAAACGCTTGCTGAATTTTAGTTAAATCTAAGCAAGTATTGGCTGGACGTTTAGCTAGGGTTGGATAATCCGCAGTCGTAATATCATTTACAAAAGGAATTTTCTCTAACACATTTTGTGAAACAGCCTCAGCTAAAATAGCTTTAGCAAAATCACACCAACTAACATATGGCACTCCACTAAAATGATAAATGCCATATTCGATACTTTCGCCTCTAATAATTTTTTCAGCAATCTGAACTAATGTACTAGCAATATCTCCAGCATAAGTTGGCCCACCAATTTGATCCGCAACAACGTTTAATGTATCGTGTTTTCTGGCTAAGTGAAGCATAGTTTTCACAAAATTATTGCCATGTTCGCCAAAAACCCAAGAAGTACGCAAAATGATCACTCTTGAAACAAGGGAAAGAAGCACCTTATCTCCCTCTGCCTTACTTTTGCCATAAGCACTTAAGGGACAAGTAATATCGGTTTCTGTATATTTACCTTTTTTATATCCATCAAATACATAATCAGTAGATATATGCAAGATAGTTGCATTAACTCTATTTGCAGCCTCAGCTAAATATTTTAACCCTTTAACATTAACATCATGAACTAGTGACTCTTCTGTTTCAGCTCTATCCACATGCGTGTAAGCTGCCCCATTAATAATAATATTCGGCTTAAACGAATCAACCAAAGACAGTACAGTATTTTTATTCGTGATATCAAGCTCGTTATGTTTTAAAGCTAATATATCATGACCGTTTTCGAGCCTTAACCTTTGTGTCAAAGCGAAACCTATTTGTCCATTTGCCCCTGTGATTAGGAATTTTGCCACACTATTTTTTTTCCTTAATTATTCTAAGCAAGTATTGCCCATACTCATTTTTTGCCATTGGTTTCGCTAGTTGTTCCACTTGTTCAGACGTGAGCCAACCATTACGCCATGCGATTTCTTCTAAACATGCTACTTGCAAACCTTGCACCTTTTCAATGGTACGAACAAATGAAGCCGCTTCATGTAAACTTTCGTGTGTACCCGTATCTAACCAAGCAAAACCTCGCCCAAGCAATTGCACGTTGAGTGAGCCATCGTTTAAATACATTTCGTTAAGAGTAGTAATCTCTAATTCTCCACGAGCAGAGGGCTTGACTTGTTTTGCAAATTCCACCACACGGTTATCATAAAAATATAAACCTGTTACAGCATAGTTTGATTTTGGTTGAGCTGGTTTTTCTTCAATCGAAACCGCTTTGAAGTTTTCATCAAATTCCACTACACCAAAGCGCTCAGGATCTTTCACTAAATATCCAAATACTGTGGCACCGTGGGGCTGTTTAACTGCCTCTTGCAACATTTGACTGAAGTGTTGACCGTAGAAAATGTTATCTCCAAGTACTAAGCAACAACTATCACCATTAATAAACTCTTCACCAATAAGAAATGCTTGAGCTAAACCATCTGGGCTTGGTTGAATTGCGTACTGTAAATTCACACCAAAATCTGAACCATCACCTAATAAGCGCTTGAAACTTTCATTATCTTCAGGGGTAGTAATAATAAGAACATCACGAATACCCGCTAACATTAATACTGAAAGTGGATAGTAAATCATCGGTTTATCATAAACAGGCAAAAGTTGCTTAGATACGCCTCGAGTAATAGGATAAAGGCGAGTACCAGAACCGCCTGCCAGAATAATACCTTTCATAAGAGAACCTTTAAAAGAGCGGGCCGATATTCTTAGATTTTTGCAAATCATTAGAAAAACTTCACCGCTTGTTAATAATTAGTTACCTAAACGTTCACGGTTATATGAGCCATCTAATACACGACTCCACCATTTTTGATTATTTAAGTACCATTCCACCGTTTTGCGAATACCTGATTCAAAAGTTTCTTGTGGCTTCCAACCTAATTCTCGGCCAATTTTGGCTGCATCAATCGCATAGCGCACATCATGACCAAGGCGATCTTTCACATAGGTAATAAGATCTTCATATTTTGCTACACCTTCTGGTTTATTTGGCACTAACTCTTCTAATAAACTGCAAATAGTACGTACTACATCAATATTTGCTTTCTCATTATGCCCACCAATATTATATGTTTCACCTACCTTACCTTCTGTTACGACTTTATATAATGCACGCGCATGATCTTCTACAAATAACCAGTCTCGAATTTGTTGACCATTTCCATAAACTGGTAATGGTTTTCCATCTAGTGCATTTAAAATCATTAATGGGATAAGTTTTTCAGGAAAATGAAATGGACCATAGTTATTTGAACAGTTAGTCACAATCGTTGGTAAACCATAAGTACGCAGCCATGCACGCACTAAGTGATCACTTGAAGCTTTAGATGCTGAATAAGGACTGCTAGGTGCATAAGGTGTAGTTTCAGTAAACAAATCATCCGTGCCTTCTAAATCACCATAGACTTCATCGGTTGAAATATGGTGGAAACGGAATGCCACTTTTTTCTCATCGCTTAATGTATTCCAATAGGCTCGAGCTGCTTCTAATAGCGTGTAAGTACCTACGATATTTGTTTCGATAAAAACTGCTGGCCCATCAATAGAACGGTCAACATGGCTTTCTGCCGCTAAGTGCATCACCGCATCTGGTTGATGATGTTCAAATACACGTGCCAATGCTTTTGCATCACAAATATCCACTTGCTCAAACGCATAACGTGGATGATTTTCCACCGTTTCTAGGGATTCTAAATTACCAGCATAGGTCAATTTATCAACGTTTACTACGCTGTCTTGCGTGTTTTCAATAATATGGCGAACTACTGCAGAGCCGATAAAGCCTGCACCGCCTGTCACGAGAATTTTCATTATGTTACCTTTAATAAGAAATGACATCAAACAGCTTTTATTTTACCTGATATTAGAGGATAATGCTGCAATTATTTTATTAGAATAAGTGAGAACAATTAATGAGCGATATCCAAATTCCTCTTATCTTTACAGATGCTGCGGCGAGAAAGGTGAAGAGTTTAATTGAAGGGGAAGATAATCCAAATCTACGTTTGCGTGTGTATATCACAGGTGGTGGCTGCAGCGGGTTCCAATATGGGTTTACCTTTGACGATCAAGTTAATGAGGGAGATTTAACCATTGAAAACCAAAATGTCAGTTTAGTGGTGGATCCAATGAGTTTGCAATATTTGATTGGTGGTACAGTAGATTACACCGAAGGGCTAGATGGTTCGCGTTTTGTGGTGCAGAATCCGAATGCGAGTTCAACCTGTGGCTGTGGTTCTTCTTTCAGCATTTAATTTGCTTTTTTTAACCAAAAGAGACCACTTATATGAGAGATATTTATCCATACAAGCGGTCTTTTACTTATAACCAATATCTACTAAACTGAAGTATCATCATCTGATTTTTGATATTTATAATGAATCCGCCATAACATTCTGGCATCTAAATTGCTGGATGCAATCATAGTGAGAAAAACAGCGGAACCAAAGAAAAACGCTGCATCGCCAACCGAAAAACTCAAAATATTACCCCGTTCTAACAGCGACATCATCAACGCTAATACAAACAAATCCAACATCGACCAACGCCCTACAAAGTGAACGTAATGGAGTAATTTCATTTGAAGATGGATAGGATGCTTCCATTTGTAGTGAATAGCTAGCAATAAGTAGAACAAAATGGCGACTTTGCTAAACGGCACAGCGATACTTGCGACAAATACAATTGCGGCAACCGCATAACTGCCCATTTTCATAAAGGTAATCACGCCCGACATTAACGTATCCGCAGACACTGAGCCAGCAAGCCCTGTGGCTGAAATCGGCAGCAGGTTGGCAGGAATCATCATAATCGCACCAGCAATCAGTGCCGCCCAAACACGTTGTAATTTGATTTTATCCGGCACATCTAAATTACTTTCACAACGAGGGCAGCGATGGCGACCTTTTAAATCGATAATGTTCTCATCAAATGTAAAATCACACACTGGGCATAGCGAAGGCGGATGCGGATAATCCGACGCAAGCGGCCGACATTCTGGATAAAAATACGCCCACGCTTGTTTGAGATCGATTTTGCTAAATAACAAGGTAATGAGTAGCGTTGCAAGCACAAAAGCAGAAAGATGGATGCTAAACTCAATGCTGGCGTAGTCCTTGATTTTAAATGCGGCTACGGCAAGTGCTACAAAATAGACATCAAACATTACCCACTCTTGGATTTTGCCAAGAAAAATCAGCGTATAGCGAGGGCGCCGCCCAATTAAATGTTGAGCTGTTATTGTTAAAATTAGCAATACAAAGGCAATAGGGGCAACAACCGAACAGAGCAAAATCATAAATGCGGTGTAAGCGTAGCCTTCTACTGCCATTTTCCACACACCGCCCCAAATAGTTGCGTGCACAGGCACGCCGAGCAAGTCAATACTCATCAGAGGAAATGTAAGTGCAAAAGGGAGCAAAATAAGCACTGCAAGCGCAATAACGGCACAGCGGCGTAAATTCCACGCATTGCCCTTTTCGAGCGTATGATGGCAGTTCGGACAATTTGCAATATGGTTATAGAGCAGATGCGGAACTTTCACCAAGGTTTCACATTCGGTACATTGTTCAAGGGTTAATTTCTGTATTTTCATTCCGTTATTATAAAACAAAACGCCCCAAACATTTGCTTAGGGCGTAAAATTATTGCCTAAAGATTAAACTTTTTTCACTTGTGCACGTTTACCTAAAATTACTGATAAACCAAACGCAACTATGAATGAAATCACCATACCGATTGAGTACATTGCAAGGCTATCTGGTTTGATAGAAGCCACCCCCAAGAAGCCTGCTGCACCTAAAGCAATCGCTTTTACGTTAAATGCTGCAATGAATGCACTTGCTAAGCCTGAACCGATCATTGCAGAGATGAATGCGTGGCGATAGCGTAAGTTAACACCAAACATCGCTGGCTCTGTAATACCTAATAAGGCAGATACGCCAGATGGAATCGCTAAACCACGGACTTTGGCATCTTTCATTGTAAACGCCACGCCTAAACACGCCGCACCTTGTGCGATGTTAGACATTGCTGCGATTGGGAAAATGAACGTACCGCCAGTGTGTGCAATGTCCGCTAATAATTGGGTTTCTACCGCAATAAAGGTTTGATGCATACCCGTGATAACGATTGGAGCGTAAAATGTACCGAAGATTGCACCGCCTACAAAACCTAAGCTGTTATATAACCAAGTTAAGCCTGAAGAAATTAAGCTACCTGCTTCACGTCCGAATGGACCGATAACGGTGAATGCCAAGAAACCAGCGATGAATAAAGAGAACATCGGAGTCACCAGGTTATCTAAATATGAAGGTACAAATTTGCGGAAGCCTTTTTCAAGGGTTGCAAGCACCCAAGCTGAAATGATTGTTGGGATTACCGTGCCTTGATAGCCCACTTTTTCGATTTCTAAACCCAGTACGTTCCAGTATTTGATGTTACCTTCCATTAAGGTTTTCGCATAGTTCCAACCATCTGCTAATGCAGGGTGAACTAAAAGCATACCAAGTGCCGCCCCTAAGAATGGATTGCCGCCAAATTTACGGGTTGCCGAGAAACCGAGTAATACAGGTAAGAAGACGAAAGGTGCGTTCGCGATGGTGTTAATGAAATCCACTAAGTCCGACACATCAGGGTATTTGGTGACAACTGAATGCCCTTCCCAGAAGAAGCCGACCGAGGTTAGCATCGAGTGGATACCCATCAGCAAACCGCCTGCCACGATAGCAGGAATGATTGGTACGAAAATATCCGCTAAACCTTTCACCAAACGTTGTAATAATGGTTGGTTTGCAGCCCCTGCTGCAGCTACTTCAGAGGTTGACATATCACCAATGCCCATCTGTTTTTGCATTTCAGCGTGTACTTTGTTTACCGTGCCCGAACCAAAAATGATTTGATACTGACCGCTGGTAGAAAATTGACCTTTCACGCCTTCGATATTTTCGATAGCTTCTTTATCAACTTTAGACTCATCAGCAAGCGTTAAACGCAAGCGAGTTGCACAGTGTGCGAGAGTGGTAATATTCTCTTTACCACCCAATTTTGCGATGGTTTGTTCCGCAATTTTAGGGAAGTTCATAACGACCTCTTTTGATGAAAAATAAAACGTAGCTATTCTAACTAAAACGGTTTAGCCAAAAAAGAAGAAAGTGTTGTAAATGTGATTTAGTTCACAATTTTTGCAAAAATCTGGAAAAATTAGATTGCAAAGTAAATCTATTTTTCCAGTTTTAACCCAATATCTAAAGTGGTGATAAATATTTTATTCTCTCGCTTCTTTGTTATGAATTATCAACAGATCCTAGGGTTAGTTTGTTAGCTTAAAAAAATCCCCAAACTAAATAGCAAATTGGTGATTAACGCTAATCCTGCCATCTGCCCTAAAATTGGGCGGAGTTCTATAGGGGCTTGATGGCGATATACAAATAAACCGTGTTTCATTAAAAGTGGTACAGCAAGCAAGAAGAAGTAGTTATACCAATGCTCGAAATTGAGAATCGCAAAAATCAGGTAAGAAACGACCGCTAGTACTAATAGAATCGCGTGGTAAATGCGTCCGTTTTTCGAGCCAATGCGTACGATTAACGTATTTTTACCCACTTTACGGTCTTGGTTAATATCGCGGAGATTGTTGATATTAAGCACAGAAACCGAGAGTAATCCGCAGCCAAAGGCAGGAATAAAAATCATCGCTGGCAAGCTGTGGGCTTGCAAATAGAACACACCAATTACCGCCACAAAACCGAAGAAAATCAGCACGAATAAATCGCCTAAACCTAAGTAACCGTAAGCTTTTTTACCGACCGTGTAAGTGATAGCGGCAACAATCGAAATCACGCCTAGCCCTAAGAAGACCAACAGATCTTCAATCCCTTCATAAGCGTAGAAACTTAAAGCAGCCCCAGAAAGGAAAGAAAGCACGCTTAATACGATAACCGCCATTTTAAGCTGTTCGCCTGTAATGGCACCGTGTTGAATGGCACGTAATGGCCCGATGCGTTCTGCGGTGTCTGAGCCTTTCACGTGGTCACCGTAGTCATTCGCAAAATTAGAGAGTACTTGCAATAAAATGGTGGTAATAAAGGCAAGTAGGGTGGTGATCAAATCAAATTTGCCTGCCCAATAAGCGAGTGCTGAGCCGATAATAATAGAAGCCAAGGCAAGCGGTAAAGTCTTCGGGCGAGCCGTGCTAAACCAGATGGCAAAGGTAGAATTTTTGTTCATTTTGATGGTTTCGTTTAGAATGGATAAAAGAAAAACGTAGTTTAGCAAAAAAGAGAAATGATGTGTAATCCAATCAGTTTAAGCCCTGTAGCGGTAGTTGAAAGCCCCTATGATGAGAAATTTTCCGTACCTCGCCAGCCTAACTTAGTGCAAGAAGGTAAGGGCATTTTACGTCTACTTCCGCCTTACAACACGCCCGATGCAGTGCGAGGAATTAAGCAATTTAGTCATTTATGGCTGATTTTTCAGTTCCACCAAATTCCCGAACGTGAATGGCACGCGACCGTTCGTCCGCCTCGTTTAGGCGGTAATGAACGTGTGGGTGTGTTTGCTTCTCGTGCCACACATCGCCCAAATCCACTTGGATTATCGAAAGTAAAATTAGAACGAGTTGAATGCAAAAATGGCGAAGTATTGTTGCATTTGGGCAGCGTTGATTTAGTAAACGGTACACCCATATTTGACATCAAACCTTATATTCATTACGCCGACAGCGAGCCTGAAGCCATCTCTGGCTTTGCCCAAGAAAAACCGCAAGCAAAATTAAGCGTTACATTTCTGCCTGAAGCGGAACAAGCGGTCAAGAAAGCTAAAAACTTTGCAAAATTTGGCATAAATCAACCGCTTACATTTATCCACGATGTAATTGCACAAGATCCGCGTCCTGCTTATCAACAAGGGAAAAAGTCAGATCGGATTTATGGTATGAATTTGGCAGGCTATAATGTACGATGGAAAATTGATGAACAGAATTTCACAAAAGCGGTGGTGATTGGCATAGAGGAGGGGAACTTTTAGTGTTCCCCGATTTCGATTGTTTAGGTTCTTGCCGAATACACTTTAAACTTAGTAGATTTTGCCACCACTTCGTGCTTGCCGAACGCACTGTCTAGCAAGTCTGGATAAGGCAAAAAGGCATTCGCTACAATGCGTAATTCCCCGCCTTTGGTTAAATGGTTTTTCGCTTGTAAAATCAAATTTTCGACCGCTTGATAAGCCGTATCCACACCATCATGGAATGGCGGGTTGGAAACAATTAGGTCAAATCGCCCTTCAATATGCGAGAATACATCGCTTGCCAACACTTCGCCGTCCAATGCATTCTCCTCCAAAGTACGTTTACTTGACGCAATTGCCATTGCGTGAATATCGCTCATCGTCAGCTTAATTTTCGGGAACTGTTTTTTCAAACTCGCCCCAATTATGCCAGCCCCACAACCTAAATCCAGCACTTTACCTTTTAAGCCGTCAGCTTTATGGAAGGTGGAAAGTAACAGATTTGTGCCGCCATCCAATTCTGCCGAGCTAAATACCGCTGGCAAAGCAGAAATTGTTAAATCGTTGAGTACGTAGCTTTTCCAGAATTTTTCTACATTGAAAGTCGGTACACTTTTCAATTCAAAATGGTACAAACCACATCGGCGGGCTGAGTCAATTTTGGCAATATTACCGAACGGTTCGAGCATTTTTTCGACCGAACGCACGCCTGCACGGTTTTCGCCAATAATCAGCAATTCTTGCCCGACTTCTGCTTGAGCCAGCCATTCTAACAATTGATATTGGCATTCCTGCTTGTTCTTTGCCCAATAATACACGGCTAAGTCCGCTTTTTTGCTGTTTTCCATACCAAATTCGACCGCTTGTCGTGAATGGGCATAGTCAAAATAGCTACTAAACACGGTAATATTTTTGGTATCTTTTAAACTTTGGGCAAAATCATCACGCACATAACCAAAAAACAGTACTGTTTTTTCAACAAATAGAGGCAAATGGCGAGCTAACACTTCGCTTTCAAGAGAGAACATAATTTCCTTTCCTTTAAAAATAATTTCCGCATTTTACTCAGTTTTGCTACTATTCCCTATCAATTTTTTACGAGAACAAGATGAATAGACGAGATTTATTATTGCAGGCAATGGGCGTGACACAATGGCAGTTGGTTAAGCCACAAGTGCTCAAAGGCGATGCTCAAATTCGGTTAGATCAAGCGGTCAAATTAGTAGTGATTTGTGAAGAAGAACAACAAAAAAGCAGGCTTTTTCAAGACTTGCTTTTTGCGCTTTCATTGCAATCGAATGAATTTTACTGGGTAAATCACGAGCAATTTCAGCGAATCTGTTTCGAACATAAGCCATTTTTCTTGGTGGTAGAAGCCGAAGAGCAAGCGGTCAGAATTCAGGAAAAATGTGCAAATCAACCGCAGTTGAATCTTGCCAGTTGGGCAGAATTATTGAATGCAGAGACCAAAAGGCGGTTATGGAAAGTGCTGGATGCAGCTTTTCAGAAGTTATAAACCGCATTCACTAATTCACATATTTACTTTATTTTCACATCCTTATTCTTTTTTTAAAAGTTTGGAGCAAAAATATAAAATTTCGCTCCGTTTTTCCTATTTATTTTGGCAAATCTAAAAGAGAATTAATGGCTTTTCTTGTATAAGACTTCTCTTTTATCTTTCCTTTTAAATTTTTTATTCAAAAAAAATAAATATTTCAATTAAAACATCATAAATGTCCTAATTTAAAATAAAGTAAACGTTCGCTTAAGACATTTCACTTGGCTGAAAACGATCAAATCTTGGTCGACTTTGCTTATATTTTTCTTTAAAATGGGGAAAGTTTGACTGAATATTTTTGAAAGTGTAAAGCCTATCAATAAAAATATTAAGTAAATTATTTTCTATCCCCCTCTATCTCTACAACCTTTTAAAAGGAAATCTACATATGAAACCAGATTTTAAAACCACAGCAGTGGCTATTTTAGTAGCCTTAGGTGTAACCGCCTGTAAATCTGATACGAAACGTGAAACAGCAGCAATGCAAATCAATCAACAAGCTCAACAAGCCGCAGATCAGTCCCATTTAGAAGCTGAGCAAAAAGCGAAAGATGAAGCTGCTCGTAAAGCAAAAGCAGCGGAAGAAAAAGCTCGCATTGAAAAAGAAAAAGCCGAGTTAGCCGCAAAACACGCGGCTGAAGCTAAGGCTAAAGCAGAGCAAGAAGCTGAAGAAAAAGCACAAGAACAAGCTCGTTTAGATGCAGAGCGTAAAGCACAAGAAGAAGCTGCTCGTAAAGCAAAAGCAGCAGAAGAAAAAGCCCGTTTAGAGCGTGAAGCGGCAGAAAAAGCAGCACTCGCGAAAAAAGCAGAAGCAGACCGTTTGAAAGCAGAAGCGGAAGCTAAAGCACAAGAACAAGCTCGTTTAGACGCAGAGCGTAAAGCACAAGAACAAGCAGAGCGTGAAGCAAAAGCAGCAGAAGAAAAAGCCCGTTTAGAGCGTGAAGCGGCAGAAAAAGAAGTACTCGCAAAAAAAGCAGAAGCAGACCGTCTTGCGGCTGAAGAAAAAACCCGCCTTGAGGAAGAAAAATTAGCCAAAGAGCAACTTGAAAAAGAAGCCAATAAGGAAAAAGTAAGAATTGAAGCTGAGTTGGCACAGATTCCTATGGCTGGAAAAATACCTTGGGAAATTAAATTAAATATCAGAACTGTAATAGAACCCCATTCAGATATTGAAAGTTGGATGGTTGAGGAGGCTCGAGATTTAGTATCACTTCCTGAACCATATAAAGGGGAAACTCTTGAATATAACTCTCCATTTGCAACCTTACCATTAATTGATTCCAATCATGAAATTAATTTTACCGAAATAACTAAAAAAGATATTCATAACGGAGGAAAATATCTTGGTAAGCACGAAGGAAGTTGGTCAGATCCAGCAATTAATGGTGTTATTGTAACAACAGAAAATAGAGTAACTAATGATAAGGTACTAAATGGAGCATATATTGGCAAAAAAGAACCATTAGATGGTATTTCAATTGATGATAAATCAAATACAATTAATTATATTTTTATAAATAATCCATATTCTACTTATGGTGTATTATTTACTAATGAACATGATCAAAAACATTTTTACAAGGGTATAAAAACCCAAATATATGGTTCTCTATATGAACAAGTTAACGAAGATACGAGTGAAATTAAATATATAGATAGCTTAAAAGGAGATGTTACTTATAAAGGCGATGTTATAGCAACTATTACTCGAGGTATTCCTGGTTCAGAATATGGAACAATTCAGGATCTGCCAAAAGTAGATGGTAAAATAACATTGAATGCCCATTTTGGTTCTTTTAAGGAAGAAAATAGTATAAAAGGGCAATTAGTCAGTAATACTGTTGGCACTATAGATTTATTACCTACAACGCCTCATCAAACTTATACAAATACTCATTATGGTAATACATTTTCAGGAAAAGTAGAAAAACTTGATAATGGTAAAGATATGATTTTAGGAGGATATAACGGTGTACTTGTAGGTAAAGACGGGCAGGATATTGTAGGTCAAGTAGGGTTTAAATATTATCTTGACTATGTTAGTGGTTCATACGACCCTAATTGGAAATTTCAGGCTGACAAAGATGGCAAAAACCCCATTGCCCAATACGACGCTGTATTCGGTGCAACCAAACAGCCAAAATAAGATTCATTCCTGACTGATAAGAGCTTGTGGATGTATACTACGACATCCACAAACCTTAATATTAAATGGACAAATAAAATGAAATTTACCAAAACACTTTTTACAACAGCACTGCTCGGTTTTTCTTTGGCAGCGTGTCAGTCTTATGCTGTTGAGACAAAAGACTCATCAAGCCAACTACAACAAATGCAACAAGCTATAACAGCTAAACAGCAAGGTGATTACCAAACCGCCCTTAAACTGTGGCAACCTTTAGCAAAACAGGGAAATTCACTAGCACAATTTTCTTTAGGTGTACTGTATTTTAAAGGGGAGGGTGTAAAACAAGACTATACAGAAGCGGCACAATGGCTTAAAAAAGCTGCCGAACAAGGTAATTCAACTGCTCAGTTTATGCTGGGAGCAATATATAGAGATGGGCTAGGCACAAAACAAAATTATATTGAAGCAGCAAAATGGTTTCACAAAGCTACCGAACTGAATAACGAAGGAGCTCAACTTGAGTTAAGTTATTTATATGCCGATGGAAATGGTGTAAAAAAAGATTATATTGAATCAATCAAATGGCTTAAAAAATCCGCTGAACAGGGTTATGACCAAGCTCAGTTTAAGTTAGCAGCGGCATATTATAATGGGGAAGGTGTAAAACAAGATAAAATGAAAGCCAAAGAATGGCTTCGTAAATCTTGTGATAAAGGACTTTCCGTTGGCTGCGAAGTTTACCATAAAATAGAGCGAGGCGAATTGTAGTAAAATATATTCAACTAAAATGCCTCATTCTTTTAGCATGGAGCTCTTTCATAATTTGTATAAGTACCTGTTTCAAAACGAGAAACAGGTAATGAATCGTTTTTTTAAAACGGTAATATTTGCAAAATAATCTGCAAATGCTACCGCTTGTTTTTTATTAATTAATATTTTTTCTTAATCAAATAGTGCCCGATATAACCAACAATCAAACCAATTACCGCAAATGGTAGCCATTCCATTGAGTAAGATTTGAAAGGTAGACTGTCGGTAAAACCTGTGCCGATAACGGATAAAATCGAGATGATAGTCACAAATCCCAACGCTAAACGTTGCCCTAATAATGGAATGCGATGCAAGGCGTTAATGCCAAGCACTAAGATCACTGTCATCGCAATTGGATAGAGGATTAACAACATCGGTACGGATTTTTCGATTACCGCTTTTAAACCAAGGTTTGCAATGGCAAAGCTGATCACACAGAACAGAATCACGTAAGTACGGTAGCTAATTTTCGGGAAAACTTCGCTAAAGTATTCGCCGACTGAGGTACATAAACCCACTGCAGTGGTTAAGCACGCAAGTGAAACGATAACCCCTAACACCATTCGTCCGTATTCGCCAAAGGCTTGTTGGGCTGCGTTATTGAGGATATAAGTACCGAGGTCTTGTTTGCGTTCTGCAAGCGCGGTCAAAGTTTCTGGGGTCAGTTGTGCGTGGTTGCCAATCCAACCAATAGAGAAGTAGATAAATCCTAATGCAACTGCTGCAATAATGCCTGCAAAAATGGTCTGTTTAATCAATGCCGATGGGCTAACGCCTTTGGCTTTAATCGCATTTAACACAATGACTGAGAAGGCTAATGAAGCCAATGCGTCCATCGTGAAATAGCCTTCAATTACCCCTTTAAAGACCCAAGACTCCTCTTGTGCAGTTACTGCAACAGGTGGCTGGTCAAATAAGAAAAAGGCACGGACAACCAAAGAGATAATAATTAAAATCAATGCTGGCGTTAAAATTGCTCCCACACGATCTACCATTTTTGACGGGTTGAGACTTAACCACATTGTGATCGCAAAATAAAAAAGCGTGAAGATAAATAGCAGTAAATTGCTCACATCTTCACCCAAAAATGGCACAACCGCCATCTCAAATGCGGTCGCACCTGTGCGCGGACCAGCAAAGAATGGACCAATTGAAAGATAAATTGCCGCTAAAAAAATCAGCGAGAACCAAGGATGGATGCGGTTTAGTGCCGCTTTGTAGCCGCCTTCATAAAAGGCACTGACAATAATCCCCAGTAAAGGTAAGCCTACTCCCGTAGTGATAAAGCCTAAAATAGACGAAAAGAAATGTTCTCCGCTCTCAAAGCCAAGCTTAGGTGGAAAAATAAGATTGCCAGCTCCGAAAAAGATGGCAAAGAGCATAAAGCCAACAACGAATGTATTTTTAGTCATAATTACACACACAAATAAAAAGTAAAAAATAAAAGGGAATAAAAGCAAAAAACCGAATTTTGCATTTATTGAGGGCAATAATAGCAAAATTCGGTATAAATTGAACCGCTTGTTTGGGCAAATTTCCGTAAATTATAGCGTTGGTAGGTATTTTAAAAATCTCACCGCTTATTTTTATAAGCTAGATTATTTACCTAAATTACTAAAGAAATTCTTCACGCTATTTAAAAAGCCTTCTTGCTGAGGGCGATGTTTCCCTTTGCCATCAAAACTTTCTTCCAATTTACGCAGAAGTTCTTTTTGTTCTTCGCTTAATTTTACTGGTGTTTCAACAATCACTTTGCAGATTAAATCACCTGCGTAGCCACCTCTAGGGCTTGCCACCCCTTTGCCACGCACACGGAAGAGTTTACCCGTTTGTGTTTCTGCTGGGATTTTGAGTTTCAACTTACCTTCTAAAGTTGGCACTTCAATCTCTCCGCCTAATGCAGCTTGAGTGAAGCTAATTGGCACTTCGCAGTAAAGGTTTGAACCATCACGTTCAAAAATTTCATGGTCACGAACATGAATCACTACATATAAATCGCCCGCTGGTGCGCCATTTTCCCCTGCAGCCCCTTCGCCTGATAAGCGTAATTGGTTACCCGTGTCTACACCTGCTGGAATCGTGACCGATAGGTTTTTCGCTTTTTGAACACGTCCATCACCGTGGCAAGATTTACATGGTTTCTCGATTTTTTTACCTGTGCCGTGACAAGTTGGGCATAAGCCTTCAGTCACGAAGAAGCCTTGTTGACGGCGTACTCGACCTGTGCCGTGGCAGTGTGAACAGGTTTCTACTTTAGAATCTTTTTCTGCACCAGTACCGTGGCAAGTATCGCACTCAGCTAATGTAGAAAGACGAATATCTTTTTTACAGCCTTTTACAGCTTCTTCTAAGGTGATTTCAATGTCGTAACGTAAATCATCGCCACGCACCACACGTTGACGGCGACCGCCTCCGCCAAAACCGCCTCCAAACATTTCGCTGAAGATGTCTTCAAAGCCGCCGAAACCGCCACCGAAGCCACCAAAACCGCCGCCACCAGCGCCACCGCCTTGTTCAAAGGCTGCATGACCATATTGGTCGTAAGCTGCACGTTTTTCAGCGTCGCTTAGTACTTCATAAGCTTCGTTGATCTCTTTAAATTTTTCTTCTGCATCTTTGCTGCCTTGGTTTTTGTCGGGATGATGTTTAGACGCTAAACGTTTATACGCACGTTTGATGTCGTTCTCACTCGCCCCTTTTTGTAAACCAAGGACTTCGTAGTAATCTTTTTTTGCCATAGTATTTTATTTGATTTGTAAATTTTACTGAAATTTGACTACTTATATAAGTTTATACTATTCCAACTCTGTTAAACCAACTATTATTCTGCCCTAACAGAATAGAAATCTATGATTTTAGGATAAATAGTTTCCCAGCTTAGGGATAAATTCCACAATAGAATTCAATAGACTTATCGATTTCGCAGCATGTTCTATAAATGTACCATATAATGTTTTATATTTATCTGTATTTTTATTCTTATCCATTTCTTCAATGATACTTATAAGATCTTTTATTATCTCCTTATCTTCATTGCTCTCTTTTAATTTATTTTTCACTTCATCAAAAATACTTAAAGATTGATAACTTACTGATTGTTGCAAATAATCACCACTGTTATGATTAGCCATATTTTGAATACTTCCAATATTATAAACTGTCGCTTCTCTATTACTTAATTCATTAAAATCTTTAATCATTTCTTTATCTACCATTATTAATTTTATATTTTCAAGATGTTCTTGAATTTTTCTAATGATTTTTATCAAATCATGCTTTTGACAAAAAGGTAAAAGAATTCCTTTTGCTTTGCATATAATTATTTGATGTTCAGGTAAGTTGAAATAAACATTACCAGATGTAAGTCTTTTATCTCTAGTATATTGGTTTCCTGAAAATCTTTTTAGAAATGACTTTTCATAATCTTTATGTTCAAAAACCTTAAATTTTTCAAGTTCATCTATCAGTCTACCTAGATAAGAATCTTTAGAAACTATATTTTGAGAATGAATGATAGAAAGCACAGAATCTTTACATTCACTTAAAAGCACTCGAAGTTCATTAGATATTCCAATAATAACATTTATTTTATCTTCATCAAATGAATCCAATATTCTATTTTGAATACTACCTCGTTCATATTCGACCCAATCCCCTACACTATCAAACCCGAATTGTTTTAAAGAATATTCTCTTTGTAATCCCCATTCTTGATTAAAGAAACATCCAACAGGAGGTTTTTGAAAATCTCTATAATACACATTAGAGTGGTAACCAAAGATAGAACCAGACCAAGATTCTTCATATTTATTGGCTTCAGATATTAAGTTGTTAATAATGGAAATATTAATTTCTTCAGTATTTTCAAGCCGTTGTGCTATTTCTTCTAACTTATTAATTATTAGCATATATTTCCTTTTTACTGGGAGTTTATTTGATAAGCTATAGCTATGCTTCAAAATATTGATATTGCTTAACAATAGAGTTAAATTCTCTCGATTCTTACTATGCTAAATACACTAAAAGGGCGTGTTTCCACGCCCTTTATTTATGCTCGAAGAGCTGTGAAATTATTTGTTGTCTTTCACTTCTTCAAATTCAGCATCTACCACGCCATCATCTTTTGCTGATGATTGTTGCGGTTGTTCGCCCGCTTGTGCTTTTGCTTGCGCTGCTTGCATAAGTGGTTCAGACGCTTTGATTAATGCTTCAATTTTTGCTTCAATCTCTGCTTTGTCTTCGCCTTTTGCTGCCGTTTCAAGTTCGTTCACCGCTGCTTCAATTTTCTCTTTGTCTGAAGCGGCTAACGCATCACCTGCTTCGGTAATTTGTTTGCGAGTTGCGTGTGCGATACCATCTGCTTGGTTACGTGCTTGCACTAACTCTTCAAATTTACGGTCTGCATCTGCGTTCACTTCTGCATCACGCACCATTTGTTGAATTTCTTCATCAGATAAACCTGAAGACGCTTGAATGCGGATTTGTTGCTCTTTACCCGTATTTTTATCTTTTGCAGATACGTTGATTACGCCGTTTGCATCGATATCAAATGTTACTTCAATTTGTGGCATACCACGCGGTGCAGGATTAATACCCTCTAGGTTGAATTGACCTAAAGATTTATTGTCTGCCGCACGTTTACGCTCGCCTTGAAGAACGTGAATGGTTACCGCACTTTGGTTATCTTCCGCAGTTGAGAACACTTGCGATTTTTTAGTTGGAATCGTGGTGTTTTTCTCAATTAAGGTTGTCATCACCCCCCCCATGGTTTCGATACCAAGTGATAATGGGGTTACGTCTAATAATAGAACGTCTTTCACATCACCTTTTAATACACCACCTTGAACCGCAGCACCAATTGCCACCGCTTCATCTGGGTTTACGTCTTTACGAGCTTCTTTACCGAAGAATTCAGCCACTTTTTGTTGTACTAACGGCATACGAGTTTGACCACCCACGAGAATGATATCGTGGATTTCGTTTACACTCTTACCTGCATCTTTTAATACTGCTTTTAATGAGTCAATTGAGCTTGCTACTAAGTCTTCAACTAATGCTTCTAATTTCGCACGGGTTACGCTGATTGCTAAGTGTTTAGGACCTGTTGCATCTGCTGTGATATACGGAAGATTCACTTCTGTAGATTGTGCTGATGAAAGTTCGATTTTCGCTTTTTCAGCTGCTTCTTTCACACGTTGTAATGCCATTGGGTCGTTACGTAAATCAACGCCTTGCTCTTTTTTGAACTCATCAATAATGTAGTCGATGACACGGTTATCGAAGTCTTCACCACCTAAGTGAGTGTTACCACCTGTTGCTAATACTTCGAAAGTTTGTTCACCATCGAAGTTATCAATTTCGATGATTGAAATATCGAATGTACCACCACCTAAGTCATAAACTGCGATCACTTGGTTCTCTTTGCTTGAACCTAAACCAAATGCTAACGCAGCCGCTGTCGGTTCATTGATGATACGTTTAACATCTAAACCTGCGATTTTACCTGCATCAATCGTTGCTTGACGTTGTGCATCGTTAAAGTATGCAGGAACGGTAATTACCGCTTCTGTTACAGACTCGCCCAAGAAATCTTCTGCCGTTTTTTTCATTTTTTTCAATACTTCAGCAGAAATTTGCGGTGGTGCTAATTTATCACCTTTTACATTTACCCACGCATCGCCGTTATCTGCACGCACGATTTCGAAAGGCATAATTTTAATATCGCGTTGAACTTCTTCGCTTTCAAAACGACGACCAATTAAACGTTTAATTGCGAATAATGTATTTTTCGGGTTAGTGATTGCTTGACGTTTTGCTGGCTGACCAACTAAGGTTTCATTATCTGTATAAGCAATGATTGAAGGGGTTGTACGTGCACCTTCTGCATTTTCAATTACGCGCGCTTTGTCGCCGTCCATTACAGCTACACAAGAGTTTGTTGTACCTAAATCAATACCAATAATTTTTCCCATTTTGTACTCCTAGTAAAAATTTTAAAATTCGGGGTAAGGCTTGTAGCCCTATTTATTACGAATTGTAAGATGTGGATATTCTTTCGCATTTCAAGAGAAAATTTTAAAAATTTTTTATTTCTTAAAGTGCGGTGATTTCCGTTCTTGTTTTCAAGATAAGTCTCACATGATGAACTTCAAGGGGAAAACA
>NZ_JAHAHT010000103.1 GCF_018373095.1 Haemophilus parahaemolyticus
AGTCCGCGGGCCCTCAGCTCCGCCAGAAGCTGATCCTGTGTATCAATATCCTGTTCCTCAATAATGCGCAAAATCTCCTGCTGACGTTTTCCCTTCACGTGTGCTCTTCCGATCTCCATACCCACCAAGTGCCCCACATTGGTTTCCCCCAGATTGCCCCTGTTACAAGCGAAATAAAGGCAAACACCAAGCCGATTGGTGCCATTGAAATCATTGCGAGGTTTGCTTGACGAATTTGCCACACCAACGCAATTAGACCTGCTAATGCCATTGAACCATACACTCCCATCGACCAAATCGCGGCGGGCACGTGAATAAAGATGATACGATAGCTCTCGCCCTGTTGGTAATCTTTTGGGGCGAAGGCTAAGCCTAAAACGAAGGCGATTACCAGTAAGATCAGGCTTAAATAGCCAATCGCAGGCTGAATTTTCCCTAGCAAGCGATATTGCGTTTCAGGCTTAGCATAGGGATGCAGAAATTTCCACATAGAAAAAGCTCCAAATTGGTAAAATGTCAATTAAATCATACCGCTTGCTATTGCAGACTGATGCGTAATGCTCCTGCAATCGCAAAAGGCGAAAAAGTTAAAGTAATGGCTAAAATCGCACCGATAATCGCAAGCTGACCACTATAGTTCATATTAACGGTTGCCGCTTCAAGCACTGCTGCTGCAAAAATCAACACAGGCAAAAAGAGCGGTAAAATCAGCAAGCTCAACAGCGTACCACCTTTTCGTAAACCAACGGTTAAAGCCACACCAATTGCCCCTAAACAGCTCAAAATTGGCGTACCTAATAACAGGGTGAGCACTAACGCTCCCCACACATGAGTTTCAAGAGAGAGCAAAATCGCCGCAATAGGTGAAAGCAAAATCAGTGGTAATCCTGTCAACAGCCAATGTGCTATGACTTTGGCAAGTGCCACTTGCGGTAAGCCAACTGGCAACAACATCAATTGCTCTAATGAGCCATCTAAATAATCATCACGGAAAAGGCGCTCAAACGAGAGCAATGCCGATAATAATGCGGCAACCCACGCAATGCCTGAAGCGATTTTTCCCAGAAGTTCAGGGTTCGGCCCCATCAACAGCGGAAAAAGCGTAATCACGATCAAAAAAAACCAGAGCGGATTCAGAATTTCAGCAGGTCGACGAAATGCGATAGTTAATTCTCGTTGAATGATGTTCAATAAAATCATAGTTTAAATTGATCCAAGGAAATCGCTTTTAAATGAGGATTTTCGACCGCTTGATGGCTGGTAAAAATCACTATTCCCCCATTTTGGCAATGTTGTTCAATATGAGCGATTAAATCGGCTACACCTTTTTTATCAATCGCGGTGAACGGCTCATCTAAAATCCAAAGTTGCTGTTTAGTTAGCCACAATTTTGCCAATGCAACACGGCGTTGCTGCCCCGCAGAAAGATGCGAGCAAGGTAAATCTTCCCGCCCAACTAGTGCAACTTTTTCAAGTGCATGCCAAAGCGCTTCATTACTTAATGCTAAGCCCTGCACTTTTTGATAAAAACGCAGATTTTCCCACGGTGTCAATTCGGGTTTAATCCCTGCGTGATGCCCAAGATAAAACAGCTCACTATAATATTCTTCGCGACATTTTTGGATTTTTTGACCATTCCAAAGCACTTCGCCTTCAGCAGGTAAAGCAAGCCCCGCTAAAATACGGAGTAAACTCGTTTTACCGATACCATTATGCCCTTCAATCTGTACCCAATCGCCTTGATTGAGCGTAAAAGAACAACCTTCAAACAGACGGTTTTCACCACGTTCGCAGGCAATATTATTGAGAGTTAGTACATTCGATTGCATAACACGGATAGGGTATTAAAAGATAGGCAAGTTTACCATAATCAGTCTGATTAGCGTAAAAAACAGCCTACCTATTTAGAGTGATCAATTTGTTTTAAAACAAATTTTTGTGAATTTATAAGTACAGAACTTCTTTAACAAAAGGCACAGTCAGTTTTCGTTGAGCTTGTAGCGAGGCTCGGTCAAGCAGATCCAACTCTTTAAGCAAGACTGCAAGATCATTGCCAAGCCGTTTTAAAAGGAAATTAGCGACCTCATCTGAAAGCTCCATACCTTTTTGATAAGCATTATTTTGTAACACAATGCGTTTTTGCTCATCGCTCAAATCAGCGAGCTGATAAACCTCACCCCAAATCAAACGAGAGTGTAAATCTGGCAAGCTAATTTTCAATTCGTGAGGTGGACAATTCGCACTAATCAATAACAAGGTTTTGTGTTCGCTACCAAATAAGCCTTGTTGCTCACGGATTTGATTGAAAAGATCGAAAATGGCGAGTTCCCACTCTTCATTGCCTGCGATAGTTTGGAAATCGTCTAAACATACCACATCCATTTGAGCCGCATTTTCCAATACTTGCGGGGAAAAATAGCGAGATTTATCCAGAGGAATATAACTTGCGGATTGATGATTAAAAAGAGATTGATTCGTAACGGCTTTTAAGAGATGACTTTTCCCACAGCCCTGATTTCCCCAGATATAGAAAAACGGCTGTTGGACATCCACAAAATTTTGGCGTAACGAATCCAACAACACAGGGTTGTTTTCTGAATAGAAATTTTCAAATGTTTCATCATCATTTTGATGAATCGGGAGAAGAAGTTGTTGAGTAATGGTCTGATTGCCTTTTTGTTGGAATATTGTGCTAAGGATAGCGGAAAAATTTGTAAAGGGGAATGTCCGATTTATAAAAAGAGTAGAGAAAAATTATGGAATCTACTCTATTTAAATGCGATTAAACTTACGTCAATGACGTTTTGCTTGACTCCCAAAATTCTCAATTCCATTTATGTGGTTATAATTGCAGCAAAATGTTGAAATACATCTCTAACATTGCAGGCAAATGGCTATAAGCTACTGTTACTGAACAGAAAAGTTGCAACTCGCCTTCTAACTTCTCCTTGATGAGGCAAAAGTGCATTTTTCATCGCTTGCCAATCTGCCCAACTCTGTTTTGCAAATTCCAAGAATTTTTCGCCCGCTTCTGTAAGATGCACTTGGCGGTTATCTCTGACTAAAAGCGGTTGTTCTATCTCCTCTTCCATTCGCTGAATATGGCGTGTAAGAGTTGAAGCACTCATATAGCTTTTTTCCGCAGTGCGGATAAAACTGCGGCTTTGGGCGAGGTCAAGAAAGAGTTTTAGGGATTGGAAGTCTATTATTTGTATAAAATATCGTAAATGAATTTATTTATATTATCTTTAGTTTTATAAATTTCTCTCATGATTTTAGTTTTTAATGTTCTTTTCCCTTGTTGTTTATCTACTGGAATATTACTTTCTTTTGAAAAATCTGGCTCAACACATGCAGGAGTAATTGCAAGATGGTCTAATTTATTTTCCCAGTATCTCTCCATCATAATATCTACGTCTAAGATCCATTCTTCGCAGTAATCTAATAATTTTTTAGCAGACTTAGGAGTAATAAAATAACCTGTAGCATTTCCCCACCCTTCTTTATAACGAGTGATTTCGATTTTATCTAAAGAGTAGATCATTTTGCCTTTTTGATTTCTCTTGGCTGGAGCTGGTGGACTAAGCCAAAGGAACTCAAAATGGTTTTTATCTGATGAGATAAATTCTAGAGCTTCAAGAAAGTTAGAATGAATTATTGCATCGTCTTCCAATACAATAATCCCTTGATTTAATTCAATACATTTCTGCCATAATAGATAATGACTTGCAAAACAGCCTAATTGAGACAAGCTCATATAATGCCCTTTTCTCTCAAAACGTTTTTTCTCATTATATTTTGAGAATAAAGGGTGGTTAGGTTCTTCTTTGCCATACACCGCTTTAAAGAATTGATAATCTATCTTTTGAGGTAAGTTATCAAATTGGTTAGATATAAAATCTCGTCTTTCTTTGGATTTTTCTAGGTTGATAATAAAAATCATTTATTCACCTACATTTAGATTAAGGTTTTAGTTTTTCTTAAAGTATATTATTTGATATTTTATAGCTTTGAAAATATGTAGTCTAAAGAATAATATTTTGGCAAATTTTCTTAGCTCTCTTGTTGTGACAGGATGAGACAATGGAACATTTTTCCATAAACTTCTACTATAAAATTTATGATATAAATTGCAGTATCCAATTTCTGTCCATGGTTTTATTTCTCCCGTAAAATGTACTATTCTGACATTATTATCTTTAATGAGCTCTTTTTCTGTTTCTTTCCAATTTCTCCAATTATACTGCTCAGGAAGATACTTTGTATCATTCTTAAATAGAATATTTAGCATATCTTGATCTGGGTAAGAAAAAGTTGTTTTACCTAAACACCCTAAAAATTTAGAAAAAGTATTATTTACTAGCCATCTTTTGATATCTATAAGCAATACTCCTGAATTGAATTACACATAAGTTCTAGGAAATCCAATCTTCTCCAGTTTATTTAGATAATCCAATGATATAGAATCTGGTACAGCAGCAATTGTTTTATCTTCCATATCACAAAAGAATAGAGATGCTAATTCATTTAAACATAAAGTATCTACGTCAAAATATAAAACTCAATCTATATTTTCTTTGATAATACATTAGGTACAATTATTCTATTATAAATCTCAGTAAAAAATGCCCGCATATAGGTAAATTAATAAAATATTCTTTATTTAAGAAATAATAAGTTATAGAGAAATTATTATATGGAAGACTCTCTAATTTTTCAGTTTGACTACTTTCCAATTTATGTCAGAAAGATATGAAAGCTAATATTACTCTCTTTATTATCTAGTATAGATGTGATTAATGTTCCTAAATGTTTAGAATATTTTAGATCTGTGGCAAATGCTATAACAATAGGGTTATCCAACTCTATTGATTAATTTTTTTCAGATGTAATTATTTCGTCATACGTTACTTGCATATATTTCCCTTAAATATGCCCAACCACCCAACAATTATGAATATGTGGGTTACGTTCAAAATCTAGCGGAAGCGTTTTTTTCGAGATATTTTCTGCTTTTAAGCCTAACTCTGCTAAGCCTTCCATATCCATTTTAAAGCCACGTTTATTGTTTGAGAAAATAATCGTGCCGTCTTGGGTAAGAATGCGTTTGAGTTGGCTCATTAGTTTGATATGGTCACGTTGCACATCCCAGCTTTCATTCATTCGTTTTGAGTTAGAGAATGTTGGCGGATCAACAAAAATCACTTCAAAACGTTCACGACATTCAGCCAACCATTGCAAGCAATCGGCTTGGAATAAGCGATGATTTCTTAATGGAATTTCGTTAAGTTCTAAATTCTGTTCTGCCCAGTTAAGATAAGTGTTTGACATATCCACTGTTGTGGTCGCTTTTGCTCCATTAAGTGCTGCGTGAACGGTTGCTGAGCCCGTGTAAGCAAATAGATTAAGGAAGGTTTTGCCCTTTGCCATTTCACCCACCATTTTACGCGTTAAGCGGTGATCTAAGAACAAGCCTGTATCAAGGTAATCGGTAAGATTCACCCACAATTTTGCCCCATATTCATTTACGTAGAAATAGTCGCCTTTATTTGCCAATTTTTCGTATTGGTTCGTGCCTTTCTGTTTTTGACGCACTTTGAGCACCAATTTATTGGTTTCTACACCTGTTACATAAAGCGTTGCGGAAACCGCATCCAACAAGCGTTGTCGAGCTTTTTGTTCATCAATATTTTTTGGTGCAGCATATTCTTGCACCACAATGTGATCGCCATATCTGTCTACTGCTAAATTATATTCTGGCAAGTCGGCATCATATAAGCGATAAGCATCTAAGCCTTGTTGCTTCGCCCATTTTTCAATTTTCTTGATGTTTTTGGCAAGGCGATTTGCGAAATCTGTCGCTACTTGCTGCTCTGGTTTAAATGCCAGTTCGTTTTGCTCTGTGTTTTCAAGATGTTGCGTGATGGAGTAGTTTTTTTGCACGCAATCAAGCGGTCCATTTTTCGCTTTAAATTGACGAGCTGAACGCAAACGCAAGCAGTTGAGTAATTCAGGTTCGCCGCTGAAAATCGAAGCATTCCAGCCTGTAAATTGCTGTTTTAAACGCTGACCAAACACTGAATAAAGGGCGATTAATGCAGGTGTTGTGCCTAAACGCTCACCATAAGGCGGGTTACTAATCACCGTACCT
>NZ_JAHAHT010000104.1 GCF_018373095.1 Haemophilus parahaemolyticus
AAAAGAACTTATTACAATGGGGCGTTATGCGTGGAATGGTTTATTCGGGCGCCAAACAAGTGTTGATAAACAAGCCATTCAGCGTGCTCTTGAACTCACCCATACAGAAAAATTTGCCAATCAGATTGTGGATACACTTTCAGGTGGCGAACGTTCGCGTATTTGGTTGGCGATGCTTTTAGCACAACAAAGCCAATACTTATTACTAGACGAGCCTCTTGCGGCATTAGATATAGCCCACCAAGTAGAAGTAATGCAGCTTGTCTACCAATTAAGTCGCGAGTTAAATTTAGGCGTGATTATCGTTATTCACGATATTAATTTAGCATCTTATTTTTGCGATCATTTAGTTGCTCTACATAGTGGGAAACTGCTAGTCCAAGGCAATGCCCATGAAATTGTCAATACGTCATCACTTCAAGCTATTTACGGCATTGAATTAAATGTGCTCGACCATCCTAAAACTCATCGTCCTGTAAGCTTTTATTAGTTGGAACATAATATGAAAAAAATCTTATTCATATTGACCGCACTTTTCAGCATTTATGTCCAAGCTGATGAAGGACAACAAAATATAGCCACTGTGGATTGGACAGTTACTGAGACCTTATTGGCACTCGGTGAAAATCCAATCGCTGTCGGTGATATACACAGTTATCGAACTTGGGTAATGGAACCGAAACTTCCCGAAGATACCATTGATTTAGGCATTCGCTTACAACCGAATTTTGAAGTCATTTCTATGTTATCCCATGACGTAAAAAACCAGCCATTACGTTTTATTCATAGCCAATTCTATGCAGGGTTAAATGAAAAACTGTCGTCTTATGGAAGAGTATATAACGTGAATTTTTATCAAACAGGTGATCTTTGGCAAAACATCTTAGCCGCCACACAAGAAATAGCCCAAATTATCAATAAACCACAAGCGGCTAAAAAATTAATTACTCGTTACACCTCTAACATTGAAAAATTAAGAGAACGACTTATCCAACATCAATCGCAGTTTGCAGAACGTCCACTTGCTATCGTGCAATTTATTGATACGCGTCATTTACGCATTTATGGTGAAAATAGCCTTTTCGGCGCAGTCGCCAAACAACTCGGTTTTCAGAATGCGTATTTGCCTGAGGTTAATATTTGGGGCTTTCAAAATATTGAGATTACCGAGCTTGCTCACCTACCACAAAATACGCGATTTATTGTCGTAAAACCTTATCCGAATAATATCGCCCAAGCCTTAACACATAACACCTTATGGCAATATTTACCCTTAGCCAAGGATGCTCTTGTATTACCTGCTGTTTGGTCATTTGGTGGTATTCCTTCTGCCGAACGTTTCGCACAGACTCTAACAGAAAGCTTAATTCATGGAGGTGAGGCATGGTAAATCGTACTAGAATTTTCTTTGCATTATTGTTCACACTTTTTGTTGGATTGACCGTTTCCTTGCTCCATGCTCAAATACCTGAAAATACATCAATCTGGTTAGTATTCCAACATACTGATAACTTGGATCTATTACTTGTGCAATCTTACAGTCTGCCACGCATTACAATGGCGTTACTAGCAGGTGGAGCCTTAGCCTTTGCCAGTTTATTATTACAACAAGTAATGAGCAATCCACTAGCCTCTGACAATACGCTTGGTATCAGCAGTGGCTCGCAAATGACATTATTCTTAGCGACAATTTTTGCTCCCAAATTGCTCGAAATGGGTGCAAGTTTTATTGCCTTATTGGGGGCAGGATTGAGTTTGCTATTAGTAATGACCCTTGCCATACGAAAAACCATGTCACCACTTTTATTGATTTTAGCAGGCCTTGTTGTCAATCTGTATTTTGGTTCATTTACGGGTATGATGATGTTGTTCTATCCTGAAGAATCTCGTGGTTTAGCCTTGTGGGGAGCTGGCTCACTGGTACAAGAAAGCTGGCGAGATAGCCAACTATTAAGTCTACAAAGTGCGGTCTGTTTTGCCATTGTTTTTGCCCTTATTCGCCCATTTAGTATTTTGACGTTAAATGACAATAACGCCAAAAGTCTCGGTGTGCCTGTAGGCAAACTTCGCTTTATTGGCGTGGTAACTGGTGCTTATTTAATTTCATCCGTAGTCAGCAAAGTAGGAATGTTGGGATTTGTGGGATTAGCGGCAGCAACGATTATCCGACAAATGGGAATTCGCACATTAAAATGGCAACTTATCGGCTCTTTTGCAATGGGAGCATTATTACTTGCTATCACGGATTTGATTTTACAATTTATCAATCTTTATTATCAAATCAGTCTGCCAACAGGTGCGGTGACGGCCCTACTCGGCACACCGTTGCTACTGTGGCTAATGTTTAAAGCCTTGCCAAACACAGGACGATTAACCGAAAATTCACTGCAAAAATCTCGCCAATATCGACCGCTCTTTACAATCTTTATTATCGTTTTATTAGCGATAAGTGTGATGCTAGCCTTATTTGTGGGGAAAATGCAATTTTATCCTTACATTAAAATTACCACATTCGATAATCCTTTTAATCTGGAATTACTTGAATTGCGTTATCCACGTATATTTATTGCAATTTGCGCAGGCATTTTACTTTCAGTTGCAGGTGTGCTGTTACAACGCTTAACCTTAAACTCAATGGCAAGTCCCGAATTATTAGGAGTCTCATCTGGAGCTGGCATGGGTATTTTAGTGTTGCTCTTTGTTTTTCCCACACAACAAACGATACTATTTTGGATCTCTGGTATTGTCGGAGCATTTATCGCACTAGCCATTTTGGCAGCGATCAATCAACGTAACGGAATGCTCCCCGAGAAAATTCTTCTTACAGGAATTAGTCTTTCTGCCTTATTTGATACGGTGCAACGCCTTGCTATTGCAAGTGGTGACCCGCGTGCAAATCAATTAATTTCATGGACATCAGGCTCTACACAAAATACCGATCCAAAGCTTGCTGTGCCATTTTTCATACTAAGCCTTGGACTTTTACTTATCAGTTTAATTTTTAGTCGTTGGCTAGAACTCTTAAGCCTACAAGCCCCCATAGCAAAAGCTTTAGGGCTAAATTTAAAACTCACCCGCTGGATACTGATTTTATTCAGTGCAGCACTAACAGCCATCGCCACATTAATGATCGGACCGTTGAGCTTTATCGGTCTTTTAGTACCACATTTAACGAATTTTTTAGGCGTTCACAAAGCCAAAAATCAGTTACTTATTTCTGCACTTCTCGGGACAACCATTATGGTTTTAGCGGATTGGGTTGGACGACAAGTTTTATTCCCTTATGAAATTCCTGCTGGCCTTATCGCCACTTTGTTAGGAGGAAGCTATTTTTTAGTGATGATGCGAAAAATTTAATTATCCAAACTGGATTTGTGCGACATTCGCACATAATAACCGAGAAAATATCATTTTTATCAACACAAAAGGAACTTTACAATGAAAAAATCCTTTCTTTTAACTACTGTCGCAAGTAGCATTTTACTTGCAATGAACACCGCTTATGCGGAAGAGAATGTTGAGCAACTGGATACCATTGAAGTGAGTGCTGATGCCTCGCAAACTGGATTAAGCAAAGAATTCGCAGGTGGCCAAGTTGCAAGTGGTAGCCGTATTGGTATTCTAGGAAATAAATCGAACTTAGAAAGCTCATTTGCGACAACAAGCTACACTAACAAGTTCATTCAAGATAAACAAGCTCGTAGTGTGGCAGATGTACTAAAAAACGATCCAAATGTCCGTGTTGCTCGTGGTTTTGGTAATTTCCAAGAGTCCTATTTTATGCGAGGTTTCATTACCAATTCCGACGATATTCTATATAACGGTTTATATGGCTTATTGCCACGTCAATATATCGCCTCTGAAATGTTTGAACGTGTAGAAGTTCAACGTGGTTCTTCGGCCTTCTTAAACGGTATGGCACCAGGAGGTGGTTCAATTGGCGGAACCATTGCATTAATGCCAAAACGTGCACAAGCTGAAGACCTTAACCGCTTAAATTTAGGCTACTCCAGCAATGAAAGAGCAAATTTCTCTACAGATATTTCTCGCCGTCTGGGTGAAAATAGAGAATTCGGTGTGCGTTTAAATGCCGCTCATACGGAAGGAGAAAGTGCCATTGATAATGACAATGCTCGCAATACAGTCTTCCATTTAGGACTAGACTGGGAAGTTGAAAAAGTACGTTTATCTGCAGATTTAGGCTATCAGAAAAACTACTTAGGCAGCCCACGTCCAAGTGTTACACTATCTGGTGTAACCGTAGTTCCTTCGACTCCTAACCCTCGTAGCAATTGGGGACAAGGATGGACTTATTCTGAAGAAAGCGATATTTTCGGCACATTTCGTGCAGAATATGATTTACACCCAAACTTAACGGCTTATGCCGCTTATGGCTATCGCTATGGCAAAGAAGCGAATGTATTGGCTAATTTACGCGTGAACAATATTAATGGTAATGGCACTGAATACCGTTTTGATAATACTCGACGCGACATTATTCACACGAGCGAAATAGGATTAAAAGGTCATTTTACAACAAATGAAGTGGAACATGACGTGGTCTTATCCGCCAATCGTTATCAAGAAAAACGTAAAAATGCCTATGTCATGGATTGGCAAAATACGTTTGCAACCAATCTTTATCACCCAACATTCATTTCTAGTATTGCTTATTCTGCGAATGCACTAAAAGGCAATGATCTTTCATCACCTGCACTACAACATCGAGCAACGTTAAATAGCGTTGCTATTGGCGATACGTTGTCGGTATTAGATAAAAAACTTCAAGTGACCTTAGGTGCTCGTTGGCAACAAATTGTTTCAAGAGATTTCGCATACAATACTGGAATTGAAGGCGGTTACTATAACGATTCACGAATTAGTCCAAGTGTTGGAGTTGTTTACCGAATCCTACCCGAATTATCCATTTATGGAAACTATATCGAAAGCCTTGCTCAAGGAGATACCGCTCCAAGCACTGCAGTGAATCAAGGTGAAACACAAAAACCTTATATTTCTAAACAAAAAGAAATTGGCATTAAATATGAGTCACAAAGTGGATTTGGCACAAGCATAGCGCTCTTTAGTACTGAGAAACCGCGTGGTTATTTAGATAGCAATAATTACTACACAACAAAAGGCAAAGATCGCCATAATGGGGCAGAAATAAATGTTTACGGGCAAATCACATCGAATATTCGTTTATTAGGTGGTGTGACATTCTTACAAGCCAAACAACGTAAAACAGGTTCTAACACAACAGAAGGCAAATACACGATTGGTGTACCAAAATTTCAAGGCAATCTAGGGCTAGAATATGATGTGAGAGCATTAGAAGGACTTACCTTAGAATCTCGTATTACCTACACAGGTTCAAGCTATGCAGATTCACAAAATACACTGAAAGTTAAAGGCTGGACGAAAGTAGATGTGGGAGCTCGTTATATCGCAATGATTGGTAACACGCCTATCACACTAAGAGCGCGAATTGATAATCTCACCAACAAAAAATATTGGGAATCTGTTGGCGGCTACCCTAATTATGGATATTTAGTTTCTGGAGCACCTCGCACATTTAGCTTAAACGCAAGCATTGACTTCTAAATTGATGTATTAGTAATAGTTCAAAGTGCGGTTCCATTTAACCGCACTTTTTTATTTTTTCCTTTTATTGCTTTCATCAAACATTTTCAATATTCTCTATTGGATTTAAAACTACTAAATACTTACATCTAAAACACAATACTATGTGACGAATAATTACAAAAGTTATTTTGTTTTTTCTTTTATCTATTGTTTAATAAACAAAACTTTTCTCATCAAGATTCACTATGGACATCGCTTTTTTACTCGGCACTAAAATTATTGAACTGACACTTATTGTGCTTATTGGTTATGGGTTGGTTAAATCAAAATTATTAAAATCTGAAGATAGCAAGCCGCTTTCCATTATTGGACTTTATGTCATCAGTCCAGCGGTGATGATTGAAGCCTTTCAAATTGATTACACACCTGAAATTCTACAAGGTTTGCAGCTTTCACTGCTTATGGCCGTGTTTCTTCAGGGT
>NZ_JAHAHT010000105.1 GCF_018373095.1 Haemophilus parahaemolyticus
TCCTACGGCAACTTTGCCTGAAAGAATTTCTGAAATTGATGGAAATTTAGACATTGAATACCTCAAAATTATTTTGATCAATTTTTAATAAAAAATCGTTGCTTATTTTACAAGAAATTCCGCAATGAATGGGGGATTTTTTACATTTTCTTACAAAAATGCTAGAAATTTGATCGAATTAACTAGAAAATTTTGCTATTCGTTTTATGCTAAAGCCTAAATTCTTCTCGTTATGGTAGTCACGAATATGATAACCCAGTATCTAAAATCCCTTATCACAAAATTTCGGCGAGGATTGCACAAAAAACTTCGCCAAACGAATCGCATTTCACGTAAAAGCATTGAATTTGCTTGTCTGCTTATCGGAGCGAGTTTTGTTTCGCTTTCGGCATTGGGTTTTGCCAAATTAGCCGAACTTGGTTTGTATTGGAATAGCATTTGGACAGCAAAATATCCGCTAGCGGTTTGGTTTATTTTACCGCTTGGAATGGCGTTACTCGCGTGGTTTACCGCAAAATATACACCTTATGTATCGGGCAGTGGTATTCCGCAAGTGATTGCCTCAATGAGCCTGCCACACGGTTCACTTAAAAGTCGTTTGGTGACTTTTTGGCAGACGATTTGGAAAATTCCACTTACTTTTTTGGCAATGTTAATTGGTGCATCGGTAGGGCGTGAAGGTCCTTCAGTGCAAGTAGGGGCTGCTGTCATGTTAGCTTGGGGAAATTTTTGTCATAAGCACGGCTATGCGTTTAAAGGTTTAACGGCAAACGAACTGATGGCAGCGGGGGCAGGCGGTGGGTTAGCGGCGGCATTTAATGCCCCGCTTGCAGGCGTGATTTTTGCGATTGAAGAATTAGGTCGAGGAATGGTGCTCCGTTGGGGTAGACGTGTTGTACTTGGTGTGCTTGCCTCAGGTTTTATTTTGGTGGCGATTGAAGGAAATAACCCCTATTTCCCGCAATATCAAGGGGCTACAACTGTGCCTAAAATGATTTTATGGGTTGCATTGTGCGGTGTCATTTGTGGCATTTTAGGAGGATTATTCGCCCGCTTGTTGGCAAAAGGTGTAGCGAGTGTTTCGCCTGCTAAGATTCGTGGTTGGGTTCGTCGTCATCCAATTTATATGGCGTTAATGCTGGGGCTTATGCTTGCAGGATTAGGGAGTTATACTTCAGGACAAACTTACGGTACGGGCTATGAGGTCGTGAGTCGAGCATTGAATGGAGAGGTAATAGACCCGCAAGCGGTTGGAATTGCCAAACTTTTTGCAACGGTAACCACTTACTGGACGGGCATTGCTGGCGGGATTTTCACACCATCCTTAACTGTTGGTGCAGGCATTGGGGTGGAAATTGCAACGCTTACAGGTGGGATTGTCGATCAGCGTTTGTTGGTGTTGCTCTGTATGGCTGCTTTTCTTGCAGGCGGAACGCAATCCCCAATTACCGCCAGTGTCGTTGTGATGGAAATGACAGGAAGTCAGCCTGTATTGTTTTGGGTGCTGGTCGGTAGCCTCATTGCTTCAATGGTCTCTCGTTATTTCTGCCCGAAACCGTTCTATCACTTCGCCGCAGGACGTTTCCGACAACGCGTGCAAGAAGAGGCAAAAGAACAAAAAGATTGTTGATAAAACAATCTCTTATTGCAAGTTTAAAAATTTTTTTACATTTTTTGAAAAAATAGTGAACTTTATAAAAATGACTTAGTCAGATAAATCGCTAACTGATTGAAATTATCAGCAAAGTTTTTTTCATTTTCTTAATAAGACCTCCGCCCGTTTTCGATTTTTGATTACGGGCTTTTTTTTGCGTATTTCATCGTGATTTCAATATGTTACAATAATGCCAATTATTTTAAGCAAGTGACATTCTATGAACAAAAACCAAACCTTCTTTTTCTACGATTACGAGAGTTTTGGCGTTAATCCTGCCTCGGATCGTCCCGCCCAATTTGCAGGTATTCGCACCGATAGCAACTTTAACATCATTGGCGAACCTATCATGTTCTATTGCAAACAAACACCTGATTATCTGCCAGCCCCTGAAGCAGTTATGGTAACGGGGATTTTGCCTCAACAATGCAATGCAGAGGGTTTGTCAGAGCCCGAATTTTCGGCAAAAATTCACGCTGAATTTAGCCAGCCTAATACTTGTGTGATGGGGTATAACAATATCCGTTATGATGATGAAATGACACGTTATACCTTCTTTCGTAATTTTTTTGATCCTTATGAATATAGCTATAAAAACGGCAATTCGCGTTGGGATTTGTTAGATGTGGTACGAGCGTGCTATGCGTTACGTCCAGATGGCATCAATTGGGTTACTGATGAAGAGGGGATCCCTAATTTTAAATTGGAAAATCTTACCAAAGCGAATGGGATTGAGCACGAGAATGCCCATGACGCGATGGCGGATGTGTATGCAACTATCGCAATGACGAAATTACTTAAAGAGAAACAACCTAAATTGTTCAATTATTTCTTTGAACATCGTGGCAAAAAAGAAGTGGAAAGTTTGATAGATACGGGCGAAATGACGCCGCTTGTACACGTATCAGGTATGCTTGGTAATTATCGTGGTAATATTGCGTGGGTAGTGCCGATTGAGTGGCATCCAACTAATAAAAATGCCGTTATTGTGTGCGATTTATCGGGCGATATTCAAGGCTTGCTCAATGATGATCCACAAGCACTCAAAACTCGTCTTTACACCAAGCGTGAAAATTTAGCCGACAACGAATTGCCTGTGCCGTTGAAATTAGTGCATATCAACAAATGCCCGATTTTAGCTCCTGCAAAAGTACTTTTACCTGAAAATGCCGAACGTTTAGGCATCGATCGTGAACTTTGCTTGCAAAATTTAAAAGCGTTAAAACAGCATAAAAGTTTATTACGCCAAAAAGTGAGCGAAATTTTTAGCGATGAACGAACTTTTGCCTCGAGTGAGAATGTGGAAACCACGCTTTATGATGGTTTTTTCTCGCCAGCAGATAAAAATAATATGGCAATTTTACGTACACTTAAACCTGAAGAATTGGTGCATCACGGCTTAAAATTTGCCGATCCACGCGTGGAACAATTGTTGTTCCATTATCGTGCTCGCCATTATCCTGAAACCCTAACTCGGGCAGAGCAAGTCAAATGGCAGAAATATTGCAATCAGCAGATTGATGCCAAAGCAGAGCAGTTTGCACAGTCGATCGAAATGCTTTCGCAAACTTACCACGATGATCCTAAAAAATTGCAATGGCTTGAGCAACTGATGGCTTATGCTGAAGAAATTTCAGAAGCAAAACCTGTTTATGTACAGAGAGAAACTACGCAACCGCATTTGGTGGATGATTTAAATAAAGTTGCAGAGCAAGCAATGAGTAAAGAAGAGAAGTTGAAGCAGCTTAAGGCGTTGATTAAGTAAAGAAATAGAAAAGAGCGTGGAATCAATTGACGCTTTTTTCTCTTAATCGATATAACTTTTCAGCATAAAAAATAGTTTTCTATTCTTTCCTTTCCCTTTTATTCTCCTCTAATATCCCTCCCATATAAACGATTGCTTAACAGTTTTTAGATTATTACGGATACAATCATGAATTGGGAATATATTTGGCAAGCTTTACCACGTTTTATGGATGCGACCATAATGACACTTCATCTCGCCTTTTGGGGAGTTGTGTTGTCGCTTATTATCGGCTTGTTCTGTGCGGTAATCACTACTTATAAAGTCAAATTCCTTAATTGGCTAGTGCAAGGCTATATCGAACTCTCACGTAATACGCCATTGCTCATTCAAGTATTTTTCCTCTATTTTGGCTTATCCAAAATTGGCATCAAATTAGATGGTTTTACTTGTGGCGTAATAGGTTTGGCATTTTTAGGTGGCAGTTACATGGCAGAGGCAATCCGCGGTGGATTAGAAGCTGTTTCTAAAGGACAAATTGAATCAGCATTAAGTATTGGACTTACGCCTTTGCAAGCATTTCTTTATGTAATCTTTCCTCAAGCCTTTGCGATTGCGATGCCTGCAATTGGTGCAAACGCCCTTTTTTTGATGAAAGAGACTTCAGTGATCAGTGCTGTTGCAGTTGCAGAGCTGATGTTTATGGCAAAAGAGATTATTGGGATGGATTATAAAACTAACGAAGCCTTATTTTTGCTGGTGGTTTTCTATCTCATCATTCTGTTACCAATGTCGATTTTTATCCATCATTTAGAACATCGCACACGGAGAGCAAAATATGGGGCTTAGTTTACTATGGCAAGGGAGTAACCTTGAGCGATTATTGAACGGCTTAGCCATTACCGCAGAAATTGCCTTTATTTCAGTATTGTTCGCCAGTATTTTGGGTGTGATTTTCGGTGTGATAATGACTGGTAAAAACAAGTTTGTGCAAGCTATTAGTCATTTTTACTTAGAGTTTGTCCGCATTATTCCATTGCTTGCTTTATTGTTTATTGCTTACTTTGGCTTGGCAAAATGGTTTGGTGTGCATTTAAGCGGAATTACCGTGTGCATTATCGTTTTTATTTTCTGGGGCACAGCAGAAATGGGCGATTTAGTACGAGGTGCTTTGACCTCAATTGAGAAACACCAAGTTGAGTCTGCGTACGCTTTGGGGCTCACCAAACTACAAACTTTCCGCTACATTTTACTACCGCAAAGCATTAAACGAGTGACGCCAAGTGCAATCAACCTTTTTACTCGGATGGTTAAAACTAGCTCGCTTGCGATGTTGATTGGTGTTTTGGAAGTCATCAAAGTAGGGCAACAAATAATCGAAACCTCGCTGTTTACTGATCCTACCGCTGCCTTTTGGATTTACGGCGTGATTTTCGGGCTCTATTTTGTGATTTGTTATCCGTTATCCTTGGTATCGAAGTATTTAGAGAATAAGTGGGAATAAAATGGCATTACTAGAAATTAAAAATCTTGTTAAAAACTATGGCGAAGTCACTGCGCTTAAAGGCATTAATCTTTCCGTGCAAAAAGGTGAAGTGGTGGTTATTTTAGGCCCATCAGGCTGTGGCAAAAGTACATTCTTACGTTGCATTAATGGCTTAGAAGAGATTAAAAGCGGTCAAATTTTACTAGAAAATTACGGAGAGTTGGGCAAAGCGATTTCGTGGACCAAAGCCCGCCAACGAATTGGAATGGTTTTCCAAAGTTATGAACTTTTTTCCCATTTATCAGTGATTGACAACCTCCTGCTTGGTCCGCTTAAAGTGCAAAATCGCGATCGTGCTGAAGCGGAAAAACAAGCGGATGAGCTGCTTAAGCGTGTTGGGTTATATGAACGCAAAAATGCTTTCCCGCGAGAATTATCGGGCGGTCAAAAACAACGGATTGCGATTGTTCGCACCCTTTGCATGAACCCTGAAGTAATTTTATTCGATGAAGTCACTGCCGCACTTGATCCAGAAATGGTACGTGAAGTATTAGATGTGATTTTAGAGCTGGCAAAGGAGGGGCTAACAATGCTGATCGTTACCCACGAAATGAGCTTTGCCCGCCAAGTTGCGAATCGCATTATTTTTATAGATAAAGGGCAGATTATCGAAGAAGCTAAGCCTGAAGATTTCTTTACTAATCCGACTACAGATCGGGCAAAAGCATTTCTTAATATTTTAAATTACGAACCGAGAGGAACAAACTATGAAGACAACATCTAAAACTTTCAAAAAAATCGGGGCATTAATCGTCGCTGCAATTTTTGCTACAGGATTGACTGCTTGCAACGATAAAGATGAGCCTGCAGCACAAAAACCGATTTCAACTATTGCACAATTAAAACAAGCTGGCAAAGTGCGTATCGGTGTATTCAGCGATAAACCGCCATTTGGCTATGTAGACGCTAATGGCAAAAGTCAAGGTTTTGATGTAGAAATTGCCAAAGCGATTACCAAAGACTTATTAGGCGATGAAAACAAAGTTGAATTCGTGTTAGTGGAAGCGGCAAACCGTGCGGAATACTTGGTCTCTAACAAAGTAGATATTATTCTTGCGAATTTTACCGTTACACCAGCACGCAAAGAGGTGGTTGATTTTGCT